>NZ_CP127247.1:1704537-2018056 GCF_030285785.1 Parasedimentitalea psychrophila | reverse complement strand
CAAACAGTGCTGGGCCGCTTATCGCGCAATTCCCCTTTTGCTGCAACTCCCCTATAGATGCAACAAAAGGGATGACAGGCAAATGACATATACACCCTACTTTATTCACGGCGCTGACCGGCCCGCCCGCTGGCTGATCACCTGCGATCACGCCACCAATGTGGTGCCGCCGTTCGTCAACGGCGGCGACCTCGGCCTGCCCCGCGACGATATGGAACGCCACATCGCCTATGACGTCGGCGCCTATGAGGTATCCAGACATTTGGGTGAGATGCTGGATGCGCCGGTAATTGCCTCGAATTTCTCACGATTGGTGATTGACCCCAACCGCGGCGAGGACGACCCCACCCTGCTGATGAAACTGTATGACGGCACTATCATTCCCGGCAACCGCCATGCCAATGCGGATCAGCGCGAGCAACGGCTGCAGCATTGCTATCGCCCCTACCACGGCGCGCTCAAGGCACTGGCGGCACGGGATAACGTGGTGATCATCTCGATGCATTCCTTCACGCCGCAATTGCGCGGCAGACCGCAACGCCCCTGGGAAATCGGCATCCTGTTTCCAAACAATGAGCCGTTTTCACCGCATGTGGTCGAGCAGTTGGAACCCCACACCGAGGCCCCTGTCGGCGTCAACGAGCCCTACATCGGCTACCTGCCCGGCGATGCCATCGACACCCATGCCTCGGCGCATGGGCGTCCCAACACACTGATCGAGCTGCGCAACGACCTGATCGCCGAGCCCAAAGGCCAGGTTGCCTGGGCCGAGCGGCTGGCCCAGGCCCTGCCCCGCGCATTGGCCAGCTCCGGTGTTTGATTGCATCTTACATCGTCAATGGACCTGGGCGTATTGACACAGCTCATTGCGGGGCAGGCCCCGTATCCCCATATTCTCAGACACGGGCTTACCATGAGTTATTTCGAAAGGATGGGCGTATGACCCTTGCAACATTGACCACATTTTTCGGCTGGATGACTGTTTTGAACATCGGCTTCCTGACCATCACCGCGTTGATTTTGCTGGCCGGACGCGAGAAACTTGCCGCCCTGCACGGGGGCATGTTCAACATGGAAACTGGCGAAGTCAAAAAATCCTATTTCAACTACATCGCCACCTACAAGATCCTGACCTTTGTGTTCTGCCTGACACCCTACGTTGCGCTGAAACTGATGTAGCCCACCGACGCATGCCCATCTGCGCATTGTGCCACCGCCCGCCGCTTGCTACTCACGCAGACGGAGTATTTGTTTTGAAGGAACAGCACGATGGATCCGCAGACCGAGATTGAACTCCAGGCCGCCGCCTTCCGCCGCCTGCAGAAACACCTGATGGAAGACCGCACCGACGCGCAGAACATCGACCTAATGAATCTGGCCGGTTTCTGCCGCAACTGCCTGTCGCGCTGGTACCAGGAAGCCGCAAACGAGCGCGGCATCGAGATGGACAAGACCCAGGCCCGCGAGATTTTTTATGGCATGAGCATGGACGAGTGGAAAGCCAACCATCAAACCGACGCCAGCCCGCAAAAACAGGCCGAATTCGACGTCGCCTTCAAACAGAACGTCACCGACAAGAGCTGACACCAGGGGCCACGCCTACCCCGGTGATCCCGGGGCAGGTCACTTTCTGCTGGCTCAGATCGCCGCCTTGCGGCTTTCGTCCAGATAGATCTCGCGCAGGCGCTTGGCGATTGGCCCCGGAGTGCCGTCGCCCAGTTGCACGCCGTCGATCTCAACCACCGGCATCACAAAGGCGCTGGCCGAAGTGGTGAAGGCTTCATCCGCCTGCTTCGCCTCATCAATGGTGAACAGACGCTCTTCGATCTTCAACTGCGCCTCAGCCGCAATGCGCAGCACCGCCTTGCGGGTGATGCCGTGCAGAATATCGCTGGACAGCGGCCGGGTGACAATGGTGCCATCCTTGACGTAATAGGCATTGTTGCTGGTGCCCTCGGTGACATAGCCATCCTCGATCAGCCAGGCATCATCACAGCCCGCTTTCTTGGCCATCATCTTGCCCATCGAGGGATACAGCAACTGCACCGTCTTGATGTCGCGGCGGCCCCAGCGGATATCGGCGATCGAGATGATCTTGGCGCCTTTCTTGGCAGCCGGATTATCCGCCAAATTCGGCTTGTTCTGGGTGAACAACACGATGGTCGGCTTGGTGGTCTCGGGGTCCGGAAACACAAAATCCCGGTCGCCGTCGCTGCCACGGGTGATCTGCAGATAGACCAGACCCTCGACAATGCCATTGCGCGTGACCAGCTCACGGTGGATCTCCAGCAGCTCGTCCTTAGAGCAGGCCGCCTGCATCTCCAACTCGTCCAGCGAGCGCGCCAGCCGCACCGCGTGACCGTCAAAGTCGATCAGCTTGCCGTCCAGCACCGAGGTCACCTCATAGACGCCATCGGCCATCAGAAAACCACGGTCAAAAATTGAGACCTTGGCCTCGGTCTCCGGCAGGTAATCGCCGTTTACATATACGGTACGGGTCATTTTATTCTCCTTACCCCCAGAGCTTTGCACTGGGTGGGTGCACACCGGCACCATCAAATTTCAAAGCTTCATCCCGGTCTTCGGCCAGCAGCAGCGGCCCGTCAAGGTCGGTGACCGCCATACCCTGTGCCACCAGTGTGGCCGGCGCCATTGCCAGCGACGATCCAACCATGCAGCCGACCATCACCCGATAGCCCTGCGCCAGCGCCGCATCGCGCAGCTTCAGCGCCTCGGTCAGCCCGCCGGTCTTGTCCAGCTTGATGTTCACCACATCGTATTTACCGGCCAGCTTGGGCAGGCTCTCGCGGTCATGACAGCTCTCATCAGCACAGACCGGCACCGGGCGATCCATACCAATCAGCGCCTCATCTTCGCCAGCAGGCAGCGGCTGCTCCACCAGCTCAACCCCCAGACGCAGCAGATGCGGCGCCAGATCGGCATAGACTTCGGCTGACCAGCCCTCGTTGGCATCAATAATGATTGACGACTGCGGCGCACCAGCCCGCACCGCTTCCAGCCGCGGCATATCATCGGCGGTGCCCAGCTTGATCTTCAGCAAGGGCCGAAAGGCATTCTCAGCCGCCTGCGCCTGCATCCTTTCCGGGGTATCCAGCGATAGGGTATAGGCGGTAACCTCCGGTCCCGGCGCAGCCAGTCCAGCCAGTTCCCAAACCCGCTTGCCGGCCTGCTTGGCCTCCAGATCCCACAGTGCACAGTCCACCGCATTGCGCGCCGCGCCCGTAGGCAGCAGCGATTGCAGCTCGGCGCGGGTGAAATCACCGGGCAGACCCTCGATCTCCGCTGTCACAGAGTCCAGCGTTTCATCGTAGCGCGCATAGGGCACACATTCGCCCCAGCCGGTAAACCCACCCTGCTCAACCGTCACCGTCAGCACCTTGGCCTCAGTGCGCGAGCCGCGTGAAATTGTGAAAACCTGCGCCAGCTTGAACACATCCCGCGTCACGGTGATCCGCATGCCCTACCCCTTCTTCTTGTTAAAAATACCTCCGCCGGAGGCGCCGCCCTATCGGCAGCCCTCCGGCAGCGGTGTTAGATCAGATCGCGCCCAGCGCGTCCACCAGACGGCCCGCACCATGACGGAACGGATCCACCGCAGGCAGACCCATGCGCGCCTCAACCTCCGCCAGATAGGCCACCGCCTCTTCCTCACTCAGATGCTGCGTGTTGATCGAGATGCCAACAACCTGGCAGGCCGGATTGGCCACCTGCGCCAGCGGCAGCGCAGTGTCGCGCAGACGCTCCAGCGTTGGCAGATCATAGCCCGGCAATCCCCGCATATGCGCCCGGGTCGGCTCGTGACACAGGATCAGCGCATCCGGCTGACCGCCATGCACCAGCGCCATGGTCACCCCGGAATAAGACACATGGAACAGGCTGCCCTGTCCCTCGATGTGATCCCAGTGATCGGCCTCATTGTCAGGTGTCAGATATTCCACCGAACCGGCCATGAAATCGGCAATCACCGCATCCAATGGCACCCCGTGACCGGTGATCAGAATACCGGTCTGTCCGGTGGCCCGAAAGGTCGACTTCAGACCCCGCGCCTGCATCTCTGCATCAATCGACAGCGCAGTATACATCTTGCCCACCGAACAATCGGTGCCAATCGCCAGACAGCGCTTGCCGGTCCGCTTGACGCCATTGGCAATTGGATACCCAACCGTCGGCACCCGCACGTCATGCAGAGTGCCACCATGGGTCTGCGCCGCCGCCACCAGGTCGCCCTCGTCGCGCAGCAGGTTGTGCAGCCCCGAGGCCAGATCATAGCCCATTTCCAGCGCCTCGATCAGCACCTCTTTCCAGGCCGCCGAGATCACCCCACCGCGGTTGGCCACCCCAATCACCAGCGTCTTGGCACCGGCCGCTTTTGCTTCGGCCAGCTTCATGTCGGCAAGGCCAAGATCAGCGCCGCAGCCCGGCAGGCGGAACTGTGCCACAGCATTCTCCGGGCGCCAGTCTTTGATGCCAATGGCCACCTTGGCGGCCAGCATATCGGGCGCATCACCCAGGAACAGCAGATAAGGGGTCTCGATCATCTCGGGGCACTCCATGGAATTTCACTTTGAGCGCGACTTTAGGCGAGCCGCGACGCGAAACGGTCCCATTTTATCCGTGCCGCCCCACGTTAAACGCATATTCCTCCTATCAATACTCAATTTCATCGAAGAATCTTCGAATACAGAAAGCCAATCCACTGATCCTTGCGCCGTCACCGGAAAGAGCGACGGTTGCTGCACCGGCAATGCTGCAGCCGCACAATAAGACTTGCGCGTCGTCACGCAATTTAATACCACAGATAAGGAAAAAATAGCAATTTCCTTACCCAAACAGGTGACTCGCATATGAGCTTTCGCATCCAGCCCACTGCCCCGGCCCGCCCCAATCGCTGCCAGCTGTTTGGCCCCGGCTCAAACACCAAACTGTTCCCCAAGATGGCCGCCTCGGCTGCGGATGTGATCAATCTCGACCTCGAAGATTCGGTCGCCCCTTCGGACAAGGACAGCGCCCGCGCCAATGTGATCGAGGCGCTGAACAGCATCGACTGGGGCAATAAATACCTGTCGGTGCGGATCAACGGGCTGGACACGCCCTATTGGTACCGCGACGTGGTGGATCTGCTGGAACAGGCCGGCGACCGGCTGGATCAGATCATGATCCCCAAAGTGGGCTGTGCCGCCGATGTCTATGCGGTGGATGCACTGGTCACCGCGGTTGAGCGCGCCAAGGGTCGGACAAAACCGATCTCGTTTGAGGTAATCATCGAATCGGCGGCGGGCATTGCCCATGTGGAAGAGATCGCCGCCGCCTCGCCCCGGCTGCAGGCGATGAGCCTCGGCGCCGCGGATTTTGCCGCCTCGATGGGCATGCAGACCACCGGCATCGGCGGCACCCAGGAAAACTACTATATGCTGCACGAAGGTCAAAAACACTGGTCCGACCCCTGGCACTGGGCACAGGTCGCCATCGTTGCCGCCTGCCGCACCCACGGCGTGCTGCCGGTGGACGGCCCCTTTGGCGATTTCTCCGATGACGAAGGCTTCCGCGCCCAGGCGCTGCGCTCGGCCACTTTGGGCATGGTCGGAAAATGGGCCATCCACCCCAGGCAGATCGCGCTGGCAAACGAGGTCTTCACCCCCTCCGATGCTGCCGTCATCGAAGCCCGCGAGATCCTGGCTGCGATGGAGACCGCCAAGGCCAAGGGCGAAGGCGCCACCGTCTACAAGGGTCGCCTGGTGGATATTGCCAGCATCAAACAGGCCGAGGTTATCGTCGCCCAGTCCGAGCTGATATCAGGTGGCTAGACTGCCTCACCGCAGTCCAGTCTGATCAATGTAGGGTGCGTGCTTGCACGCACCGCAAGGGACCCCAACCACATGACCGATCTGACCCTTCTGCACACTGCCAAGGTGCATTGCGCCACCTTTGACAGGCTGGCGCCGCAAGCCGACCTGCATCATGTGGTGCGCCCGGACTGGCTGGCGCGCGCCCAAAACGGAATTGACGACAGACTGGCCGCAGAAATTGCCGCCGCAGTCAAGGCGGCTGAGGCGCCGGTTCTGTGCAGCTGCACCACCATCGGCCCGGTGGCCGAGGCGGCCGGCGCCATCCGCATCGACTGGCCGATGATGATGCAGGCCGCATTGATCGGTGGGCCGGTGTTGCTGGCCTATTGCCTCGACAGCACGGCGCAGCCCTCCCAAGCGCTGCTGCGGCGTGCCTTTGGCCGCTCTGACCCTCAGTTGACCTGCCTGCAACTGGCACCGCATTGGCCGCTGTTTGAGGCCGGCCAGACGGCCAGCTTCAATCAGGCTCTGGCCGCGGACATTGAACAGGCACTGACGCAGCAGCGCTATGGCTGCGTGGTTCTGGCGCAGGCCTCGATGGCAGGGGCGGCCGGGATGATACAGACTGACGTCCCGGTGCTAGCCTCGCCCGAGATTGCGACACAGGCGCTGCTGCCTGCGCCCTAGCCAGACCAAATCCGCCAGCGATAAGCGGCAACCTCGCCAAAGCAGACGGCGACGGCGACGTCATCCCCACTCACCTCAACGAAGGTCTATGTCGCAGCGGGGCAAGATGAGTATTTTTAGCAACGAGAATTATGGCGCCCTGGAGCCAAATGTTTCTTTTTGCCGAAAATACTCAAAAACAGCCATGCGCCACACTCAGGCACGCAGATCTTTGGACGACCCCATCACAACATAAGTGGTGATCGCCGTCACATAAGGCGAGGTTCCCAATACATCAGTATGAAACCGTTTGTAGCTGGGCAAATCCGGGCATTCGACCCGCAGCAGGTATTCGATGGTGCCGGTAATATTGTGGCATTCCACCACCTCAGGTGCCTCATCCATTGCCCGTTCAAACGCCATCTGCGCGTCTTTGGTATGCTCCCCCAGCCCAACGCCGATATAGGTGACGAAGCCGACCCCCATCGCCTGGCGATCCAGCACCGCGCGATAGCCGGTGATGATGCCCGCGCGCTCCAGATCCTGCACCCGGCGCAGACAGGCCGAGGGCGACAGGCCGACCCGGTCGGCCAGTTGCAGATTGCTGATGCGGCCATCGCGGGACATCTCGCGCAATATTTGCTGGTTTATATGATCTATTTTCGCCATTTGTTGCAAAATTTGACGGAAGTCACAGTAAAACGCAATTACATTTGGCCAAAAACATCACAAATATGCCGCCATGACTTATGATCTCTTCCTGGCGCTTGCGCTGTTCGCCTTCGTATCCTCGATCACTCCGGGGCCCAACAATCTGATGCTGATGGCTTCGGGGGCCAATTTCGGCTTTCGCCGCAGCATTCCGCATATGCTGGGCGTGGCGCTGGGGTTTGTGTTCATGGTGCTGATGGTTGGCGTTGGGCTGGTGCAGCTGTTTGATGCCTATCCAGCCAGCTACACCGTGCTCAAGACCGGATCGGTGGCCTATCTGCTGTGGCTGGCCTGGAAAATCGCCCATGCCAGTCCGGCCAGCGCCAGCGACAAACAGGGCAGGCCGATGACATTCCTGCAGGCGGCTGCGTTTCAGTGGGTCAACCCCAAGGCCTGGGCGATGGCACTGACCGCCATCAGTGCCTACACCCCGGATCAGACCATTGCCGCAATCCTGCTGGTGAGCGCTGTTTTTGGCGCCATCAACCTGCCGTCGGTGGGATCCTGGACCGTGCTGGGGCAGCAGATGGCCAAGATCCTGACCAACCCGCGCCGCCTGAGCGCGTTTAACTGGACCATGGCCATATTGTTGGTGGCGTCGCTATACCCGGTGATCTGGCCCGCATAAGACTGCGACAGACCGCCGAATGAGGTTGGGCAATGCCCGGCGATCTGCCACGGGCGCGAATTTCAAACCTTGCTGAGTTGCATCTGACCGCAGGTAAGGCCATATATCGGGAAATTCCGCGCGTGTGAGGCTATATGACCCAGTATCTGGATTTTGAAAAACCCCTGGCCGAAATCGAAGGCAAGGCGGAAGAGTTGCGCGCATTGGCGCGCGCCAATGAAGAGATGGACATCGAGTCCGAAGCCAAGGCTCTGGACCTCAAGGCCGGGCAACTGCTTGAGGGTCTTTACAAAGATCTGACCGCCTGGCGCAAATGCCAGGTGGCGCGCCATCCAGAGCGGCCTCATTGCAAAGACTACATCAAGGCGCTGTTTACCGAATTCACCCCGCTGGCCGGTGATCGCAACTTTGCCGATGATCTGGCGGTGATGGGCGGTTTGGCCCGGTTCAACGATCAGCCGGTCATGGTGATTGGCCACGAAAAGGGCAGTGACACAAAATCCCGCATCGAGCGGAACTTTGGCATGGCCCGGCCCGAGGGCTACCGCAAGGCGATCCGGCTGATGCAGATGGCGGACAAATTTAACCTGCCGGTGATCACCCTGGTCGACACCCCCGGTGCCTATCCTGGCAAAGGCGCCGAGGAGCGTGGCCAGTCTGAAGCCATTGCGCGCTCCACCGAGACCTGCCTGCAGATCGGCGTGCCCTTGGTGTCGATCATCATCGGCGAGGGCGGATCAGGCGGCGCGGTGGCCTTTGCCTCGGCCAACCGCGTGGCGATGCTGGAGCATTCGGTCTATTCGGTCATCACCCCCGAAGGCTGCGCCTCAATCCTGTGGAAAGACGCCGAGAAAATGCGCGAGGCGGCGCAGGCGCTGCGGTTGACAGCCACCGACCTAGCTGAACTGGGTGTTGTCGATCACATCATTGCGGAGCCCAAGGGCGGCGCCCACCGGGATGCAGACACCGCAATCCAGGCCGTTGGTGAGACCATCCAGCAGTTGCTGAACGAGCTGAAACCGTTGGACGGTCCGGCGCTCATCAAGGATCGTCAGCAGAAATATCTGGATCTTGGCTCCAAGGGTCTGGCAGCATAATCTGAGTTCGCCGTTGCAGCGTGCGCCCGGAAGGGTGACGCTGCAACAGAAGAGCTCGCCACCTTATCCGGCACCCACCACCTTAGAAATCAATGGCGAGCGGCGCTGCGCTTTGCGCAGTGCCGGGCCCAACGGGAGGCCTGTCTGCGGCAGCAGATCGGCGACGGGCGGGAGACCCGGTTGAGATAATTGCCCTACCCTGCCAGCATCCGCAGCCCCTGGGTCACGTCTGAGCGCACCGCCAGTCGCAATCCCGGCTCGTCGCCGGCCTTCAGTGCGGCGATGATCAATTTGTGATTGCGGGGTGGTTCGGTGCGGCGCAGGCGCCCGTATAGCGCCCGCATGGTGGGGCCCAGCTGCAGCCAGACGGTTTCCGCCATGGCCAGCATCGCCGGCGCCTGTGCGCGCAGATACAGGGTGCGGTGAAAATCGAGGTTCGAGCGGATATAGCCAACAGCATCACGTTTCGACACCGCCTCGGCGACGCCCATGTTGATGCTCTGCAACCGGTCGATCAGCGCCATATGCGCCCGGGGCAGCGCCCGGCTGGCCAGCTCGACCTCCAGCAGCGCCCGCAACGCCGCCAGCTCTTCGATTCGCTCGTTGCTGAGCTCCGGGGTGGAGACCCGCCCCGACGAGGACAGGAACAGCGCCCCTTCGGCCACCAGTCGGCGCACCGATTCGCGGGCGGGGGTCATGGAGACGCCGAACTCGCGGCCAATGCCGCGCAGGGTCAGCGCCTGCCCCGGCGCAATCTCGCCATGCATGATCCGGGTGCGCAGGGCGCGGTAAACCCGTTCATGTGCGGAGGTGGACTGATCTGAAGGGCGGGGAGATACCATCATTCACCCATGTGATCACAAACACAGGCTCCGTCAACCACCCTTGATCAAAGATCTGCGGCCCCGGGCCTGCTCAAAGGTCGAACCGAAAGCGGTGCAGGCCGCCGCCTTGGGCTTTCAACCAACGGCGGGGCGGCTGATAGTCGCCGTAGAGATGCTCAACCTGGGCCCAGAATGCGGCTGAGTGGTTCATTTCCGCCAGATGCGCCACCTCATGTGCGGCGACGTAGCGCAGCACCTCTGGCGGCGCCAGGATCAGCCGCCAGGAATACATCAAGCCGCCATCCGAGGTGCAGGAGCCCCAGCGAGAGCGGGTGTCGCGCAGGGTGATACGGCTATAGGAGCGGCCCAATGTTGCGGCATAGTGATCCGACGCGGCCGCCAGCCGGTCCCGCGCCAGTTCACGCAAGAACCGCTGCAACACCCGCCCCGGCCGATCACCGGGCACCTCGATCTCATCCTCGCGGACCAGCACCCGTTTGCCTTTGGCGGCGACAATGCGGCGATCCCGGCCATCAATGGGCAGACAGCTCCCCATTTGCACCGCCACGGTCTCAGGGTGCTTGGCCAGATGGCTTCTGATCCAGTCTTCCTTCTCGGCGGCAAAGGCCAGCGCGTCCCCTTCGGGCAGTGATTTTGGCAGCGTCAGCGTCACCCGCCCGTCCAGCGCCGAGATCCGCAAGCTGATCCGGCGCGCCCGCGGCGAGCGGCGCAAAGTCAGCGGAACCGGAGGGGCTCCGGGCAGGTGATGGTCGGCCATGCGGACCCCTTAATGGACTAAAGCCTTTGACAGTTCCCATCTCATATGGCACGTCACCGGAATCGTCGATACGACTCATGCATAAATCAAGGGGATACACATGCCCAACGAAGAATGGGGCGTAAAGCGCATCTGCCCAACCACCGGCAAGCGCTTTTACGACCTGAACAAGTCTCCGATCGTCAGCCCCTATACGGGGGAAGCGATGGAACCGGAAACCGGAAAAAGCCGGATGATGGCAGCGGATGCCGAAGATGCGGCAACCCTGAAAGCCAAAGAAGGCACCAGCGCCGACGACACAGTGCTGGATGATGACGATACAAATGATATCGATCTGGGCGATGATGTTCTGGATGATGACGACGAGGACGAAGATACTGTGCCTCTCGAAGAAATCGCCGATGTCGCCGCAAACGATGACGATTCTTAATCGTTTTCTAGCGGTATAGAAGTGCATTTTTTCGACCCGAACAGCTGATTTTCAGCGCCTCGAAAAAAAGCTTGGATGGTGGCGCATTTTCCGCTTGCGGTATGCGCCATCGTCCCTTAAATCAGCCACACACCGCAAGACGGCAACGTCAAACGGAACAGGTTGGGGCCTTAGCTCAGCTGGGAGAGCGCCTCGCTGGCAGCGAGGAGGTCAGGAGTTCGATCCTCCTAGGCTCCACCAACCTTTCTTATTTTATATGGATCGATACCCTCCGGGGACCTTTACAGGCACTGTCACTGGACATCCAAAAAGTCTGGTCCCTGTAAAAGTTTGGTCCCTGTAAAATCTAGCCTGGCCAGTTCAACTTGGCTTGAAACACCAAAAAACCCAAATTCGAAACCTTTGTCGCCGCCCGGCTATTTGCCGGGCAACGAACGGGCCGATACCTCACTCCGCAATCACCCCTTGGGCAGGCACTGACCAATCGCCAGCTCCAGCTTATCCACCACCTCAAGGATCTGCTCATCCGTGATGATAAACGGCGGAGCCAGCAGGATGTGGTCGCCCAGCACACCATCGCGGGTGCCCGACATCGGGTAACAGATCAACCCAGCCTCAAAGGCCGCCTTCTTAATTTTCTTGGCCAGCCCCAGACTTGGATCAAACGGCGTCTTAGTTTCGCGATCCGCGACCAGTTCCACCCCGCGAAACAGCCCCCGACCGCGAATGTCACCAATATTGGGATGCTGACCGAATCGCGAAACCAAGGCGGACTGTAGCTTCTCACCCATCTGGGCGCTGCGCTGTACCAGCCCGCGATCAAGCATCGCCCTCACCACTGCCAATGCGGCCGCGGTGGCCACCGGATGACCGATATAGGTATGACCGTGCTGGAAAAACCCGCTACCCGATTCGACCGCCCTGTAAATCTGCTTGGAGCACAGCATCGCACCGATGGGCTGATAGCCTGCCCCAAGGCCCTTGGCGATACAGAGGATGTCAGGGGCCACATCATCCGCATCACAGGCGAACAGATGGCCGGTACGACCCATGCCACACATCACCTCGTCCAGAATCAACAGCACGCCGTATTGATCACAGATTTCGCGGATACGTTTGAAGTAGCCCTCAACCGGCGGCACCGCGCCCGAGGTGGCCCCGACCACCGGTTCCGCCATAAAGGCCATCACCGTATCAGGACCAAGGCGCAGGATCTCCGCCTCCAACTCATTGGCAACCCGCTGGCCATAGTCAAAAGCGCTCTCACCATCGCCGCGGTCGGCATATTCATAACAGGGCGCAATATGCGAGATGTCGATCAGTAGCGGCGCGAACTGCGCCCGTCGCCATTCATTGCCCCCCGCCGCCAAGGCCCCCAGCGTGTTGCCGTGATAGCTTTGCCGCCGGGCGATCAGATGTCGGCGCTGCGGTTCGCCGCGCTCCACATGGTATTGCCGCGCCAGTTTGATCGCCGCCTCAGTTGCCTCAGAGCCGCCTGAGACAAAATAGACCCGCTCCAGATCCCCCGGCGCATGGGCGATCAGCAGATCGGCCAGCTGCTCGGCCGGCTCAGAGGTCAGGAAGCTGGTATGGGCAAAGGCCAGTTTTCCAGCCTGATCCTGCACAGCCCGGATCACACCCGCGTCAGAATGCCCCAGACAAGACACCGCCGCTCCGCCGGAGCCATCGAAATACCGCTTGCCATCCGCGTCAATCAGATAGCAACCATCACCGGCAACGGCGGTGGGCAATTGCGCCTTGGTATGGCGGGGAAACACGTGACTCATTATCCAACTCTCCATCTGGCTGTCGCCCGCATTCTGCGCCCGCGCGCCACTGGACACAATGCTCGTCAAAATCTGGACCTAGAGCTCGCCCTGTTTTTAGCGTTTCTGGAATCCAAGGCGACTCAGGCGGCCTGCCCCGCCTGAGCGCAATGCAAACACTCAAATCGCGGAAAGGATTTGTCATGGATGGCACCTTCAATGAAAACGACATCAGCCACATCGTCGACGCCGACAAGGCTCACATCTGGCATCATCTGATTCAGCACAAGCAGTTTGAAACCAATGATCCGCGCATCATCCTTGAGGGCAAGGGCATGCGGGTTTGGGATCAGAACGGCAAAGAATATCTGGATGCGGTCTCGGGCGGTGTCTGGACCGTCAACGTCGGCTATGGCCGCGAAAGCATCGCCAAGGCGGTCTATGACCAGTTGATGAAACTGTGCTATTTCGCCCAGACTGCCGGCTCGATCCCCGGCTCGCTCTATGCCGAAAAACTGATCTCGAAAATGCCGGGCCTGAGCCGGGTTTATTACACCAACTCGGGCTCCGAGGCCAACGAGAAGGCGTTCAAGATGGTGCGCCAGATTGCCCACCGGCGTTTTGGCGGCAAGAAGCACAAGATCCTGTACCGCGACCGCGACTATCACGGCGGCACTCTGGCCACCATGTCGGCGGGCGGTCAGGACGAACGGGTGATGCAATACGGCCCACTGGCCCCTGGCTTCATCCGGGTGCCCCATTGCATGGAATACCGCAACCACGAGCAGGGCCTGGATCACCTGTCGAGCGAAGAATACGGCATCGCCTCGGCCAACCTGATCGAAGAGGTCATCCTGCGCGAAGGTGCCGATACAGTCGGCGCGCTGTGCCTAGAGCCGGTGACCGCTGGCGGTGGTGTGATCACTCCTCCGCCCGGCTATTGGGATCGGGTGCAGGAGATCTGCAAGAAATACGACATCCTGCTGCACATCGACGAGGTGGTCTGTGGTGTCGGCCGCACCGGCACCTGGTTTGGTTATCAGCAATACGGCATCAAGCCGGATATCGTCACCATGGCCAAGGGTGTCGCCTCGGGCTATGCGGCAATCGCGCTCTGCGTCACCACCGAGGCAGTGTTTGACATGTTCAAGGACGATCCAAGCGATCCGCTGAGCTATTTCCGCGACATCTCGACCTTTGGCGGCTGCACCGCCGGTCCGGCTGCGGCGCTGGAAAACATGCGGATCATCGAAGACGAAGATCTGCTGGGCAATTGCAACGCCATGGGCGACCGCATGATGGGCAACCTGCAGGCGCTGAAGGAGAAACACCGGATCATTGGCGACGTGCGTGGCAAGGGGCTGTTCCTGGGTCTCGAACTGGTCACCGACCGCAACACCAAAGACCCGGTCACCGAGGCGCAGATTGCTCAGGTCACCGGTGATTGCGGTGCGCAGGGCGTCATCATCGGCGCCTCCAACCGCTCAATTCCCGGCAAGAATAACGTGCTGTGCTTCTCACCGGCGCTGATTGCCACTGCGGATGACATCGATCAGATCACCGACAGCGTTGATAAGGCCCTAACCAAGGTTTTTGGCTAACAAATCACACTCTCCTGCCGCCGCCATCACCGCGGCGGCAGGCCGCAACCAAAGCGCCCCGAATTTGACGGGGCGCTTTTTTCATATGCAACGGCACCCTCCGCGACACGGCGGTCTACTCCATCACCGCCACTGACTGGTCCACCATCAAGGCCCATCTGGAATTTCAGATGCAGCGCCACCGGCCTGTCGCGGATTGATCCGACTTTCATCTGGCTAAAAATACCCTGGGGGAGTCGCGGCTTGCCGCGGCGGGGGCAAAGCCCCCACTCGCCTCACTTACACACCACCGCAGATCAACTGAGACGCCAACTCTGACCCGGTTATGGCGGCAACACCATCCTGATCGCAAAACCTGGCTGCGCCAATACTCCAAGCAATTGCGCGGCATGGCTCATTTACCCTCCGCGTTAACGTATTCCTCAACAATTTTCGTGAAATTCGCCGCAATACCACCACTGACTAAAAAGGCGATTCATGACTGACTGGACTTCTGGCTACGTGGCCGACATCGACTATACATCTGATTTCTTTCGCGAGCTGACCCCGGCACATTTGGGCTTTTGCGCCCTGTCCCAAGGCCACAATCATCGGCTGAACCAGCCAAACCTGACCTATTGTGAGCTGGGCTGCGGCCAAGGATTTTCCGCCAATCTTCTCGCCGCCGCCAACCCTCACATCGACTTCCATGCGATGGACTTCAATCCCGCCCATATGGCCGGCGCGGCCAATCTGGCACAGGATGCCGAGCTGGATAATGTTCACTTCCATGAGTGCTCGTTTGAGGATTTTGGCGCCGCGCCCGGCCTGCCGCAGCAGTTCGACGTTATCGCGCTGCATGGCGTTTACAGCTGGGTCTCAAAAGAACATCAGAGGCATATCACCGACTTCATTTCCAAACGGCTGAAGCCCGCGGGAATGGTCTATATCAGTTACAATACGCTCCCCGGATGGGCGCCGGTCATGCCGCTGCGTCGCATTCTGACAAACCGGGCAAACCAAGGCACCGGACCGCTGGAACAGCGGATCAAGGAGGCGATGACTTATGCCCAGTCGCTAGAGCAGTCCGGCGCCCACTATTTTTCGAGCAACCCGGCAGCGGTTCGGCGGCTGGAGCAAATGAAATCCAACCCGGCCAGTTATCTGGCGCATGAGTATTTCAACAAGGACTGGACGCCGTTTCATTTTGAGGACGTCGCCGCCGATCTGTCACAGGCCAAGCTGAGCTTTCTGGGATCTGCCGAACCACGCGATCATGTGGACGACATTTCCTTCACCCCGGAACAACAGACCCTAATACAGGCCGAAAGCGACCCGGTGCAGCGCGAGAGCCTGCGTGACATCCTGCTGAACGAGCAGTTTCGCACCGATATATTTGTGAAGGGAAAGCTGCAGCACTCGCAACGCGGATCCATCGCCGCCTGGTTCGCAACGCCGCTGGCTCTGACCCGACACTACAGTGGTGGTGTCATGAAACTGACCTGGCGCGGGCGTGAGGTTTCAATGGAGCGGGCACAGTTTCAGCCGGTGCTTCAGGCGCTCGAAAAGGGTCCGATGACAGTGCGCGCGTTGTTGGAGCTTGAGGTATTTGGAGAAATTCCCTGGACCGATATCTCGCGCATGCTGACCCTGCTGATCGGCGAAGGCTATCTGGCCCCCTGCCTGCCGCAAGCGGGACTTGCCGAGCGGGCCGAGCGCTGTCGCCTGTTCAACTCAGCCGTCGCCAAACGCTCGGAAGAGAGCGAGACACTGCAGTTTTTCGCCTCTCCGGTCACCGGCGGCGGCATTGCGCTGGACCGGCTGGAGCAGCTATTCCTGCTGGCCCGCAGCGAAGGGCACAAAACACCGGGAGACTGGGCCGATCTGGCATGGCAGATCCTGGCGCCACAGGGTCAGCGACTGCAAAAAGACGGCCGCACTCTGGAAACCCCGGAAGAAAACCTCGCCCTGCTGCGGGTGCGCGCCACGGCCTTTGCCGCCCGCCGTCTGGCGCTCTGCGAAAACCTTGGCCTGGCGCTGGAGCCCGAACAGGCCCTGCTGCGCAGCAACAAGGTCGCCGCGTAGGACAGCAAAAAGGCGGTGCCGCTCTGTGGCACCGCCTTCGTTTTTCCGGGGAGGCGGCTCACAGCATCTGAAACAGCACCCCCGACACAATCGCACCGCTGACCCCCAGCGCCAGATAGGTGGCAAACACCTGCGGCTTGACCAGTGACCAGACCGCCAGCATCGCCGGGATCGAGCTGACAGCACCCGCCACCATAAAGGACATCGCCGCGCCGTTGCTCATGCCCTGATCAATCAGCCCAGCCAGCAGTGGCGGTGCCACATAAGAGTTCAGATAGGCAGGCATTCCGACCAGCGCGGCGATGGCGATCGGCAGCACCCCTTCGCCGCCAACCAAAGTGGCGATCAGATCCGCGGGCACATAGTGAACCAGCAACGCCTCCAGCACATAGGCCAGCGCCAGCCATTTCAGCAGGAAAATCCCGTTGGCGACAAACTCAGCCCGAAAGTGATCACGACGGGGCTGCTGCTGCCAGAATTTCCACACTGGTTTTGCGTCCAGTTTCGGGGTGCCACAGCCACAGCAGCTACTGGGGGCCTGGCGCAGAGGAGAGGCAAACAGCCCGCCCCGCATCATTGCCCGGACCGTGAAGCCACCAAACAGGCCCAGTGCGACAGCGACAATCGCCTTGCCGATGGCAAAGGGCCAGCCCAGCGCCGCAGCGGTGATCAGCAGGGTCGGCGGATCAATCAGCGGCGACGACAGCCAGAACGCCATCACCGCCGACAGTGGCGCCCCCAGCGCCAGCAAACCGGCGATAAAGGGAATCACCTCGCAGGAACAAAATGGTGCCAAGCCGCCAAACAGCGCCGCCATGAATATCATCCGGGTTTCGCGGCCCTCAAAGGCGCGGGCCACCATGACCTCGGCCCCGGTGGCCTTGAGATAGGCCAATAACAGCACCGCAAACAGAATGTAGCGGCCGGTGCTGAGCAGCGCCAGCAGAGCAAACTCCCCCACTGCGGTGAAATTCGCCGGGTCCAGAACCGCCACTGCGGCCATCAGGACGACGATCAGGGTCCAGGGGGTTTTCAGCCGTTTCAGCACATCGCGGGCGCCGCCCGGATTTTGGGTCAGATCAGTCATCATTTGCCGCCTTCTTGTTATCCGCATCGACGCAGCATTCACTCAGAACAAACTGCGCCAGGGCTTCAATATGTTGAAAACTGGCCCGGCTGATGGTCGAGCGCCCGAGCTTTTGCTGCTCAACCACACCGGCGCCGGTCAGACACTTGAGATGATGCGCCAGGGTCGAGGGCGCGATCCCGGTACGGTCTTGGATTTCAGCCACCATCAGCCCCTCGTGACCCGCCCGAATCAGGCAGCGCAACACCTGCAGCCGCGCCTCGGACCCCATCGCCGCAAACCCCAGTGCCGCTTGTTCCCACTGCATGATCATACTCCAGTTGATTCGATATAACTAGTTTTATAGTTATTTAGGCAGTGACGCAACGCTGTTTTTTTGCTCTCGACATCTAAGTCCAGATTGCACCCGGCTTAAGTCCAGCCTAAGATGCGCCACATGGCAATATCAGTCGACACTTTCTTTCTCAGCCCCAAAGCCCACGGCACCTTGCAGGCGCAAATCCAGCAGATGATTGCCGAGGGTATTCTGTCTGGCCGTTTTCACGTGGGGGAAAAGCTGCCTTCGTCGCGCAAACTGGCGATACATCTGGGCATCAGCCGCATCACCGTGACGCTGGCCTATACCGAGCTGCTGGCCAATGATTATCTGAGCTCACGCGGTAGGTCGGGCTATTACGTGTCGGACAACGCACCGGTGCCGCCCAGCTATACGCCGCCGGAAAAATCCGAGGACACTGTGGACTGGTCAAAGACCATCGTGCGTCAGTTCACCGGTGGTGACACCCCGCGCAAGCCGCAGGACTGGCGGGATTATAAATATCCGTTCATCTACGGTCAGGCCGACCCCTCACTGTTTGACCACGCCAACTGGCGGCTTTGTGCCCTGCGGGCGCTGGGGCAAAAGGATTTTGCGGCTCTGACAACGGATTATTTCGATCAGGACGACCCGCTGCTGATCGAATATATCGCCCGTCACACCCTGCCCCGACGCGGCATCACCGCCCGCCCCGAAGAGATCCTGATCACTCTGGGGGCGCAGAACGCCCTATGGCTGGTCACGCAGATCCTGCTGAACGGTGATCGAAAGGCCGCGATTGAAGATCCGTGTTATTATACCCTACGCGATCAGTTGACCCACAGCCGCTGCCAGATTGACGCCATTGCGGTGGACGGCGACGGGCTGCCTCCGGAACAGATCACCGATGACACCGACGTCATTTTCACCACCCCCAGCCACCAAAGCCCGACAACAGCAACCATGCCGATGGGGCGTCGCCGGGCACTGCTAGAGCGGGCTCGTGACATTGATGCGATGATCGTCGAAGACGACTATGAATTTGAGATGTCGTTCCTATCGGCCCCCTCACCGGCGCTGAAGTCGCTGGATCGGGATGGCCGGGTGGTCTATGTCGGCAGTTTTTCAAAATCGCTGTTTCCCGGATTGCGGCTGGGCTATCTGGTGGGGTCTGAACCGTTTATCCGCCAGGCCCGCGCCCTGCGCGCCAATGTGCTGCGCCACCCGCCCGGACATATCCAGCGCACGGTGGCCTATTTTCTGTCACTGGGTCACTACGACGCCCAAATCCGCCGCACCGCCAAGAAACTGCACCAGCGCCGCACTGTGATGGAAGAGGCCATTTCCGCGCATGGCCTGACCATCGCCGGTCACGGCGTCTATGGCGGTTCGTCGATCTGGATGCAGGCCGATCCTTCGCTGGACATGGCCAGCGTGGCCCGCAGCCTGATGCCCCAGAGCGTATTGGTCGAACCCGGCGCGCCCTTTTTCGCCGCCCAAAACCGCCAGCACAACTATTACCGGCTGGGCTATTCCTCGATTGCGCAGAATCGCATTGAGCCGGGTTTGGCCTTGCTGGCCGCGGCCCTGCAGCACCCCTGAGACTGGCTCTCAGACTGGCCCTAATTCGGCCTCACATCTGGCCCTAACTGCGGCCAGCCCCACATCCTAAACCAAGGGCAACCCCGGCATATTGCCGGCCCTTTTGCCGTCTCGTCAGGAGAATTTACAATGAAAATGACCACCGAAGAAGCTTTTGTAAAAACACTGCAAATGCATGGCATAGAACACGCTTTTGGGATCATCGGATCGGCATTCATGCCAATCTCGGATATCTTCCCCAAGGCGGGCATCACCTTTTGGGACTGTGCCCACGAAGGCTCTGGCGGCATGATGGCCGATGGCTATACCCGCGCCACCGGCAAAATGTCGATGATGATCGCCCAGAACGGCCCCGGCATCACCAATTTTGTCACCGCCGTCAAAACCGCCTATTGGAACCACACGCCGCTGCTGCTGGTGACCCCGCAGGCCGCCAACAAGACCATCGGTCAGGGCGGCTTTCAGGAAGTTGAGCAGATGGCCGCGTTTGAGGACATGGTCTGCTATCAGGAAGAAGTCCGCGACCCCAGCCGCATGGCCGAGGTGCTGAGCCGCGTCATCATGCAGGCCAAGCGTCACAGCGCTCCAGCCCAGATCAACGTACCACGTGACTATTTCACCCAGGTGATCGACATCGACATGCCTGCCATCGTCGAGTTCGAGCGCCCCAGCGGTGGCTCCGAGGCGCTGGGGCAAGCCGCTGAACTGCTGTCGAATGCCCGGTTCCCGGTCATTCTGAACGGTGCAGGCGTTGTCATCGGCGGCGCCATCCCCGCCTCGATGGCGCTGGCCGAGCGGCTGTCAGCCCCGGTCTGCTGTGGCTACCAGCACAACGACGCCTTCCCCGGCTCGCACCCGCTATCGGCCGGCCCACTGGGCTATAATGGCTCCAAGGCCGCCATGGAGCTGATCTCCAAGGCCGATGTGGTGCTGGCGCTTGGCACCCGGTTGAACCCGTTCTCAACTCTGCCCGGCTATGGCATTGATTACTGGCCCAAGGACGCCAAGATCATTCAGGTCGACATCAACCCCGACCGCATCGGCCTGACCAAAAGGGTCGCCGTGGGTATCATTGGCGATGCGCAGAAAGTGGCGACATCAATCCTGGAGCAGCTTTCGGGCACCGCCGGTGACGAAGGTCGCGACGATCGCCTGACCCTGATCTCCACCACCAAATCGGCCTGGGCGCAGCAACTGTCCAGCATGGACCACGAGGACGACGACGAGGGCACCACCTGGAACCAGCGCGCCCGCGCCGACAAGCCTGAGTGGATGAGCCCCCGGATGGCCTGGCGGGCGATCCAGTCGGCACTGCCGAAGGAAGCGATCATTTCCTCCGACATCGGCAACAACTGCGCCATCGGCAATGCCTACCCAACCTTTGAGGCGGGCCGCAAATATCTGGCTCCCGGTCTGTTTGGCCCCTGTGGCTACGGGTTGCCTTCGGTTGTTGGCGCCAAGATCGGCTGCCCGGACACACCTGTCGTTGGCTTCTCGGGCGATGGTGCCTTTGGCATCGCGGTGACCGAACTGACCGCGATTGGCCGCGAAGAATGGCCCGCCGTCACCCAGGTGGTGTTCCGCAACTACCAGTGGGGCGCCGAAAAGCGCAACTCGACCCTGTGGTATGACGACAACTTTGTCGGCACCGAGCTGGACACCCAGGTGTCTTATGCCGGCATCGCCACCGCCTGTGGCCTGAAAGGTGTGGTCGCCCACACCATGGAAGAGCTGACAGCGGCGCTGCACCAGGCCATCGAAGACCAAAAGAACGGCATCACCACCCTGATCGAAGCGATGATCAATCAGGAACTGGGCGAGCCATTCCGCCGCGACGCGATGAAGAACCCGGTTGCAGTGGCCGGTATCGACGCCGCTGACATGCGCCCTCAGAAAGGCGCCTAAAGGTGACCGGGGACAGGGATCAGGACTTGGGCAACCAACAGCTGATCCTTGTCCTCAACGCCGGCTCTTCGTCGATTAAATTCGCCGTGTTCGACCGAACCTTGACCGAGGTGCTGTCGGGCATGGCCGAAGGCATTGGCGGCGCCTCGCGATTAAAACTCGGCGCCACCGAGATTGAAACACCGTTCATTGATCATCGCTCGGCGCTGTCGGCTATTCTTAAGCTGCTGCCCAAACATGGCATTGAATTGACGGCCCTGCGCGCGGCAGCACATCGGGTGGTGCATGGCGGCAGCAAGCTGACCAAACCGGTCCGGGTGACCCCCGAGGTGCGCGCCGAGATCGCCAGCTGCACGCCGCTGGCGCCATTGCACAACCCGCATAATCTGGCGGCCATTGATACGCTGGCCGAACTCACCCCGAATCTGCCGCAATTCGCCAGCTTTGACACCTCGTTTCACGCCAGCAACCCCGAGGTCGCCACCCGTTATGCGATCCCCAAGATGATCGAGACCAAGGGCATTCGCCGCTATGGGTTTCACGGGTTGTCCTATGGGTCGCTGGTGCGCCGCCTGCCCGAGATTTCCGGCGAGAAACTGCCGTCGCGCCTGTTGGCGTTTCATCTCGGCAACGGCGCCTCGCTCTGCGCCATCAAGAACGGGCAGTCGGTGGCCACCACCATGGGCTATTCGCCGCTGGACGGGTTGACCATGGGCACCCGCTCGGGCGGCATCGACGCCAATGCGGTGCTGCGTCTGGTCGAAGACAACGGGTTAGAACGCACCAAAGCGATCCTGAACCACGAAAGCGGGCTGCTGGGCCTGTCCGGTGGCAAATCGGACATGCGCAACCTGATGCTGGACCCCAGCGCCGACAGCGCCTTTGCCATTGAACATTTCTGCTATTGGTCCCTGCGCCACGCCGGATCGCTGATTGCCGCGATGGAGGGGGTGGACGCCATCGCCTTTACCGGCGGCATTGGTGAAAACGCGGTGGGGGTGCGGGCCCGCATTCTGCGCGGTCTGGAATGGATTGGCGCGCGCATGGATGTGGACGCCAACCACGCCCGCAAGGCGCGGCTGCACGCCGCCAGCTCCAAGGTCCACATCTGGGTGGTTCCGGCGCAAGAGGAACGCATGATCGCCATCGACGCGGCCGCGCTGCTGGAGGCAGTATGAGTGCCCCCAGTCCCGCTCAGGCCTGTGCTGCGGTCAGCACCGCGGCGGCAACGATATCGTCAACCGAGGCGCCACGGCTAAGGTCACAGACAGGCCGTGCAAAGCCCTGCAAAAACGGCCCCAGCGCCTGCGCGCCTGCCAGTTCCTGGCACAGTTTATACGCGATATTGCCCGCATCCAGTGACGGGAAGATCAGCACATTGGCGTCCAGTGGCGCGATGCCTTTCTTGGCCGCGACAACGCCATTCAGCGCCGCATCAGCCTGTACCGGCCCGGCAAACCCGGCCAGTTCCGCCGCCTCGCGCACCCGCGCCACGCTGTCGCCATCACCCGAGGTGCCGGTGGAAAACGACAGCATCGCCACCCGCGCCGCGCCCAATAGTGATTCGGCCGATACGGCCGAGGCCCGTGCGATATCTGCCAGTTGCGCCGCATCAGGCGCCACGTTCACCGCACAATCGGCAAATACCATTTCACGGCCATCCGGGAACAGCATCAGAAAGAATGACGACGGTGTTGATACCCCCGGCGACAGCCCAATACCAATGCTTGCCGCCTCGATCACCCGCCGTGTCGAGACACCGGCGCCCGCCACCATCGCGTCCGCCTCGCCCAGCGCGACCATCGCGGCGGCACGGTACAAAGGTTTGGAAACCATACGTTTTGCAATGGATTCTTTCAATCCGCGCGCCTGCACCAAAGCGGCAACATGGGCCTCGGACGGCGGCGACAATGGCAGCGGCTCACACAGGCCTTCGGCTTTTAGCCGGGCTGTGGCCTCAGCCACCCGTGGGTCTTCCATTTCAGGAAACACCACTCGTGCAGACCGCGCCCTTGCGGCTGCATATGCATTTTCAAGTACAGACATCAAATACCCCCTAGTCAGGGGAAGGAGCCAGCAATGAGCGAAAACGTCAAGATCAACCGTGGCCTTAAAGGCGTTTACTTTGAGCGCTCCGGCGTCAGTGACATCGACGGCAGCAAAGGAGAGCTGAGCTATCGTGGCTATTCGATCCACGATCTGGCAACCCGCTCCACATTTGAGGAAGTCTGCTATCTGCTGATCCACGGCGAGCTGCCAACCGTTGCCGAGCTGGCCGGGTTTGACGCCCAGTTGAAATCGGCGCGCAGCCTGCCGCCTGCGATCTATGACATCATTGCCGGCTGCAAGGATGGCCACCCGATGGACGTGCTGCGCACTGCCGTGTCTGCGCTGGCCGCGATGGAACCAGACAGCCAGAAACTGGGCGAAGAGGCCTTTGTTGAAAATGGCATCCGCCTGACCAGCCAGGTGCCGATGATCATCGCCGCACATGAGGCCATTCGCAACGGTCGCACCCCGGTCACTGCTGATCCCGAGCTGGGCCACGCCGCCAACTGGCTGTGGATGCTGAAGGGTGAAAAGCCATCAGCCGACGCCGCCCGGCTGGCCGATGTTGATTTCATCCTGCACGCCGAACATGGCGCCAATGCCTCCAGCTTTGCGGCGCGGGTCTGCATTGGCACCGAAGCCAACCTGCACGGCGGCATCGTCACCGCGCTGTCGACACTGGCTGGCCCGGCCCACGGTGGCGCTGCCGAGGACGTCATGAAGATGGTCCAAGAGATTGGCACCCCGGAAAACGCCGCCGCCTATGTCAAAGAGAAACGTGGCAACCGCGAGGCCGTCACCGGCTTTGGCCACCGGGTCTATCGCAAGGAAGATCCCCGTGCGCGCCACATGCGTGAAGGTGTTCGCCAATTGGGCGAAGAAATGGGCGCGCCGGAATGGTACGCCATCCTGCAGGGCGTCGTCGAAGCGATGAAACCCTATGCACGTCACGGATTGAACGTGAATGTCGATTTCTATTCCGGAGTGATCTACCAGCTGCACGGCATTCCGATGGATCTCTATGTTCCGATCTTTGCCATCGGTCGCATGCCCGGCTGGATCATCCAGTGCATCGAACAGCAGCGCGGCAATATCCTGATCCGCCCGCTGACCTTGTACAACGGCCCAGAGCCACGCGATTACACTGACCTCCGCGATCGGTGAGTAGCTAAAATACCGGTTCTTCTGGCTAAACGCTTGACCAAGCGCTCAGAAATAACGCTCAATCTCCGAAACGGAACAAAAGACCAATATGACGCCCTCACTCGAAACAACATCCCTGCACCAGTACCACCAGAAGATCAAAGCTCGCATGCAAGAGCTTTTTCCAGGTGTGGCGGTTGCCATAATTGTCGCGGTAACAGCGCAATTTCTGGCGGACCACTACGCAACACCGGCGATGTTGCTGGCACTGTTGCTGGGCATCGCGGTCAGTTTTCTGGGCGAAGAGGGCAAAACCGTCCCCGGCATCGCCTTTTCCGCCCGCTCGCTGTTGCGGCTGGGGATTGCGTTCCTCGGCGTCCGGGTGTCGATGGTTCTGATGATGGGGCTTGGCTGGCATCTTATAGCCCTGGTGGTTGGCGGCGTCATTACCACCATCCTGTTTGGTCTCGCGGTGGCGCGACTGTTTGGTCACAAATGGCGGTTTGCGCTGCTGACAGCCGGGTCGGTGGCGATCTGTGGCGCCTCGGCCGCGATGGCGATCAGTGCAATCCTGCCGCGCGATGAACGATCCGAAGAGCGGCTGATTTTCACCGTAATGGGAGTGACGGTTCTGTCGACCATAGCGATGATCCTCTATCCGATCCTGGTCAATCTGCTAGAGCTGGATTCAGTGCAGGCCGGTGTTTTCCTGGGCGGCACAATCCATGACGTGGCGCAGGTGGTTGGCGCCGGATTTTCCATCTCGGAACAAACCGGCGACACTGCTACATTGGTGAAACTGATGCGGGTGGCGATGCTGGCCCCCATTGTGCTGGTGGCCTCGTTGATGATCCGCTCATTTGCGGTACTGCCCAAGGATGGCAAACGCCCGCCCCTGCTGCCCGGCTTTGTACTGGCGTTTCTGGTGCTGGCGGGGCTGAACTCCTTTGGTCTGATCCCGCCGATCGTCACCGACTTCCTGAGCCAGGCATCCCGGTGGTTGCTGCTGACGGCAATCGCCGCCGTTGGCATGAAGACCAATTTGAAACAGGTGCTGGCCGTCGGCGGCGCCGCCATCGCACTTATCATCGTAGAAACAGTATTTATAGCCGGGTTTATCCTGGCGGGGATTACGGTTCTTACCTGATTTAAGAACCAATACGGGAGGCCAGATGACATTCCAGCAACCCCAGGTGAACACCTCACCTGAAGTCTCGGACGAGATCCGCAAGACCACCTGTTACATGTGCGCCTGTCGCTGTGGCATCAATGTACACATGAAGGGTGGCAAGGTTGCCTATATCGAAGGCAACCGCGATCACCCGGTCAACAAGGGCGTGCTCTGTGCCAAGGGCGCGGCCGGCATCATGCAGGTCAACGCGCCCTCCCGGCTCAAGGCGCCGCTGAAACGGGTGGGGCCGCGTGGCTCGGGTGAATTTGTTGAAATCTCCTGGGACGAAGCAATCAGCACCGCTGTCGGCTGGCTGAACGAGCTGCACGAGACCGCGCCCCACAAGCTGGCCTTCTTCACCGGCCGCGATCAATCGCAAAGCTTCACCTCGTTCTGGGCGCAGAACTTTGGCACCCCCAACTACGCGGCGCATGGGGGGTTCTGCTCGGTCAACATGGCAACTGCCGGCATCTACACCATGGGCGGCGCCTTCTGGGAGTTTGGCCAGCCCGATTGGGATCACACCAAGCTGTTCATGATGTTCGGCGTCGCCGAGGATCACGACAGCAACCCGATCAAGGCGGGTCTGGGCAAGATCAAGGCGCGCGGTGCCAAGGTGATTGGCGTCAACCCGATCCGGTCGGGCTATAATGCGATTGCCGACGAATGGGTTGGCATCACCCCCGGCACCGACGGGTTGTTCATCCTGTCGCTGATCCATCTGCTGATGAAGGCCGGCAAGATCGACCTGGACTACCTGAGCCGCTATACTAACGCGCCGGTGCTGGTAAATGCAGCTGAGGGCCCGGAACAGGGTCTGTTTCTGCGCGATAGCGATGACAAGCCGCTGGTGATCGACCGCAACACCGGCAAGCTGACCGCCTTTGACACCCCCGGCGTGCGGCCCGACCTGTCTGCGACCTATGAAAAGGACGGCGTCACCCACCGCCCGGTGTTCCACCAGATGGCCGAACGCTACCTGTCCGAGGACTACGCCCCCGAGGCAATTGCTGACCAATGCGGCATCCCGGCCAAACGCATCCGTGCCATTGCAGCGGAAATTGCCCGCGTCGCCTTTGACGAGGCGATCGAGCTGGACATTGAGTGGACCGATTTTCGCGGCGAGACCCATCAGAAAATGACAGGCCGCCCGGTCAGCTTCCATGCCATGCGCGGCATTGCGGCCCATGCCAATGGTTTTCAGACCTGCCGCGCGCTGCATGTGCTGCAGATCTTGCTGGGCACTGTCGAGGTGCCCGGTGGTTTTCGCTTCAAACCGCCCTACCCCAAACCAGCCGAGGCCCACCCGGCGCCCCATTGCAACGGCCGACCCGGACGCCCCCTCGACGGGCCCCATCTGGGCTTTGTCCAGGGCCCCGAACATCTGGCGCTCAAGGAAGACGGCAGCCCGGCCCGGATCGACAAGGCGTTTACCTGGGAAAACCCGATGTCCAGCCACGGGCTGATGCATATGGTGATCTCAAACGCCTATGCGGGCGATCCCTACAAGATCAACACCCTGTTCATGTATATGGCCAACATGTCATGGAACTCGTCGATGAACACCACCGGCGTGATGGAGATGCTGTCGGCGCGCAATGACGATGGCGGCTACGTGATCCCGCATATCATCTACTCCGATGCCTATAACTCGGAAATGGTCAGCTACGCCGACCTGATCCTGCCCGACACCACCTATCTGGAACGCCACGACTGCATCTCGATGCTGGACCGGCCGATCTGCGAGGCCGACGCCGCCGCCGACGCCATCCGCTGGCCGGTGATCGAACCCGACCGCGACGTGCGTGGCTTTCAGTCGGTGCTGGTCGATCTGGCCAACCGGATGCAACTGCCCGGCTTTACCAACGCAGACGGCAGCCCCAAATGGAAAGACTACGCCGATTACATCGTCAACCACGAACGCAAGCCCGGCATCGGCCCGCTGGCAGGGTTTCGCGGCACCGACGGCGATAAGGTCGGCCGCGGCGAAGTAAACCCCGAGCAGCTGGACCGCTACATTGAGAACGGCGGCTTCTTCGTCGAACACATCCCGGCCGAGGCGGCCTATTACAAACCCTGGAACAAGGCCTACCAGGACTGGGCGGTGGGCATGGGTATCTTTGATAGCCCGCAGCCCTATCTGTTCCAGCTCTATGTGGAACCGATGCGCAAATTCCAACTGGCCGCCGAAGGCTTTGGTGACCGCCAGCCCCCCGATCACCTGCGCGCCCGAATTAAACACACCATGGATCCGCTGCCGATCTGGTATCAGACCGACCAGCAGGGCAATGAGGGCTATACCATCAACGCCCTGACCCAACGTCCAATGGCGATGTATCACTCCTGGGGTGGCCAGAACGCCTGGCTGCGCCAGCTGCACGGGTACAACCCGCTCTATGTACCGACGAAACTGATGCGCGAAAACGACCTGAAGGATGGCGATTGGGCCAAGGTCAGCTCGCCGCACGGCGAGATTACCGTACCGGTGATGGAGATGGCGGCGCTGAATGACAACACCGTCTGGACCTGGAACGCCATCGGCAAACGTAAAGGTAGCTGGGCCCTGAAAGAGGACGCCCCCGAGGCCACCAAAGGTTTCCTGCTCAACCATCTGATCCACGAATTGCTGCCCCCCAAAGGCGACGGCATGCGATGGGCCAACTCCGACCCGATCACCGGCCAGGCCGCTTGGTTTGACCTCAAGGTAAAATTGGAAAAAACCGCCGTCCCCGAAGGATTGACCGAAAGCAAACCAGACTTCCCGCCCTTGAAATCGCCAATCGACACCGGCCCCAAAGACCTGAAGTGGAAAGTTGGAAAATGATCCCCCTGCTTCATCTGGCTCAAAATATCCCGGGGTCTGGGGCAGCGCCCCAGCTCTGCCGCTGCCCAAAACGCGGAGATCTCCTCAAATGACCGAACTCCCAAACTCAACCCGCCGCAAAATGGGTCTGGTCATCGACCTCGACACCTGCGTCGGCTGCCATGCCTGCGTGATCTCCTGCAAGGGCTGGAACACCGAGAACTATGGCGCCCCCCTATCTGATCAGGATCCCTATGGCGGCGACCCCTCGGGCAGCTTCCTGAACCGGGTACACTCATTCGAGGTACAGCCACCGGCCTGTGACGCCCAGCCCAGCCCCGCCGCCCAGCTGGTCCATTTTCCAAAATCCTGCCTGCACTGCGACGACGCCCCCTGCGTCACCGTCTGCCCCACTGGCGCCAGCTACAAACGGGTCGAGGACGGCATTGTGCTGGTCAATGAAGACAACTGCATTGGCTGCGGGCTCTGCGCCTGGTCCTGCCCCTATGGTGCGCGCGAGTTGGACCTGGCAGCAGGCGTGATGAAGAAATGCACGCTCTGTGTGGACCGGATCTATAACCAGAACCTGCCCGAGGAAGACCGCATCCCATCCTGCGTGCGGACCTGCCCATCGGGTGCGCGGCATTTTGGCGATCTGGGCGATGCAGACAGTGATGTCTCAAAGCTGGTGGCGGCGCGCGGTGGCTTTGATCTGATGCCCGAGATGGGCACCAAACCGGTGAACAAATACCTGCCACCCCGCCCCAAAGACCAGATCGAAGATCAGATCGACATCCTGGCGCCGCTATTGACCCCGGTGACCGAAGCTGCAGGCGGCTTTATGGGCTGGCTGGACAAGGCACTCGACAAACTGCCCGGCCAATCTACGGGAGGAGCAAGCTGATGCATCCCGCACCCTCTGTTATTGTATTCACCACCCTGTCCGGCCTTGGCTTTGGTCTGCTGGTTTTCCTTGGGCTTGGCTTGCCGGATGTCTCTGGCCTGGTTGCCTTTGTGTTCTTTGCCATCGCTTACGGCCTGGCGGTTGGCGGCTTGCTGGCCTCGACCTTTCACCTTGGCCGCCCCGAGCGCGCCCTGAAAGCGTTTAGCCAGTGGCAAACCAGCTGGCTCAGCCGCGAAGGCTGCTGCGCCGTTGGAGCCTTGCTGGTGATGGCGATTTATGGCTTCGGTACCGTGTTTCTGGCCACCGCCTGGCCAGTGATCGGCGGCATTGGCGCCGCCCTGAGCCTGGCCACTGTGTTCACCACCTCGATGATCTACACCCAGCTGAAAACGATCCCACGCTGGAACATGCCGCTGACCCCAGCACTGTTCCTCAGCATCTCGCTGGCGGGCGGGGCATTGCTCGCCGGACAGGAAACACTGGCGACGGGTCTGCTGATCATCGCCGGCGCCATTCAGCTGGCCTATTGGGTCAAGGGCGATCAGGCCTTTGCCACCTCGGGGACCACATTGGCCACCGCCACCGGACTGGGCAGTGACGGTACTGTGCGCGCCTTTGAGCCCCCCCATACCGGCACCAACTATCTGCTGCGTGAATTTGTGCATGTGATCGGGCGCAAGCACAGCCAGAAACTGCGAGTGATCGGTTTCACCCTTGGTTTTGCCCTGCCGGTTCTGTTGCTGATATTCCCGTTCAGCGGATTGATGCTAAAGCACCTGATGGCTGCCATTGCAGTGCTGTCGCATCTGGCAGGCGTGGCCTGCGCCCGCTGGCTGTTTTTTGCCGAGGCCGAACATGTGGTGGGGCTGTATTACGGCAAACGCTGAGCCTGGTGGCGACCGGACACCGGAGGGGGCCAGCCCCCTCTTGGCCCAGGGGCCAATTCACCCCCGGGATATTTTTGGCCAGATGAAGCTCCGGGACCTTCGAATTGAAAAAAGGCGGCACTCCGGGGGGAGGCCGCCTTTGTCATTTGAATGTTGTCGCGTTTACAGCAGGCCGGCGTGGGCCATTGCCGCATCAATCGCCGCCTTGGTGCTGTCTTGCAAGCCGGTCAGTGGCGAGCGCACCTCTTGGCGGCACAGGCCCAGTTTGTTGAGGCCGTATTTGGCGCCAACCAGGCCGGGCTCGATAAAGATCGCCTCGTGCAGCGGCATCAACCGGTCCTGATACTCTAGCGCCAGAGCGTAATCACCGGCCAGGGTGGCGGCTTGGAATTCAGCGCAGAGTTTCGGCGCCACGTTGGCGGTGACCGAGATGCAGCCAACACCGCCGTGGGCGTTAAAGCCCAGCGCAGTGGCGTCTTCGCCAGATAGCTGCACAAAGTCGGCACCACAGGTCATCCGCTGCTGGCTGACGCGGGCAAGATCACCGGTGGCGTCTTTGACGCCGATGATGTTTGGCAGCCTGGCCAGCTCGCCCATGGTTTCAGGGGTCATGTCGACCATCGAGCGGCCGGGGATATTATAGATCACGATCGGCAGGTCGGCACAGTCATGCGCCGCGGTGAAATGGGCCACCAAGCCGCGCTGTGTTGGCTTGTTGTAGTAGGGCGTCACCACCAGAGCCGCAGCCGCACCGGCCTGCTTGGCGAATTCAACAAACCGAATCGTCTCGACCGTGTTGTTGGAGCCGGCACCGGCAATCACCGGCACCCGGCCTGCCGCCGCCGTCACCACCGCTGCAATGACCGCCTCGTGCTCGTCATGGGTCAGGGTGGGGCTTTCACCGGTGGTGCCCACGGGGACCAAACCGGTTGAGCCTTGGCTGATCTGCCAGTCGACAAGGTGTTTGAGTGCATCCAGATCCAACTCGCCGTTATTAAACGGTGTGACGAGGGCTGGCATAGAGCCTTTGAACATGGACACGCTCCCTTAGCTGTGCTTCTCAGGCGGGCAAAGCCCCGCCGAAGTGGTGGACTGCCGAAAATTTGGGTTGAACCCGGCAAGTCACAGATTATCGTCAATGGCTCTAGCCTTGGTTCATTGGGAAATGCAAGCGATGACACGCATTCTGACCGTTCTAACACTGATTTCCGCGCTCTGGACCTCTCCAGCTGCCGCCCAACAGGGCCGCAATCTGGGGGCGGCACTGGATTTGATGCGCTCTGAGAAATGGAGCCAGGCGTCCAGCCAGGCGGCGAAGTCGGGAGACGTGGCCGCAGATGTGATCGAATGGCACCGGCTGCGCGAAGGCATGGGGTCGGCGGATGACACGCTGGCCTTTCTGTATCGGCGGCCGGACTGGCCGGGTCTGGCCTATCTGCGCCGCAAAAGTGAAACCGCCGTTGCCGCAGCGGCGACCGGTGTCGTGCTGGAGTTCTATGCCTCTGCCTCACCGCAGACCGCCGAGGGAGTGCTGAGCTATGCCAGGGCGTTGATTGCCACCGGAAAACGCGGCGACGCCGAGGCCAACCTAGTTGCCGCCTGGCGTACCATGCCGATGGGCTCCGGGTTGCAGGCCGCCTATCTGGAGGGCTTTGCCAAACTGCTAAAGCCGCATCATGCGGCGCGGCTCGATCGGCTGCTGTGGGACCATCATCTAGTCAGTTCCAAACGGATGCTGTCCCTGGTGCCCAAGGCAGATCGCAAGCTGGCTGAGGCCCGCATTGCGCTGCAGGAGCGGTCCTCTGGGGTTGATGCCAAGATTGCGGCCATTCCGGCCAATCTACGCAATGCACCCGGGCTGGCCTATGACCGGTTTTCCTGGCGGGATCGCAAGAAACGGCAGGAGGATGCCATCACGCTGATGCTGGAGCGCAGCACCAGTGCCGCCAGTTTGGGCGAGCCGGAACAATGGGCGCGTCGACGGCGGGATCTGGCCCGCCAGGACATGCGGGACGGCAATCATCAGCGCGCCTACCAGCTGGCCGCCCGCCACTTTACCCCCCCCGAAGCTGGCTACAACTATTCCGATCTGGAATGGCTGGCCGGCTATATTGCCCTGCAAAAGCTGAATGACCCGGCAACTGCAGTGCTGCATTTCGATCAGTTTCTCGATTCGATCGAGACGCCGATCTCAATCGGCCGCGGTGGCTACTGGCTGGGCCGCGCCTATGCCGCAATGGGAGAGCCAGACAAGGCCCACGAGGCCTATGCGCTGGGGGCCAATTACCAGACCTCGTTTTATGGGTTGCTGGCGGCTGAACAGATCGGCCGCCGCTTTGACCCGGCGCTGGACACCCCGCCTGCGCTGCCCTCCTGGCAACAGGCTGCCTTTGCCAAATCCTCGGTGACCAAGGCGGCGCTGATGATGATTGATGCCGATGAGTTCGATCTGGCGGAACGGTTCCTGACCCATTTGGTCGAAGGGCTGGACGAGGTTCAGGCGCGCCAATTGGGACTGATGGCGGTTGAGATGGGCCAGGCGCATCTGGCGGTGATGATCTCAAAACGCGCGGCGCGGCAGGGGATGGAGCTGAAGGGTGCCTATTTCCCGCTGCACCCGGTGTCAAAGGCGCGACTGCCAATGGCCCAGGAAATGGTGCTGGCGATCTCGCGGCGCGAGAGCGAATTTGACCATCGGGTGATCAGCGGCGCGGGCGCGCGCGGGCTGATGCAGGTGATGCCGGCCACCGCCAAGCTGGTGGCCACCAAACTGGGCATTCTGGCCAAGCACGCCACCGCGCGGTTGACCGTTGAATGGGACTATAACGCCAAGCTGGGGGCCAATTATCTGGCCGGGCTGGCCGGCAGCTTCAACGGCAATGTGGTGATGATGGCGGCAGGCTATAACGCCGGGCCAAGACGGCCCATTGCCTGGATGGAGCGCTACGGCGATCCGCGTGATGGCACCCCGGATATCGTCGACTGGATCGAGCACATCCCGTTCAACGAGACCCGCAACTATGTGATGCGGGTCACCGAAAGCCTGCCGGTCTATCGCGCCCGGCTGGGCAAAGATCCTCTGCCGATCCCGTTTTCGCAGGAGCTCTCTGGTTCAACCCTTGGCGCGTTCGCGCCATAGGGTGAACAGCCCCGCCGCCAGGATGATCACGGCGCCAATGGCAACATTGTCGCGGATCACCTCGCCAAACACCCAGACCCCAAGCAGTGCCGCCCAGATCAGGTGGAAATAGGCAAAGGGCTGCACCGCGCTGGCCTCGGCCATCTCATAACACTTGATCAGCAACCAGTGCCCCAGAACCCCAAACACGCAAAGCACTCCCATCCACAGCCAGTCGCCGCCCAGCATCGGCTCCCAGGACCACAGGCCCACAGAGGTTGTCACCACCGCCCCGGCGATGCCGGTCCAAAAGAAACTGGTGGCGGTGCTGTCGCGGCGCGCCACATAGCGGGTCAGCAACCCGTAGACGGCAAACATCAGCGCCGAGAGGAACGGGATCACCGCCGCCGGATTGAACACCGCCGCCCCCGGCTGCAGAATGATCATAACTCCGATCAAGCCCAGCCCAATCGCCATCCAGCGGCGCCAGCCGACGCTCTCGCCCAGCACCGGACCGCTCAGCGCCGCCACCAGCAGCGGGTAGCAGATGAACACCGCTTGGCTTTCGATCAGACCAAGAATGGTAAAGCCATAGACCGCAACACCAACTTCAGCCGCCAGCAGCACGCCGCGGAAAATTTGCAGACCCAGCTGGTCAGTCCGGGCTGTCGCACGAATGCCGCCCGGTGCCCGCAGGGCCAGAAACACTACAAAAGCCGCAAAGAACCAGTAGCGCACCATCAACACCATGGCGGTGTTGTAAGTGCCTGCCAGATGCCGCGAAATACCGTCCTGCAGAGCAAACACCACCGTTGCCCCGATCATCAGCATCACGCCGATCGCTACGTTGTTGGTTTGCCCCTGCATGGTGCTAACTTGTGTCATGGCATCCTTGCCCTTGTCATATGCCGCTTACGCCCAAAACCGGGCACGCGGGTTACTTCGAATCCGGCGTCCTGCAGCCCGCGCCGCACAAAGCCGGCGGCGGTATAGGTCGCGGCGCTGCCCCCCGATCTGGTGTGGCGCCCCACCTGGGCCATCAGCTCAGCCTGCCACAGCTCGGGGTTTTTGGCGGGAGAGAACCCGTCCAAAAACCAGGCATCCGCCTGGCCTGTCCACTCTGGCAGCGACCTGCGGGCGTCGCCTATGATCACCTCTAGCTGTAATGTGCCCAGATCACAGATGCCACCGCCCTGCCACTGCGCCAAGAGCCGCGCGGCCCAGGGGGCGATCTCGGGGAAAGCCTGGAGTGCGCGGGCCATATCCGGCAGCGCCATTGGAAAGGCCTCAAAGCTGGTGAACCGCAGCGGTGTGGTCATCCCGGCCTCTTCCCAGGCCTTCCAGGCGGTCAGCGCAGACAGGCCGGTGCCAAAGCCCAGCTCCGCGATCTGAAACCCGGGCGCAAACCGCGCGGGCAGATCATTGCCGGCCAGAAATACGTGTTCACCCTCCGCCAGACCGCCCTGCAGCGAAAAATAGGGATCATCAAACTGATCTGACACCGGAAGGCTGCCGTCGCGCCAGCTAAGACGCGCCTGCTGGTCTGCCATGCGAATATCCCCTAGATGGTGAGCTGAACCCGCGCGACACTGGCGAAAGGATAGATAAATGGCAATGGCTGACATAACGGTGCGAGGCGCCGGCGCCTTTGGCCTGACGATTGCCTGGGTCTGCGCCCAGCGCGGCGCCAAAGTGCAAGTGATAGATCCTTACGGCGCAGCTTCAGGCTCTAGCGGTGGCTTGGTCGGGGCGCTTGCGCCGCATGTGCCGGAAAACTGGAACAACAAGAAGGCGTTCCAGCTGGACAGCCTGCTGATGGCCGAAAAATTCTGGTCCGAGGTTGAGGCCGCTGGCGGCGTCTCCCCCGGCTATGGCCGCACCGGGCGGCTGCAGCCGATCAAGGACGAAAAGGCGCTGGGATTTGCCCGCAAGCGGGTGGAAACTGCCCGCGAACTGTGGCGGGGAGAGGCGGAATGGACCGTTTGCAAGCTGTCCGATCTGGGCCCCTGGGCCCCGCCCAGCCCCACCGGATATGTCATCCACGACACTCTGGCCGCCAGAATGTCACCGCGCCGCGCCGGTGCCTGCCTGATTGCCGGGCTTGCGGTGATGGGGATCAAGGTGGTGGATGAGGCGCCGGATCAGGGATTGGTGGTGCATGCCAAGGGCATTGCCGGGTTGCGAGAGCTGAATGCCGAACTGGGCAAACCCGTCGGCAGCGGCATCAAAGGTCAATCCGCCGTGTTGCGCTTTGATGCGGGCGAGGCACCGCAGATTTTGGCTGATAATCTCTATATGATCCCACACGCTGACGGAACTTTGGCCATCGGCTCCACCAGCGAGCGCCTGTTCGATGAGCCGCATGAGACCGACGAGCTGCTTGAAGACGTGATCGAACGGGTGCGCGCCATTATGCCGGTGCTGCACGGGGCCGAGGTGATTGATCGCTGGGCCGGCGTTCGCCCGCGCGCCAAAACCCGGTCACCGATGCTGGGGACCTATCCGGGTCGCCCCGGCCATTTCATCGCCAACGGCGGCTTCAAGATCGGCTTTGGCATGGCCCCCAAGGTGGCACATGTGATGGCGGATCTGCTGCTCGATGGCGTCGACACAATCCCCCAGGGATTCCGGGTCGAGGACAATCTCTAGTCACTTGGTGCTGCCCGACGCAACCGTCATGCAGCACCAACCTGTGGACAGGCCCCAGCCCTTAACTTCAGTCCTTAATTTCAGCCCTCGATCTCAGTTCTAAATTTCAGATCTCAATTTCGGCGCGCAGGTTTTGCATCAGCGCCGCCAGCGTGGTCAAATGCGCGTCGCTGGTCAGATGGCCATTCTCGTCAAACTGATCACTGGACCCGCCCAAATGCAGCTTTGGTTCGGCCAGCACACGGGGCCGGAACGACAGCAGAAAGCCGCGCAGTATCTCCTGCGCCGTCTCGCCCCCGGTCGGCCCTGCCGCCGCCGACATCACCGCCACCGGCTTATCCGCAAAGGGGCGGCCCTCGGTGCGGCTGACCCAGTCGAGAGCGTTTTTCAGCACCCCGGACGGCGCCGTGTTGTATTCCGGGGTCGAGATCACAACCGCGTCCGCCGCCGTGATCTGATCGGCCAGAAGCTGGACCGCCGCCGGTATCCCATCGCGCGCCTCAACGTCGCCATCATAGAGCGGCAGGTCCAGATTTCCCTGCACATGGCTGGCGTCGCCAAACAACCGCACCGACTCTAGCAGCAGTTTGCGGTTGGTGGCATCACGGCGCAGGGAACCGGACAGGGTCAGAAGAACAGGCGTGGGCATAGGGGCATCCTTTGGTCGCAGGAGAGTTGCCCCAACACTGACGCGATCGGGGTAGATGCAAAAGCCCTAACCCCGCGCAGCCTATGTGCACCGTTGCGTGGTCCTGTCGCCACTATCCGCGAGACCTAGGCTCCAACCGGCTCAGGTTGATTGCGGAATCACCACAATTTCAACCCGGCGGTTCTGCGCTTTGCCTTCGACTGTCAGGTTGCTGGCAACCGGCTGGTCCTCGCCACGTCCATATGTCTGCACCCGGTTATACGGCACCCCGCCGGCCTGCACCTGATCCGCAACCGCATTGGCACGGCGCACAGACAGGCTTTGGTTATAGGTGGCATCGCCATCGCTGTCGGTATGGCCAATCACCTGGACCGAGCTATCGGGATAGCGCAGCAGGCTGTTGGCGATTTTCTGCAGATCCGACCGCACCGAGGCGCTGATGGCAGAGCTGTCACTGGCAAAGGTCAGGTCATCGGGCAGCGAGACAATCAACCGATCGCCTGTATTGACGATGGTGATACCCTCGTTGTCCAACTGCTGCCGCAGCTCAGCCGCTTGCTGATCCAGGTTATAGCCAATCGCCCCGCCTGCAGCCGCCCCCAGTGCCGCGCCGCCCAGAACCGCAGCGGTCTTGTTGCTGCTATTGGACAGAGCGCCAACGCTGGCGCCCAGAATGCCGCCAATGATCGCACCGCTTTTGGTGTTCTGATTGGGATCACCGTTATAGTTGTCCAGTAATGTCGCATTCGTACAGGCGCCCAGCCCCAGTGCAGCAATCAAAACAGTTGCGGTCGAAAATTTCAGCATCGTCATGGTATGGCCTTTTTATGCTCGGAACCGCGCCTGTCGCGCGTCTTTTGCCGCAATGTATCATGACTCGGCGTCCAAGGCTCAACCCCATCCCCCAGCAGATCGGCAATTCCCCGCGCACCTGCTGCCATTTGAGACCAGCCAGCGGATACTAGCCCCCCCCTAGACGTCGCAGCGACCCTCGCTGCGGGCGGACTCAAAGGCCAGCATGGCGCGTTTCACCGGCAGGCCCCAGTGATAGCCACCCAAAGCGCCGGATTTGCGCAGGGCCCGGTGGCAGGGAATCAGCCAGGACACCGGATTGCGCCCCACGGCGGTGCCAACCGCCCGCTGGGCGCGGGGCTCGCCAATCGACTGGGCGATCTCGGAATAGGTCGAGACCTGCCCCGAAGGGATGCGCAGCAGAGCCTCCCAGACCTTGATCTGCAAGGGGGCACCAATCATATGCAGCGCCGTTTCGCCGCGCTGGTCGAAGGCCGCAGTCACCAGGGGCCGCAGCATCGCAGGGTCCTCGGTGAAATTGGCCTTGGGCCAGCGAGACTGCATATCAGTCATTGTCGCCTCAGTTCCAGTTTCAGCCGCAAAACCCAATCCGCAGATGCCTTTGGTGGTGCCCATCGCCAGGGCCAGCCCAAAGGGGCTGTCGAACCAGCCCCAAGAGATCTGCATATCGGCGCCCTTGCGGGCATATTCGCCCGGACTCATCGCCTCCCAGCGCAGGAACAGGTCATGCAGACGCCCGGTGCCGGACAGTCCAACCGCATGGGCCGCCCCCAGCGTGGTGAAATTATCGTGCAACAGAGACTTGGCGTGGCCCAGCCGCAGATACTGCTGGTAGCGTTTCGGGGACACCCCAACCCAGGCCGAGAACAGCCGCTGAAAATGAGCCGGGCTCATGTCCATCTTTGTCGCAAGATCCTCGAGCGACAGCCCCTCGCCGCCTTCGTCGATCAGCTCAATCGCCCGGCGCATGACACCATAGTGATAGCTTTGCTCATTGGCCTGAGTGTTCATTGGCATGTCTCCTGTCGTCGTCTGAATTCAGGTTAAGGATTTAGCGGCCAACAAACGACCCGAAACTTGCGCCTTGTGGCTGTTGCGAAACAGCCCGCGGTTAACCCGGCCTGAGCCATTTTACCGGTTTCCCGTTGCGATGCGCCGCCGGTCACGTCATTAAGGCCCGCGATGGCAAAACAACTCGATTATCATACCATCCGCGAGATCTTCACGCGGTTCCAGCAGGCTGAACCAGAACCCAAAGGGGAGCTGGAGCATGTCAACGTCTACACCCTCGCGGTGGCGGTCGCCCTGTCGGCGCAGGCCACCGATGCCGGGGTCAACAGGGCAACACGCGCCCTGTTCCAGATCGCCGACACGCCGCAGAAGATGCTGGACCTGGGCGAAGCGGGTCTGACCGAGCATATCAAGACCATCGGGCTGTTTCGTCAGAAAGCCAAGAATGTGATCAAGATGAGCCGCATTCTGGTCGAGGACTACAACGGCGTAGTGCCGAACTCTCGCGCTGCGCTGCAATCATTGCCGGGTGTCGGCCGCAAAACCGCCAATGTGGTGCTGAACATGTGGTGGCAGCAGCCCGCACAGGCGGTGGACACCCATATCTTTCGCGTTGGCAACCGGTCCGGCATTGCTCCGGGCAAGGACGTAGACGCCGTTGAACGCGCGGTGGAAGACAATATTCCCGCTGATTTTCAACTCCACGCCCATCACTGGCTGATTTTACACGGCCGCTATCATTGTAAAGCACGCAAACCGCTCTGTGGCACCTGCCTGATCCGCGACCTGTGCATGTTTGAGGACAAAAACCTATGAAGACCTACCAGATTGTTGGCATCGGCAATGCCGTTGTCGATGTCATCAGCCAAAGCGACGACAGCTTTCTTGACCTTATGGGCATCGAGAAGGGCATCATGCAGCTGATCGAACGCGATCGCGGCGAAGTGCTTTATGCGGCGATGCAGGGCCGGGTGCAGACCCCCGGTGGATCGGTCGCCAATACCATCGCCGGGGCTGGCGCGCTGGGGCTGGATGCGGCCTTTATTGGCCGGGTGCATGACGATGCGCTGGGGCAGTTCTACGCCAAAGCGATGACTGACGATGGCGTTGATTTTGTCAATGCGCCGGTCGCCGGTGGTGAGCTGCCCACCTCGCGCTCGATGATCTTTGTGTCGCCGGACGGTGAGCGCTCGATGAACACCTATCTGGGCATCTCCTCCGAGCTGAGCTCGGCCGATGTGTCCTCGGGTGTGGCCGGTCAGGCCCAGATCATGTTCCTCGAGGGCTATCTGTTCGACAAGGACAAGGGCAAAACCGCGTTTCTGGAGGCGGCGCGCAGCTGCCATGCAGGCGGCGGCAAGGCTGGCATCGCCATTTCCGACCCGTTCTGTGTCGAACGTCACCGCGCCGATTTCCTGTCGCTGATCGAAAACGAGCTGGACTACGTGATCGGCAATGAGGCCGAGATCAAGTCACTGTTTGAAACCGATGATCTGGAAGCCGCATTGGCGCAAACCGCCGAGATCTGCCCGCTGGTGGTCTGCACCCGTTCGGGCGATGGCGTGACTGTGGTGTCCGAGGGCAAACAGATCGAGGTGCCGGTGACCCGTGTGGTGCCAGTCGACGCCACCGGAGCCGGCGATCAGTTTGCGGCCGGCTTCCTGTTTGGCATGGCCACTGGCCGTGATCTGGAAACCTGTGCCAAGATCGGCTGCCTCTGCGCCGGTGAGGTGATCAGCCACATTGGCCCCCGCCCCGAGGCCAACATGCTGGAACTGCTGCGCGCCGAAGGTCTGCTGTAAACAAACCCAGGCTCTCCCGCCCGTCGGAAATGCCCCCTGCGGGGGCAATTCCTTCCGTTGGGCCCAGCGCGCGGCTTTGCCGCGCGCTGTCAGTTGATTACAGATACCCCTGAAATTCGGCGACCACCCGCGCATAGACCTCGCGCTTGAACGGCACGATCTTGTCCACCAACTGATCCACCGGCTGCCAGCACCAGGCCGAGAACTCGGGGTGCTCGGTGTCGATGTTGACCTGATCATCACTACCGGTAAAGCGCATCAGATACCATTTCTGTTCCTGGCCGCGATATTTGCCACCCCAGAATTTCGGCACCACGTCATGTGGCAGCTCATAGGGCAGCCAGCCGTCGCTTTCGGCGATGATCTCGACCAGTTCGGGCACCACTCCGGTTTCCTCTTCCAGTTCCCGCAGCGCCGCCGTGCGGGGATCTTCGCCGTCATCAATGCCACCCTGCGGCATCTGCCAGGCGTCCTTGAACCGGTCTTTGCGCTGGCCGACAAAGACATCGCCCGCCGCGTTCAACAGCATCACCCCGACATTGGGGCGATAGGGCAGTTTGGCAATCTCACTCGGCGTCATCTCGCTCTCCTGATGTTATAGGTCCTGTGTAGCGCGGCCTTCGCGTCGTACAAGAGGGTGACGCCGCGTTTCGGGTGACAAGTCGCTGCAACGCGGCAATTCTATCCGGCACATCTGAGGGAGAGTGTGATGACTGAGTACCCAAACCTGCTGGCGCCGTTGGACCTGGGCTTTACCACCCTGAAGAACCGCGTGTTGATGGGATCCATGCACACTGGCCTGGAAGAGACCCGCGACTGGAACCGGGTGGCCGAGTTCTATGCATCGCGGGCACGCGGCGAGGTAGGCCTGATGGTCACCGGCGGCATTGGCCCCAATCTTGAAGGCTCGGTCCTGCCCGGCGCGGCGATGATGACCTGCGACGACGACGTCAACAACCACGCCATTGTCACCGACCGCGTTCATCAGGCCGGTGGCAAGATCGCGATGCAGATCCTGCATGCCGGGCGCTATGCTTACGGCCCCAAATGTGTCGCCCCCAGTGCGATAAAATCGCCGATCTCTCCGTTCCCGCCCACGGCGCTGGATGAGGATGGCATCGAAAAACAGATCGCCGATATCGTCAACGCCGCCGTCCTGGCGCAAAGGGCCGGCTATGACGGTGTCGAGATCATGGGCTCTGAGGGCTATTTCCTCAACCAATTCCTGGTCAAGCACACCAACAAACGGGAGGACCGCTGGGGCGGATCTTATGAGAACCGAATGCGCCTGGCTGTTGAGGTGGTGCGCCGCACCCGTGCGGCTGTGGGGGTGAATTTCATTATCATCTTCCGGCTGTCGATGATCGACCTGGTGCCCAATGGGTCCACCCATGACGAGGTGGTGCAACTGGCCGTCGCGGTTGAGAAAGTCGGCGCCACCATTATCAATTCTGGTATCGGCTGGCACGAGGCACGCATCCCCACCATCGCCACCAGCGTTCCGCGCGCCGCTTTTGCCTGGATCACCAAGAAACTGATGGGCAAGATTGGCATTCCGCTGATTGCCTCGAACCGGATCAACACGCCCGAGGTCGGCGAAGAGGTGCTGGCCACAGGCTGCGCCGATATGGTGTCGATGGCGCGTCCGATGCTGGCGGATGCGGATTTTGTCAAAAAGGCAATGCGTGGCGCAGGCGATCAGATCGCCCCCTGCATCGCCTGCAATCAGGCCTGTCTGGACCATACATTCGGCGGCAAGCTGACCTCGTGCCTGGTCAACCCGCAGGCCTGCTATGAGACCGAACTGCTGATCGAGATCGCTCCCGTCGCCAAGACCATCGCCATTGTGGGCGCAGGTCCGGCTGGGCTGTCCACCGCATTGACCGCCGCAAAGCGCGGCCATGTGGTCACCCTGTTCGACCAGGCGGACGAGCTTGGCGGTCAGCTGAACATGGCCAAGCAGGTGCCGGGCAAAGAGGAATTCCGGGGATTGGTGGACTGGTATCGCACCATGGTGGCCAAGGCCGGGATCACCGTGAAACTGGGCACCAAAGTGAGCGCCGATGATCTGGCCGGGTTTGACGAGGTGGTGATTGCCGCCGGCGTTGTCCCGCGGGACCCTGAGATCCCCGGCCAGGACCGCGACAACGTGCTGAGCTATATCGACGTGCTGCGCGGCAAGGCCCCCGTTGGTCAGCATGTTGCGGTGATCGGCGCCGGCGGTATTGGCTTTGATGTCTGCGAATTCCTGCTGGAGGACGGCCACAGCCCGACAACCGACCTGCCGCTGTGGATGAAGGAATGGGGGGTCGCCGATCCCGAGGAGCACCGCGCCGGACTTGCGCCAGAAGGCCCACAACCAGGCGCACCGGCCCGCAGGGTGACTCTGTTGCAGCGCAAGACCAAGGCGCATGGCAAGGGGCTGGGCAAGACCACCGGCTGGATCCACCGCGCAACGCTGAGAATGAAGCAGGTCGAGATGCTGGGCGGGGTCAACTATGAGCGGATCGACGATGAGGGGCTGCATGTCTCGTTTGGCGAGGCCCGCGACACCCCGACGGTGATCCCAGCTGATACCATCGTGCTGTGCTCGGGTCAGCTGCCCGAGCGCACACTGGCGGATGCTTTGGCCGAGCGCGGTGTTGCCTGTCATGTCATCGGCGGCGCCGATGTGGCGGCAGAATTGGACGCCAAACGGGCGATCAATCAGGGCACCCGTCTGGCCGCTTCGTTCTAATCTGGCCGCTTCGTTCTAAGAAAAAGGGTGCGTGAACCCGCGCCAATGCGCGGAACCACGCACCCTACAATCATATCAGCCGTGCAGCTCGCGGCTGTCTTTGGGCGCCTGATCCCGGTCCTCCATGCCATAGTCGCGAAGCACACTGGCCACCCGCAGGCGGTAGTCTGCGAAGATACCGCCGCGCCCCTGGCTCTGGCCGCCGCGATGCTCTGCCGTTTGGCGCCAGGACCGGACCGCCTGTTCGTCGCGCCAAAAGGACAGCGACAGCAGCTTGTCCGGGTCACTCAGGCTTTGGAACCGTTCAACCGAGATGAAGCCATCACTCTGCTGCAACACCGGCAGCAAATCAGCGGCAACCTGCAGATAGTCGGGCTTGCGGCCCTCGGCGATACGGACTTCAAACAGCACTGCAATCATCTCGGGTCTCCATGTGGCAAAGAGACCTGTTTCAGCCAAGTCCGGTCTTCGCGCAACAGGAACTTCTCTTGCTGGGCAAAGCGGTAATTCTCCTGCCCCAGCGGGTCGGCGGCAAGACGGCTTCGATAGGCCTCGTAATCGGCCAGGCTGGCCACGTTGTAGATGCCATAGGCCAATGTAGAGGAGCCCTCGTGCGGCGCATAGTAGCCGATCAGATCGGCGCCGCAGCGTGGGATCGCCTGGCCCCAGTTGCGGGCGTATTGCTCGAACTGGGCTTTTTTGGTCGGGTCGATTTGGTAGCGGATGATACAGGTCAGCATAGCAGTCTCCAATAGGGCTGACCTGCCTCTACAGGCTTGGGGCAGGCCAATGCTTCGGCCTGGACCGAACTGTGCAGCACCGGTCGAAGATATCCTGGATGGCGTGGCAACCAGCGGGGGGCGCCCCCGCGATCGTTTCCAAAGACTCAACGATCCTGTGAAAACCCCGGTATTATCCCACCATCGCCCAGATGTTGCCTGAATTGACCGCCATTGACGGGGCTAGCACTGAATGCTTGAGGGGAACGAGATGGACCGACTGACCGAAATGGAAGCCTTTGCCAATGTGGTGGACCAAGGTGGGTTTACCGACGCGGCGCGCAAGATGGGCATCTCCAAATCCGCGGTGTCGAAACATGTGTCCAGCCTTGAGGCCCGGCTGGGAGCCCGGCTGCTGAACCGCACCACCCGCCGGGTGTCGCCGACCGAGATTGGTCTGGCCTATTATGACCGGGCGCGACGGGTGCTGAACGACGCAGGCGAAGCCGACGCGCTGGTGACCTCGATGCAATCGGCGCCATCCGGGCTGCTGCGCATTTCCGTGGCCACCGATTTCGGCGTCAACCACCTGTCCCCCGTGCTCTCCGAATTCCTGAATGATTTCCCTGACATCACCGTCAACATGGTCTTGAACAACCGCTTTGTTGAACTGATATCAGAGGGCTTTGACATGGCGCTGCGCATCGGTGAGCTGGAAGACAGCACCCTGCGCGCCCGCAAATTGACCGAGACCACCAAGCGGATGATTGCCTCGCCCGGGTATCTGGAGAAATTTGGCCGCCCGCAAAAGATTGACGACTTGAATGCCCATAAACTGCTGCATTACTCGAACCAATCGAGCGGCAACATGTGGAAACTGACAGCGCCGTCCGGCGAAAAACGTCAGGTCCGTACGGCCGGCTGGCTTAGCGTCAATGATGGCCAATCGCTGTTGAACGCGGCCATTTCAGGTCTCGGCATCGCCTATTTGCCCAGCTATCTGTATTCATCTGCGATGGCAGAAGGGCTGATCGAAGATGTGATGCCAAACCTGCCGATCGAAACTCAAGGCATCTACGCCGTCTATCCGCCGGGCCGGTTCACCCAGCCCAAAGTGCGCGCCTTTATCGATTTTCTGGTGCACGCCTTTGCCGACAAAGGCCCCGGCGACTGGTAACCCCAACACCCTCGACACTCTGCCCCGTGCCTTGGCGCGGGGCTTTTTCACGTCTGGCCTGATCTAGACTGGCCTGATCTAGACTGGCCTGATCTAGCCGTGGGCGGGGCGCTACCGCGACAGCAGCACCGCTTCGACCCGACGATTGGCATCACGCCCCTCGTCCGTCAGATTGCTGGTCAGCGGTGCCATATATCCAACCCCTGCGGTCTCAATCTGGGCCTCATCAATCTCAAACTGTTTTAGCAATCTTTCGCGAACGGACCTAGCACGGCGATGCGACAGGGTGATGTTTTTGTCCTGATTGCCAATGTTATCGGTGTGACCGACAAGCGAAATGCGCATCTCGGGCGAGGCCGCCAATACCGCCGCCAGCTGGGTCAGTTGTTCAAACGGCCCTTTACCAAGACGGGCAGAGCCGGTTTCGAACAGCAGCCCCGTCAGCACCACCCGACCATCCGAGATCAGGGCCTCCAGTATGCCGGCCTGCGCGACCTGCCCGGGCAGATCTGCCACCGTCACCTCAGGCAGGGATTCGGGAGCGGCAATCTGCAGCGGATCGGCACTGGTCGGGCGGACCTCGATCAGCTGAATATAGGTCGAGGTCCCCGAGCGAGACACCAATAGCGACAGCGCCTGATCGGCGCCTTTGATTGCTGACAGAAATTGAAAATCACCAATATCAACCGTCATGTCCGGCGCCGGAACCACCTCGATGCCAAAGCGGAAATCGAATCCGCCGCAGTCCAGCGTCTGGCATTGGAACTGGACCTGATACCCCGCCGCCTGCAGCTGTTGCCGCATCGGCACAAACATCTGCATCGCGCTGGTCTGCCCCGTCAACCGCCAGGTGCGGCGCAGCACCTGGCCTTCAAAGTGCCGAACCGGGACAGTGTCACCAACCGCAGGCCCCATTGGCAGCGCGTAGCGGGCCAATGGGCTTTGCCGCATGCTGAGAAACTGGGCGCCCGCGGGCGGTGACAGATCGCTTGCCAGAACCGGCAATGCCAGCGCCGCAGCGCCAATTATGGCAAGCGCGCGAATCACCGGGACTGGCTGTGGTATTCGTCGTTGGGCACCATCCCGGTGGCGCTGGCAACCCGGTTGGACATGTTGTAAAATCCGGTCACATTGGCAATGTCCCAGATGTCGCGGTCACTGAACCCCTCATCCCGCAGCCCTTGGCGGTCAGCCTCGGAAATCTCGGCGCTGGCAGTGGTCATCTTAGCGGCAAAATCCAGCATGCTGCGCTGACGGCCTTCCAGCGGCGCCACCCGGTAATTCATCACCAGCATTTCGCCCAGTTTTGGATCACCCGACAGTTGCCGCACCGCCGCCCCATGCGCCACCAGACAATAGAAACACTTGTTGATCGACGAGACCACCACTGCGATCATCTCGCGCTCCAGCTTGCTCAACCCGCTCTCGGCCAGCATTATATCGTTATACATGCCGGTAAAAGCGTTCAACTTGTCGATGTCAAAGGCGTTGGCCTTTAGCACATTGGGGATCATGCCCAGTTTTTCGACACAGATATCAAAGTATTTTTGGGTCTGCGGTGGCAGCGGGTCCACCATCGGCAGGTCCAGTGCGGTGGGCATGGTCTGATCAGTCATTTGAACTCAATCTCCGTTCGACAATATACGATAGTGATACTGTCCCACAGCGGTCATGCCGAGGGAAGCATAGAGCCCATTGGCGCCGGTGTTACGTTTGGTACACATCAATGCCAGCTCCTCGGCACCGTTATCGCGGGCCCAGAATGCGGCCTGCCGCATCATCCACAGGCCCATCCCTTGACGACGTTGGTGTGGCAGGATTTCCAGCGCGTAGACCATCGCCATACCGTCGTGGATGGCGCAAAACGCGGTGCCGGCCGGTTGCTCGTTGCCGCGGCTGAGGATCGAAGTCTTTGGCCCCTCTACCTGCTCCATAACGGCCAGTCGCTGCGGGCCAATACCACCCGCGGCCCAGATTTCGACCTGAATGGCCAATGGCTCCCAAACGCAAAAGGTGGTGACGGGGGGAATGTCGATGTCGGTCAGCAAAGAGGCCGGGCAGGACCACAGATTGACCGGATCTTTCACCTGATATCCACGCGCCGCCAACTGGGCATCCAGCCCATCCTCGCCGTCGCGGATCATGAACAGCGGCACCTGCCCCATGTCGCGCATCGCCGCTTCGGCGGCGGCGATATCTCCGTCAGTCACCGGGCCATTGACCGTTGCCGAGGACACCCGACTGCCGCCGCCCCGCCCCTCGCGCAGAGTGATTGGCCCCAGCGTGAACTTTCGGGCGCAGGGCCATGTTGCCTCAGCCACAGCGTAAAAACGTGGATCGGTGCTCAAAGGTCCAGCTCCTTGGCCAATTGTGTCATGGCAGCGTCGATGCGCATGCCCTCGGTGCCACGAATGACAATATTGGCGCCAAATGCACCGTCCTGCTGAAACGGGTAACAACCGATGGACAGATCACCGTAGCGCGCCGCCAGGGCGCCAAGCATCGGGGCGATGTCGCCTTCGCCGCGATGCACCCGCAGCGTTTGCGACAGCATCGGCTGCCCCCCGGTCAGCCCCGGCAACACTGATGCCACCATGGCCTGAAACACCATTGGCACCCCCGCCATCACATGCACATTGCCAAGGGTGAACCCCGGCGCAACCGAGACCGGATTGTCGATCAGCGAGGCCCCGTCGGGAATGCGCGCCATGCGCAGCCGCGCCTCGTTCAGTTCCTTGCCTGTGGTCTTGTAATGCGCAGCCAGCAGCGACCGCGCGTCATCCCGTACATCAATCTGCACCCCAAAGGCCTGTGAAATACAGTCGGCGGTGATGTCGTCATGGGTGGGGCCAATGCCGCCACTGGTAAACACATGGTCAAAGCCGGCTGACAGCGCCTGAACCGCCGAAATGATCGCCGCGCTGTCATCGCTGACAATCCGGACCTCACCCAGATCAATACCGTGTTTGGTCAACTCACCCGCCAAAAAGTACATATTGGCGTCGCGGGTACGCCCCGAGAGGATCTCATCACCAATGACCAGCATGGCAGCGGTAGGGTTTGGCATTGTCTCACTCCTTCGGCAGTTTTGCCCGCAAGATACGCCCACCCGCCGCAAGGGCAAGCAGACAGTTCATTTTTCCACTGTGCGCGCAGGGATGTGGTCGGCGTCATGGCTGGCCGCAACTGATGCTTTGACAACCGGCGGCGGTGCGATAGGCAGACATCATGAAATTTGCAACACCCCTCATCCCCGCCACCCTGCTCCGCCGCTACAAACGGTTTCTGGCCGATTGCCTGCTGGCGGATGGCCGCGAAATCACTGCCCATTGCGCCAATCCCGGCTCAATGATGGGGCTGGCTGACCCGGGAATGCGGGTCTGGCTAGAGCCCAACGACGACCCCAAGAAAAAGCTGAACTACGGCTGGCGACTGATCGAGCATGAAAACGGCCACTTCACCGGCGTTGACACCTCGGTGCCCAACCGCGCCCTGCGCGCCTCGCTCGAAGCCGGGGAAATCGCCGAGCTGGCCGCCTATGAAACCATCCGCCCCGAGGTCAAATACGGCGCCGCCAGTCGCATCGACTTCCTGCTCACCCAGCCGGGCCTGCCGGACTGCTATGTCGAGGTCAAAAGCGCCACCCTGTGTCGCCAGCCCGGATTGGTAGAATTCCCCGACAGCGTCACCAAACGCGGCACCAAACATCTGGGTGAATTAACCAATATGGTGCAACAGGGCCACCGGGCGGTGATGCTCTATCTGGTACAGCGCACAGATTGCCAGCACTTCCAACTGGCGGCCGATATCGACCCGACCTATGCGGCAGCCTTTGCACAGGCCCAGACCGCAGGTGTTGAAAGACTGATCTACACAACCAATATTTCACCTGATGAAATTACCCTTGGTCCAGCCATCCCGGCAGGCTAAGTAGCCCCGTATAACGGGCTATGGCCCTTTGGCGCCAATACCCTTAGATAGCAGTCTAGGATTGCAGCGATGGAGCCCATCTAGATGAGAAAAAACGATGGCCGGACGACCAAGGACGGCATTCGCATTTACCAACAGGCCGATTTTGCCGGCATGCATGTGGCCGGGGAACTCGCCGCGCGCATTCTCGACGATATTGCGGCGCATATCTTTGTTGGCCAAACCACCGGCGAGATCGACCGGTTGATCACCAAAATGGTCGACGATGCTGGCGCTACCTCAGCCACCATCGGCTACAAAGGCTATCAACACGCCAGCTGTATCTCGGTGAACCACGTGGTGTGCCACGGCATCCCCGGCGACAAAAAGCTGAAAGATGGCGATATCCTCAACATCGACGTCACTGTGATCGTCGATGGCTGGTTTGGCGACACCAGCCGGATGTATGTGGCCGGAAAAATGCCACTCAAGGCAAAGCGTCTCATTCAGGTCACCCATGATGCCCTGATGAAGGGCATCGAGGCCGTGAAGCCCGGCAATACCTTTGGCGACATCGGCCATGCCATTCAGGTCTATGCCGAAAGCCAGCGGATGAGCGTGGTGCGCGATTTCTGTGGCCACGGCTTGGGTCTGGTCTTTCACGCACCGCCCAACGTGCTGCACTACGGTCGCCCCGGCACTGGCCCCAAGCTCGAGGAAGGCATGTTCTTCACCATCGAGCCGATGATTAACTTGGGCCGCCCCGAGACCAAGGTGCTGGCCGACGACTGGACCGCCGTAACCCGCGACAAATCCCTGTCAGCCCAGTTCGAGCATTCGATTGGGGTCACTGCCGACGGGTTTGACATTTTCACTCTGTCGCCCGGTGGTAAGTTCCACCCGACCTAACGCTGACCTCTCACGGTTTGACTGCCCCATCGCCTGATCCAGACCCGGCGATGGGGCCCAGACAGCCGACGACAGCCAGTGCTGATCCTGGATATTTGACGAAAGCCGCCAATGCCCTAAGCTGATCCCTGTTTAATTAGGGAGATTTTATATGAGTTTTAAAAACATCATCGCAGTGATTGCACTGCTTGGTCTGGCCCCCGCCGCGCAGTCGCAAGAGCCAAGCCTCTCCTTCAACCTGTTCAGTTACCAAGGCGCTTACCTCAATCGCATTTTTCGGTTCAATGCCGACTATACCGCCAAATACAACATCCCGATCAAAGTGCCCTTTGCGCTACAGATCCCGATCCGCAATGATGTTGAGCTGATCGCCGATGGCCGCCCCAGCGGCGGCATTGTCAAATTCACCTTCGCCACTAAAGACCCATCCGGGCGCAGGTTCATCGAGAACTTTCATGTGGTGGATGCCAGTTTCCCCATCCCGCAAGACAGCGACGACCCGATGCCGATCCGCCTGCGCAGCGCCGCCAAGGCGCTGACACAATCGGCCTATCCCTCTGCGATCCAGGGCTTTACCGACGCCAAAATCATCAGCACTCGCGAAATTTCCGTCAATGGCATGCGCGCGGTCCAACTGCTGGCCACCTATACCGACCCGTCCAATGGCCCGATGGTGCTGCAACTGGTCGCCATTCCCCACCCGGCCCGCGCCGAGAGCTATTTCATCCTGCACAATATCAGCCGCAACCTGGTCCCGATCAACGGCCCCGAGCAATTGCCCGATACCCTGGGCGGACGGATACTGGCCAGCTTCAGCTATGAATAACCCAGTCCCGCCGCCCCAGTCCCGCCGCCCCAGCCCTACAAGGATCCGCTTTCATCTGGCCAAAAATATCCCAGGGGGTGAATTGTCGCCCCAGCGGCAAGAGGGGGGCAGCGCCCCCCTTACTTTTGGGTAAGGATTTCCGGCTACGCCCCGGCGTCAGTCAAGCCAATCAGCGCTGGCACCTGCGCCATAGCACCAAACACCTCGGCCCCCTGCTCGGCCAGTTTTGCACCAATGCCCTCGGGGGCATAGCCCAGACACCGCATCCCCGCCCGCATCGCAGCCTTGGCCCCGGTGGCGCTGTCTTCAATCACCAAACACTGCCGCGCCTGAACGTCAAAATGGCTGGCAGCTGCCAGAAACAGCCCCGGTTCGGGTTTGGCAACGCCCAGCGTATGGGCCGAGAACATCGCGTTGGGGTGAAACCGTTGCCACAAATCACTCTGACCCAAAGTGATCCGCATCTTGTCCTCGCAGCCGTTAGAGGCCACACAACAGGGAATATTCTCGCGATCAAGCAACGCCAAAAGTTCGGGAATACCAGAAACAAGCGGCACGCCATCTTTCAGCCTTGCGTAAGTCTCTTGATAGACCTCATCAACCCAGTTCAGCGGTAGATCCGCACCCAGTTTCTGGGCCTTACCTTTCACGCCAGCCATCGTGCCACCAACAAACAGGTCCATACAGTCTGCCAGGTCCAGATGTAGCCCGTACTGCGCCAAGTTCTCGACCAACACCTGGTTTGAAATCACTTCGCTGTCGACAAGCACGCCATCACAATCAAAAATCACCAGCTTTGGGGTCGGATGGGTCTTTGGCATAAAATCGTTCCTGACTTCAGATAATAATCAAATCAATGCGCAAAGGCCTGCTAATCACTCCGAAACATCTCGCCACATCAGAGTGATATGAGTGTCGCCATATTTGCGGCTGTCGCGCAACTGATAGCCTTTGGGCGCCGCCATCGGGCTGCTTTCCTCCCAGACCACCAGCGCCTCATCGTCGATCCAGCCTGCCTCGGCCGCCACAGCCAAGGCCTTTTCGCCCAGGCCTTTGCCGTAGGGCGGGTCGAGAAAGATCAGATCATAGGGTGCATCCGGGTTTACCCCCAGCTTCAGCACATCCCGCTTGATCAGACTGGTACTGTCCTGACTGCGGGTGATGTCGATGTTCTTGCGGATCAGCCCCGAGGACACCCGCCCACTGTCAACAAAGCTCACCCAGGACGCGCCCCGTGACAGGGCTTCCAACCCCAGCGCACCGGTGCCGGCAAACAGGTCCAGAACCCGGGCCCCCGGAATAACGCCGGTGTTGGCCAGCACATTGAACAGGCTTTCGCGCACCCGGTCTGTGGTGGGGCGCAGATGCGCGCCTGCGTCGCCCTTGCCCACCGCAGCCAGCGCCCGGCCGCGAAAACCCCCGGCAATGATCCTCATGCTTTCAACAGCGACTTCAGGTCGATCTCGGGATCAGCTACAACCTTGGGATCGCAACTCTTGCCCGCATCAATCAACCGCTTTCCCACCATATAGGCGCGCGGGTCGTTCATCGCATCCACCGCCAGCAACTGGTCATCCTTGAAATACCAGAACGACACCGAGGCACCGGCGCCGGCACGGGTGACCACTTGGCTATAGCCGGTGTTCAGCCCGGCGATCTGCAGTTTGACGTCATACTGATCAGACCAGAACCACGGCTTGGCGGTATAGGCCTTTTCCGCCCCCATGATATTCTGCGCCACGATCTCGGACTGATCGATCGCGTTGGGCACGCTCTCTAACCGAATGCGCCCGCCCTGATAGGGAAACGAGGCACAATCGCCGGCCGCCCAGATTGACGCATCCGAGGTCCGCCCCTGCGCGTCGGTCTCAATGCCGTTGTTCAAGGTCACACCGGCCATTTCAGCCAGCTGCGTGGCAGGAGAGATACCAACACCAACAACCACAAAATCCAACTCCAGCGTGGACCCATCGCTGAGCACCGCGCCGGTGAGCTTGCCATCACGGCCCAGCAGCCGCTCCAGCCCAACCCCTTCGCGGATATCCACCCCATGCGCGCCATGCAGGGCGCGGAAATAATCCGATGTTTCGGGCGCCGCCACCCGTTGCAATATGCGGTCTGCCATCTCGACCAGCACCACATTTACACCGCGTTTGGCACAGACCGCCGCCGCCTCCAGACCGATATAGCCGCCGCCAACAATCAGTGTGCGGGCACCCTCACGCACCGAGGGCGCCATGGCGTCGACATCCGCCAAGCCGCGCACCACAAACACGCCCTCCAGATCACCACCGATTGCCGTCGGCAGGCGACGCGGGTCTGATCCGGTGGTCAGCGCCAGATGATCATAGGCGATCACCTCATCGCCAATACTGACCGTCTTGGCGGCTGCATCAATGGCACTGACCGGCTGGCCCAGCTTCAGGGTGATATTGTTGTCGGCATAAAACTTCTCAGGCCGCAGAAACAACCGCTCCAGCGCCATGTCCCCCAGCAGATAGGCCTTGGACAGTGGCGGGCGCTGATAGGGCAGCGCGGTTTCGGCCCCGATCAGGGTGATCTCGCCGTCAAATCCGACCTTGCGCAGCTTGGCCACCAGCGACGATCCCGCCTGCCCGGCCCCTATCACGACGATCTGGCTCATGTTGCCCTTGCCTCCCTGCACTGTTGTGGTCACGGTTCTGCCGGACCCTATATGCGGGCCCAACCAAAACGCAATTAGAAGTGACGAGGCAAAGATGATTTCAGTAGGTGAAAAGCTACCAGAGGCAACATTGGTGCAGATCGGCGCCAAGGGCCCGGAACCGGTTGCCATTGGTGATAAGACCAGGGGCCGCAAAGTGGCGATCTTTGCCGTGCCGGGTGCCTATACCCCAACCTGCAGCGCCGCCCATGTGCCCAGCTTTATCCGCACCAAGGACCAATTGATCGCCAAAGGCGTCGACGAGATCATCTGCATTTCGGTCAACGATCCCTTTGTGATGGCGGCCTGGGGCAAAGAGACCGGCGCCACCGAGGCCGGGATAACCATGCTGGCCGATGCCGATTGCAGCCTGACCGAGGCCATAGGCATGCGATTTGATGCCGCCGCGGCCGGCCTTCTGGCCCGTTCGCTGCGCTATGCAATGCTGGTCGAGGACGGCGAGGTGACGATTCTGCAGATGGAAAAAGGCCCCGGCATCTGCGAGCTGACCGCCGGTGAAGGCCTGCTGGAGACGATGGGCTGATCCCAGTCAAAACAGACCAAAGCCCCGGCCGCTCCGGGGCTCTGGTCCCTAGATCAGGCTATCAAATTTGCGCGCCAGCTTGGCATCCTGGGAACTGATCCCGCCCACGTCATGCGTCGTCAGCACCACCGTCACCTTATTGTAGACATTGCTCCACTCCGGATGGTGATTCCATTTTTCGGCCCAGATCGCGGCCCGGGTCATCCAGCCAAAAGCGTCGACAAAATTGTTGAACTTGTAGGTCTTGGTGATCGCGTCACGACCCTCCAGCAGGGTCCAGCCGGTTTGAAACAACGGGTCCAACAGCGGTCCGCGGGTTGCCTCTGACAGTTTCTCGGTCATTGCTGTTCCTCCACCTCTAGCTTTTTGAACGGGCCATAGTCCGTCAGGATCTCAATCTCTTCCTCGATTGCCACGCGCTCTGCCTCCAGATACCGGGCCACCGCATCAGCAAAGCCGGGATCCCCCAGCCAATGCAGGGAATGTGTCTGCGTCGGCAGATATCCGCGCGCCAGCTTGTGCTCGCCCTGCGCCCCGGCCTCGATCCGAGCCAGCCCCATGGCGATGGCCAGATCCATAGCCTGATAATAGCACAGTTCGAAATGCAGGCAGGGATGATGTTCGCTACAACCCCAATATCGGCCATAAAGCGTATCACGGCCAATGAAATTCAGCGCCCCGGCGACATAACGCCCATCGCGCCGGGCAAGAATCAGCGCCATGTCATCCGCCATTGTGTCCTGCGCAATGTCAAAGAAGGCGCGGGTCAAATAGGGCGATCCCCATTTGCGGGCACCGGTATCCTGATAGAACTGCCAGAAGGCATCCCAATGTTCGCACCGCAGATCCGCACCGCTGAACACCTCAATTTCGCCACCAAAGCCCTGCGCCTGCGCCCGCTCCTTGCGGATATTCTTACGTTTGCGCGACGACAGGCTGGCCAGAAAGCCGTCAAAATCCTGATAATCCTGATTGAGCCAGTGAAACTGCTGCGTCAGCCGCGGCATCAGCCCCATTTGCTCACCTACCCTGGCCTCCTCCTCGGTGCAGAATGTCACATGTAGCGACGACAATTCGTTATTCGCCGCCAGTTGCACCGCGCCCTGCACCAATGCGGACTGACCGACGGCCTGGTATCCGGGACGCACCAGCAATCGCCGGCCGGTGACCGGGGTAAAGGGCACCGCCATTTGCAGCTTGGGGTAATAGCGTCCGCCCGCCTGCTCAAACGCATGCGCCCAATTGTGGTCAAAAATATACTCACCCTGACTGTGCGACTTGGCATACATCGGCGCACAGCCGATCAGCGCGCCATCCAGATAGGCGGTCAGATACTGCGGCTGCCAGCCGCTGCCACGCCCCACCGATCCGCTGTCTTCCAGCGCGGACAGAAACCGATGGGTGGTGAAGGGATCGTTGGGACGGCCACCTTCTGCGGCCTCGGGGCAAGCGCATGCATCCCACTCATCAGCCGCTATCTGCGCCAATGAGCCCAGCAATTGTATTTCGATTTGCGCCTGATCCATAGGCCCCCCTTGCGCCTGCGATACTTGGGCAGAGACAACCGGCTATCAACCCGGCAAAGCAGAAAGATAGCCCTCAAAGGTCACATTATCGGCAAAGACCCGCGCCGCGCGCTCCTCGACCTGCGACCTAATCGTCCAGCATAACACCGGAAGCCCGCCGTCGCGCAGGCGCTGCACCCGGGGCCGCGACAGATCACTGGCCTGGTGACTGATGAAGCTGGCGCCGACCCGGTCAAGATCCGGCATATCCCGAAGCCGATTGCAAATCGGCCCGGTCAGCTCTGGCCAGGCCTCAAAATCATAGCCACTGGTGACGATGCCGCGTGGCAGCTCCGGTGCCAGCCGGGCCAGTTCAGCAACCGAGTTCGGGTTGAACGACATCAGCGCCAGCGGGCCAGAGTAGCCCTGCAAGGCAGCAGCCGCCGCCCGTTCAAGCGCGCCGATATCCGGCCCCATCTGACCATCCTGATCCTTGATCTCAATCAGCAACGGTACTTGGCCGGCAACCAGATCCAGCACCTCAGCCAGATCCGGGATACCCTCGCCGTCGCCCCCCCTCAAGGGAGTGGCCCGGGCCTGGTCCCGGGTCAGCAGATTGACCGGCCCGCGCGCCTCTGCCAGCCGCTCCAGATCATAATCATGGAACACCATCGGCTGGCCATCGGCGCTCAACTGCAGGTCGATTTCGATACCGTAGCCCGCCGCAATCGCCGCGCGGATGGCCGCACGGCTGTTCTCTGGACGCCCATCGGTGACATCATGCAGGGCCCGGTGGGCAATCGGCAGCCTTAGGAAATCGGCGGGGAGTGCTGGCGTCATTTGATCTGAAATACCCCGTCGATCTCAACAGCAACACCCAGTGGCAGCGAGGGGGAACTAACAGCCGAGCGCGCATGGCGGCCGACATCGCCCAGCGCCGCGACCAGAAAATCAGAAGCTCCGTTGACCACCATTGGCTGCTTGGTGAAGTCATCGGTGGAATTCACAAAGGCGCCCAGTTTGACCACCTTCACCAGGCGATCCAGATCACCGCCACAGGCCGCCTTCACTTGCGCCAGTAAAGAGATAGCGCAAGTTTTGGCCGCCGCGGCACCCGCCTCGACATCCATATCCGCGCCCAATGTGCCGGTGATCAGCCCCGTGCTATCCGCCGAAATCTGCCCCGAGACATAGACCATGTCACCCGCCACAACATAGGGCACATAATTGGCCGCCGGAGCCGGAGCATCCGGCAGTGTCACGCCCAGCTCTTTCAGTTTCGCCTCAAAACCCATGACATCTATCCTCCAACAAGTGTTTCGTCGGCGACGCTAACCGCGAAGCAATACAGCGGAAAGGGAAAAACGCAGGCTGGCAACCAGCCCGGGGATCAGCTCTCGCGGAAGGCTTTGTTGAAATAGTCGGCCAGCGGCTTGATCAGATAGGACAGCGGCGAGTGATCGGCGGTGCGGATAAAGCTTTCCACCGGCATGCCGGGGATCAGCACCACGCCCTCTGGCAGCTTGTCGACCTCGCCCTCTTGCAGCTCAATTTCAGCCCGGTAATAGGGCTGGCGGCTGGCTTCGTCCTCAAAGGAATCCGCCGACAGCAGCGTAACGGTGCCAAACAGTTCCGGGGTCTCGCGCTGATCCAGCGCCGAAAACCGCAGCGTCACCGATTGGCCAACATAGACCTCATCAATGTTGATCGGAGACACCTGTGCGGCCACAATCAGCGGTCGATCCTGCGGCACCAGATACAATACCGGCTCGGCGGCACGGATCACCGAACGGAGGGTATGGACCTGCAATCCATAGACAATCCCCGAAACCGGCGCCCGGATATCAAGCCGATCCAACTGGTCCAGCAGCGACCGCCTGGTTTCGGCCAGTTCCAGTTCCTGATAGCGCAGGTCGCGCAGCCGGGTGATCGCCTCCTCGCGCTGGCCGGTGCCCAGCTTCAGGATCTCAATCTCGGTCTCGGTAATGCGACCTTCGGCCTGCGCCTCTGTTGCGACCAGCTCTCCCAGCGAGCCCTGCAGATCCGCCGAGGTGCGGCGCAGGTTCAAAACGGTGCCCGCCTGCGCCAATCCGCGGTCCAGCAGAGATTGCTGGTTTACCAGTTCCTCGCCGATCAGCTCCAGTTGCAGTACCATCGAGTCCTGCTGCGCCTTGATCCCAACAATTTGATCGCGGATCTGCTCGCGGCGCTTTTCAAGCTGCTCGGTCTCCCGCGCCACCGAATCCTGCCGGGCCAGGAACAATCGCACTTGCCCCGCCATAAACTCCGCAACCTCGGGTCGGGTTGCAGCCAGCGCAATAAGGTCCGCATCAAAGACAATGGCAGCGGCACTGTCGCGTTCCGCCTCCAGCCGCCCCCGACGCGAGGTCAGCTCAAACAACTGGCCTTCGGTGATCACCAGTTGCGAGCTCAGCCGGCTGGCATCAAGGCGCAGCAACAAGGCGCCCTCGGCCACCGCGTCGCCCTCCTGCACCAGGATTTCCGAGACGATGCCGCCATCCAGATGCTGCACCACCTGGCGGTTCTGATCGACCTCAATGCGGCCACTGGCCACCACCGCGCCGGCAATCGACGACAGCACCGACCAGGTGCCAAAGCCGCCGACCAGCAGCAACAGGCCAAGCATACCGATGAAAACCGGACGCCGGGCCGACCATGTGGTTTCTTGCGTCATTGGGCCTGCCTCGCTGCTGCGGTTTTCTGGATCTTCTCATGGTTCACCACCATCTGGCGCAGCACCTGGTCCTTGGGGCCAAAGGCGGTCTGATTGCCCTGATCCAGCACCAGCAGCAGGTCACATTCCTGTATCGCCGCAGGCCGGTGGGCCATGATCAGCACTGATCTGCCCTCGGATTTTAACTGTTTGATCGCGGCGTTCAAAGCCACCGACCCGTCGTTGTCCAGGTTTGAATTTGGCTCATCCAGGATCAGGATCACCGGATCATCATAAAGCGCCCGCGCCAGGCCAATCCGCTGCATCTGGCCGCCGGACAGGCGCCCCCCCCCCGCCTTGATCCGGGTGTCATAGCCGTCGGGCAGCTTGGTAATCATCGCATGCGCCGCTGCTTTCTTGGCGGCGGCGACCACTTTTTCAGCCTCCGGCGTCTCCGCCAGGCGGGCAATGTTCTGCGCAATTGTCCCCTCAAACAATTGCACCCGCTGCGGCAGGTAACCGATATGCTGGCCCAGCACATCGGGCGCATATTGATCCAGCGCCGCCCCGTCCAGCCGGATGGTGCCAGCCGCCACCCGCCACACGCCGGTCAGCGCCCGCGCCAATGTCGACTTGCCCGAGCCCGAAGGGCCAATCACCCCCAGCGCCTGCCCCGGCTGCAGTTTGAAGGTGACGTTGCGCAACTGCGGCGTCTTTTCTCCCGGCGGCACCACCGTCACCGCCTGCAGCTCCAGCCGGGCCTTGGGCTTGGGCAGCGCCAGCCGCTCTTGTTCCTGCGGCACCTTGGTCAGCAGCTCCGCCAGACTGGCCCAGCCCTTGCGGGCGCGCTGAACCAGCGCCCATTGCCCCAGCATCAGTTCAATCGGCGCCAAGGCCCGCCCCATCAGGATCGAGCCGGCAATCATCGCGCCGGGCGATACCTCACCCTGCAACACCAGATAGGCGCCCAGCCCCAGCATCGCCGATTGCAGAAACAGCCGCAGCGTCTTGGTCAGCGAGGTAAAGCTGCCGCCGACATCATTGGCCGAGATGGTTTCCACCAGCGCCGTGTCGCGGGCCACCTTCCAGCGGCCAAAGGCGGCGCCGCGCATGCCCATGGACTGGATCATCTCGGCTTCGCTGCGGATTTCCTCGGACATCATGCCAGCCCGGTGCGAGGCGAGGCTTGCCTGCAATTGCGGCGCCCTTGAGAACAGCTGGTTCAGCAGCGCGATCAAAACCAGAACCGCGCCGCCGCCCACCGCCAGCAGCCCCAGCCAGGGATGAAACAGCGCAATGCCAGCCAGGAATATCGGCGTCCACGGCATATCAAACCCGGCCATCAGCACCGGCGAGGCCATCAACCGCTGCACCGATTCCAGATCAGACAGGCCGGTTTGCGCCACCGGGTCCGAGGTCAGCGCTGAACGCCGGATCATCGCATCAAACACCCGCCGGTCCAGCGCCGCCTGAAACCGCGCCCCAACCCGCGCCATGATCCGACCCCGGGAATAATCCAGCAGCCCCATCATGCCATAGAGAAACACCACCAGCAGCGACAGCGCCACCAGCGTCTGCTCAGAGCGGCTGCCCAGCACCCGGTCATAGACCTGCATCATATACAGAGGCCCGGTCAGCATCAGCATATTGGCAAAGAAGCTGAACAGCCCAACAGACCAATACAGGTTGCGACTGCGACGACGGATCCCCCGCAACTCGTCCAAACCGTTTTTTAATGTTCTATTTGTCATAATATTCCTGCAGTAACGCTGTATCGGCCTATGAAAGTAACCCCCTCCTCCCTAGCAGCCTACCTTGTAATATGTTCTAAATCTGTCACAACAAAACAAACATTATGCATAGCCTCTGTGAACCCGACTGATTACGTTTAGATCGGGGCCGGGCTGCGACCCATTGGCTGAGAACATGGACACCAAGACAGATGACTTTGACGCTGCGACAGATTTCTCTTCTTGTTGCCCTGTTGCTGACCGGATTAACCGCTGGCTGTGCCGGGCAAAGCCCCGAGGCGCGGGCTGCAGGTGATGTGTTTGATCCCCACGAGGAGGTCAACCGCTCTATCCACGGCTTCAATCTGAGCGTTGACCGGGCCATCTTCCGGCCTGCATCCAACGGCTATGTCTCTGCTGTACCGCCGGAAATAGTCACCTCCTTTGGCCTGTTTGCGGAAAACCTGTCGATGCCCGGCCAGGCGGTGAATGCATTGTTGCAGGGCGACCTGCCCAAAACCGGTCTGGCGATCTCCAGATTGCTGATCAACACTGTGCTCGGCATGGGCGGTCTGTTTGATCCGGCCTCGGATTTCAACATAGCCCGGGTCGATACTGACTTTGGCGAAACCCTGCATGTATGGGGCTTTGGGGAAGGGGCCTATGTTGAAATCCCCCTCTACGGCCCGTCGACCACCCGCGATGCGGTGGGTGTCTTTGCTGATTTCTTCACCAATCCGATCACCTTTGCCCGGCAGAACCCCGCCGATAATATCGGCGTTTATGCCGAGATCGTGCGCCGAATGGGCGACCGCGGCAATTATTCTGCTACAATTGACTCGATCTTGTATGAAAGCGCCGACAGCTATGCTCAGGCCCGGCTGATTTATCTGCAAAACCGACGCTTTGAGTTGGGCGGCGATCAGGATACTTATGACGGGGTCTTTGGTGATCCCTACTCCGACCCCTATGAGGATATCTATGCCGAGTAATTTGTTTGACCGCCGCAGCTTCCTGAACATCACTATTTCAGGTCTGGGCCTGGCCGCCCTGCCCTTCCCCGTTCTTGCGCTCAGCGAAAATGGCGCCCGCGATCTGGTTGGCAATGTGGTCAGCGACATCAACAAAGTCATCGCCTCCGGCAAATCCGAATCCGCAATGATCCGGGACTTTGAGAAGATCTTTATCCGCTACGCCGATGTGCCAATCATGGCGCAATACGCCCTTGGCGTTGACGGTCGACGCGCGTCAAAGGCGCAGATGCGGGCCTTCACCAAGGCGTTTCAGGGCTATATCTCGCGCAAATATGGCAAGCGGTTCCGTGAATTCATCGGCGGCGGCATCAAAGTGAAATCCGCTCGCAAGATCCGCGCCGGCTATGAGGTCAAATCGATTGCCACCCTGCAGGGGCAGGCCCCGTTTGAGGTGACCTTTCTGGTGTCCGATAAATCCGGCAAGGACAAATTTTTCAACATGTTCATCGAAGGGGTAAATCTGCTGCTGACCGAGCGCACCGAGATCGGCGCCATGCTGGATCACCGCAAAGGCAACATCGACACCCTGATCGCGGATTTGAAAAAGCTGAGCTGAGCAGCCGCGCAACGCGCCGCGCCGGGAAATACCGCATGGCGTTCGGGCAATCCCGGCAGCCACCGCGTTCCCCGCCTGCCCGCGGCCTGACTGATACTATTCCAAAATCTCCCGCGCCCGCACGAACCATCGCCTATGGCGACGGGGCTTGCGGTCTTGGGCGTGGCGCCGCGCTTGCGCGGCGCCACGCCCAACCGGAGCAGTGCCTCCGGCAGGAGGCCGCGACGGGCGGGAGCCCCGCGTCGGCGGGCAATTCAATTGCCAAACAGATCTTTTAGAAACCCATCCACCGCCCGACCAATTTCCCGCCCCACATTGTCGCCAGTGTTGCGACGCCGACGCGCAGGCTTGGGCGGTGGCGCAACGGCGGCCGGCGCCTGCATCGGCAGCGCCACAGGGGTTACCCCCTCATGCACCCGCAGCATGGTCTCGCGCCAAATCTCGGCTGGCAGGCCACCACCGGTCACCCCGGACAGAGGTGTGTTGTCGTCGTATCCCATCCATACTCCGGCCACATATTCAGCGGTGAAGCCAACAAACCAGGCATCCCGCGCCGCCTGGGTGGTGCCGGTCTTGCCCGCCACCTGCCAGCCCGGCAATTGCGCCCGGCGGCCGGTGCCCTCAGACACCACCTTCTCCATCATCCATGTCAGTTGCTGCGCGGCGCTGGTCTGGATCACCCGCTCGCCCATACCGCCACTGCTACCGATCATCGGCGTGTCATCGCCCAAGAGCTGCAGTTCGACCAAACCATAGGGGGTCACCGACGAGCCGCCATTCAAAATCCCCGCATAGGCTCCGGTCATTTCAATCAGCGTGCTTTCCGAGGCCCCCAGCGCCAGCGCCGGCCCAGCAGCCAGCGTACTGGACAGGCCAAAATCACCGGCCACCTTACGCACCTTATCACGACCCACCTCCTCGGATAACTTCACGGCGGGAATATTCAGAGAATCCCGCAGCGCCCGCGCCAAGGTCACTTCGCCATAGAACTTATGGGTATAGTTGTTTGGGCAGTATTGCCCGGAACCGGCAATATCTAGGCAGTATTTTGCATCCAACAGAGTATACAGTGGCGAATACCCCAACTCCAGCGCGGTCGCATAGACAAAGGGCTTAAACGCCGATCCGGTTTGCCGCCGGGCCTGAGTGGCGCGATTGAACACACCTGACACACGGGTCTGGCGGCCGCCGACCATGGCCCTCACTGCGCCATCGGCGCTCATCACTACAATCGCCGCCTGCGCCTTGGAGCCCTCGCGGACCTTGTTCTCGAAGATATAGCTCAGCGCCTCTTCGGCGGCGGTCTGCAACCTCTGGTCCAGGGTGGTGCGGATAATGATGTCCTCGCTGGTCTGGTCGCCAAAGAAGCTGGGGATCTTGTCCATCACCCAATCGGCAAAATAGCCGCCGGCGCGGGCCGCAGCCGCCTGGCTCAGCTGCGCCGGACTGTCCCGTGCCGCCTGCGCCTGCGCCGCCGTCAGATAGTCCTGTTCCAACATCAGCCCGACAATCACCTGTGCGCGATCCTGCGAGCGTTGCAGATTGTTGGTTGGCGCATAGCGGGTCGGCGCCTTAAGCAGGCCCGCCAGCATTGCGGCCTCGGCGGCATTGACCTCGGCGGCTGATTTTCCAAAATAGCGCTGGCTGGCAGCCTCAAACCCGCGCGCGCCGGCCCCCAAGAAAGTGCGGTTCATATAGATCGTCAGGATTTCGTCCTTGGAGTACTTACTCTCCATCGCCAGGGCAAAAATCGCCTCGGTGATCTTGCGCCACAGCGAGCCCTGACGACAGTCTGCCTCATAGGCTTTTTCGCTGTCCCAGAGATCGGCGTCATAGGGCACCCCCAGACAGAGCAATTTGGCGGTCTGCTGGGTGATGGTGGATCCACCGTTGCCCGACAGCGGACCACGGCCCTCGCGCAGGTTGATCCGCACCGCACTGGCAACACCGCGTGGCGAGACGCCAAAATGGCCGTAGAACCGCTTGTCCTCGGTGGCGATGATGGCGTTCTTCAGATGCGGCGAGACGGTCTGCGTCGTCACCACACCGCCAAACTGATCACCGCGCCAGGCAAAAACCTCGCCGTTGCGGTCCAGCAGGGTCACCGATCCCTGGGCGCGGCCATCCAGCAAGGCGCTGAGCTCGGGCAATTTCAGGTACTGATAGCCAACCGCCAGCCCAACCAGCAGGCCAACAACCATACCAACCCGCCAAGTCAGCGCCCAGACCAAGCCAAACAGCCACCGCAACAGACCAATGCAGGCGGCGCGGATGCCTGCGAAAAATCCCTTTGGTTGGCGTTTCACTGATTTTCGTGCCCCTGATTTTTGTGGCGCCGATCTTCGGATGACCGGCTTGCCAGCCCGTGTTTTGCGCCGGACCGCCTTCGGCTTAGGGGTCTTGCCACGCCCGAACAGCCACCCCAACAGGCCCTTGCCCTTTGGTTTCTTCTTGCGCACAGCCTTGCGGGTCGGGGCCTTGCGACCCCCAGCCGAGTAACGCTTGTCTGCTATCAAAGGCTTGCGCCCTGATCCTTGTGCCATGCCGATATCCTGCCCGGTTCGCCCGTTTTTTGCACCATAACGGCTCTGAGATGCTTTGTTGAGAGCGATTTGCAGCCTGCCACCCTTCGTTGATTGGTTAATTTTTAGGCATCGCACATAAAACAAGCATGTTTATTGCGCCTTTTGCTCAATCAGACCGCTGGCCAGCGCCCGCAGCATTCCCAGCGCTCCTTTCAACCGCTTGTTTGCAGGGACAGAGATTTGGGCACCACGCCTGGGGAAACGCTGGAGAAGAGGATGCCGAGATGAAAATGATCATAGCCGCCATCAAACCGTTCAAGCTGGAGGAGGTCCGCCAGGCGTTGACCGAGATCGGCGTTGCGGGGCTGATGGTCACCGAAATCAAAGGGTTTGGCGCTCAGGCGGGTCACACCGAGATCTATCGCGGTGCGGAATACGAAGTGAATTTTGTGCCCAAGATGAAACTGGAAATCGTGGTGCCGGCAGATCAGGCCGACCAGGTGGTCGAGACCATCGCCAATACCGCCCGCACCGGCAAGATCGGTGATGGCAAGATTTTTGTCCTGGAGGTGTCTCAGGCGATGCGGGTGCGCACCGGCGAGACAAATCTGGACGCGCTGTAAAGCACTCCGCAGCTCATACAAGAGAGAGATCATGAATAAATTCGCAAAAATTTCCGGGCTGAGCGCCGCCTTTTCGGCGATGGCCCTGGCGGCTGCGGCCCAGACCACCGAAGTCGTCACCGAAGACGTCACCGCAGTGATCACTGAGACCATGGACAAGGGCGATGTCGCCTGGATGATGGTTTCGACCCTGCTGGTACTGCTGATGATTCTGCCGGGTCTGGCGCTGTTCTATGGTGGGCTGGTGCGCAGCAAGAACATGTTGTCGGTGCTGATGCAGTGCACCTTGATCACCGCTCTGGTGATGGTGATCTGGGTTGTCTACGGCTACTCCTTTGCCTTTGGCGGCGGCACCGGCGCCTTTTGGGGCGGCACCGGCAAGCTGTTCCTGGTCGGCGTCACCATGGACAGCATGGTGGCGACCTTTACCGAAGGCGTGGTGATCCCCGAGTTCGTGTTCATCGCCTTCCAGATGACCTTTGCCGCCATCACACCGGCGCTGATCGTCGGGGCCTTTGCCGAGCGCATGAAGTTCTCGGCGATCATGCTCTTTGTGGTGCTCTGGGTCACCGTCGTGTATTTCCCGATTGCCCATATGGTCTGGGACAGCTCGGGCCTGATCTTCAACATGGGCGCGCTTGATTTTGCTGGTGGCACTGTGGTGCATATCAACGCCGGCATTGCAGCCCTGTTTGGCAGCATCATGGTGGGCAAGCGGATCGGCTTTGGCAAAGACATGATGGCGCCGCATTCGATGACCCTGACCATGGTTGGTGCCTCGCTGCTCTGGGTTGGCTGGTTCGGTTTCAACGCCGGCTCCAATCTGGAAGCCAACGGCGGCGCTGGTCTGGCGATGATCAACACCTTTACCGCCACCGCCGGTGCCATTCTGGCCTGGAGCGGCATCGAAGCGGTGCTGCGTGGCAAGGCCTCTATGCTGGGGGCGGCCTCGGGCATGGTAGCCGGTCTGGTTGCGGTCACTCCGGCGGCGGGTACGGTTGGTCCGATTGGCGCCATCGCACTGGGGGCTGGGGCCTCGGCGATCTGTTACTTCTTTGTGGCCACCGTCAAGAACAAGTTCGGCTATGACGACAGCCTGGACGTGTTCGGCATTCACGGTATCGGCGGGATCTTTGGCGCCATCGGCACCGGCATCTTCACCGCTCCGGCGCTGGGTGGCACCGGCGGCGCCGACTATTCCTGGGTCAGCCAGACCTGGATCCAGATCGAAGCGGTCGGCATCACTATTGCATGGAGCGCTATCGGCTCGGTTCTGCTGTACAAGCTGGTCGATAAGCTCATTGGTCTGCGCGTCGACGAAGACACCGAGCGTCGTGGCCTTGATCTGGCTGAACACGGCGAGTCTGCCTACCACAGCTGATCCAACCTATCGCTGAAACAAAAGACGCGGCCTTTGCGAAGGCCGCGTTTTGCGTTTGGGGTCGCGTTTGTGGCCGGGGTCGGGAATTTGAGTATTTTTGGCAAAAAGAACATCTGCGGGCCCCGATCGCGCACAAAAAACGCGCCCACGGACAGCGGGCGCGTTGGTCGTGGCTTTAGGGTCAGGGCTTAGATACCGGCGTCGATGATCGCCTTGGCCAGGATCGGAATGGTATCGGCGTTCAGCCCGGCAATGTTCATCCGGCTGTCGCCAACCATATAAATGCCATTGTCGGCGCGCAGCTTTTCCACCAGTTCGGGGGTGGTGCCCAGCAGCGAGAACATGCCGCGGTGTTGTGCCAGAAAGCCAAACCGGTCAGAGCCGGACAGCCGCTGCAGCTCATCCGCCAATCCCTGACGCAGGCCTAGCATGCCCAGACGCACCTCCTCAAGCTCAGCCGCCCAATCGGCGCGCAGGGCGTCGTCGTTCAGGATCATGGTCACCAGACGGGCGCCGTGATCCGGCGGGAACGAGTAGTTCTGCCGGTTCAGGAAGGCCAATGTGCCCTGGTTCAGCTTTTGCGATGCCGCGTCATTCGACACCATCATCAGCAGGCCGGTCCGTTCGCGGTAGATGCCAAAGTTCTTTGAGCAGCTGGCCGCGATCAGGCATTCCGGAGTGCCTGCAGCCACCATCCGCACGCCCACGGCGTCTTCTTCCAAGCCATCGCCAAAGCCCTGATAGGCAATGTCGATCATCGGCACCAGGCCACGGGCATTGAGCAGGTCGATCACTTCTTGCCACTGCACCGCGTTCAGATTGGCGCCGGTTGGATTGTGGCAGCAGCCATGCAGCAATACCACGTCACCTTTGACCGCAGTTTTCAGGTCGCTCATCATAGCGTCAAAATTGACACCACAGGTCGTGCGGTCGAAATAGCGATAGGTGACGGTCTCGATGCCCAGATAGTTCAGGATCGAGATGTGATTGGGCCAAGTGGGATCCGACACAAACACCCGCGCCGAAGGGTTGGCGATCTTGATCAGCTCAAACGCCTGCCGCACCGCACCGGTGCCGCCGGGGGTCGCTGCGGCGGCGATATTGCCGCGCTCGACCGTATCCGCCAGGATCAGTTTGATCATCGCATCCGCGTAGGCCGGATCACCGGCCAGCCCCACATAGGCCTTGCTGATCTGGGTTTCCCACAGCTGGTGCTCGGCGGCCTTGATCGCCCGCATCACCGGGGTGACGCCTTCGGCGTTCTTGTAGACACCAACACCCAGATCAATCTTGTCGGAGCGCGGGTCTTCGCGGAATTTCTGCATCAGCGCCAGAATTTTATCGGCGGGCTGGGCTTTCAAAGCTTCAAACATCAGGTCTCTCCGGTTGCAACGGGTAAGGTCGGGAAGGCGCCCCATTCGGTCCAGGAACCATCATAGAGCGCATGGTCTCTTTTGCCGATACGCTCCAGCGCCAGGCTGAGCACTGCGGCGGTCACACCAGACCCGCATGAGGTGATTGCGGGTTTGCTCAGATCCACCCCGGCAGCCTCAAAGGTGCTGCGCAGCTGGTCGCTGGGCTTCATCGTACCGTCCGCATTCAGCAGCGTCGAAAATGGCACGTTTTTGGCACCCGGAATATGACCGGCGCGCAGACCCTGACGTGGTTCGGGGACCTCGCCGCGGAATCGTTCGCCAGCACGGGCATCAATGATTTGATGATCGCCCAGCTTGGAGGCCGCCGAAACCTGGGTCACATCGCGCACCATGTGGTTCTGCACCCGCACCGTCATATGGCGGTCGCGGATCACCGGCGGCATATCCTCAATCGCCCGGCCCTCGGCTTTCCACTTGGGAAAACCACCGTCCAGCACAGCAACATTGGATTGCCCCATCAAGCGAAACAGCCACCACACACGGGCTGCCGAAAAAAGCCCAAGACCATCATAGACCACCACCTGGTGGCCATCGCCGACGCCCATCGCCCGCAGCCGCGACATGAACTTTTCCACCGGCGGCACCATATGCGGTAGCTCAGAGCGATGGTCCGAGATGTCATCAATATCGAAAAACCGGGCGCCTGGAATGTGCCCGGCGTCATATTCACTGCGAGCATCGCGCTCTAGCGCAGGCATCATCCACGAGGCATCCAGCAGCCTCAAATCGGGATCTTTCAGATGGGCCGCCAGCCAATCAGTGGAAACAAGTGTCTTCGGATCGTCGAGCATCAAGGCCTCCCGTCACATATACGTTAGATGATGCCTACTATTGGCTAATAGGAGTGGCAAGAGATCAGGCCGTTACAGATAGATCAAAGGCGGCAAAATGACCCAGGTTACCGGGGCTTCGTCACTATATGGGATTTTTGTCGCGTTAATGGATCAGCCTAAGCGCGGCACGACCCGCTGGCGGATTTGCCTGTTTTCCGGCAGATCTCCAAGGCGTCAAAGCCGAAAACCTCTAGCGGTTCGGCATTGGAAACCTCCAGCGCAAAATTTGAAACTGTCATGACTTGGCCGCCCGCTCACTGGTGTCTGATTCAAAACCGGGCGTGAGAATAAGCGTTCTGGCTGGGCAGGAGCTATCTGACAAAAACAGTCATCAATCGCAAATGGCAATTTTCGCCCCTGCGCGATCAAAGGCACAGGGCTGAGCCTTTCGGCTTCAACAGCTTAGCGGTGATCCTTCATCAGCCGTGATTTCTGCCGCGACCAGTCGCGTTTGGCTTCGGTGGCGCGTTTGTCGTGGTTCTGCTTGCCCTTGGCGATGCCGATCTTGATCTTCACCAGACCCTTGTGGTTGAAATACATCACCAGCGGCACCAGGGTCATCCCCTTGCGCTGGGTGGCGTTCCACAGGTTCGACATCTGCTTGCGCGACACCAACAGCTTGCGGCGACGGCGCTCAAGATGCTTAAACGTCTTGGCCCGCTCATATGGCGCGATGTAGGAATTCACCAGCCACAGCTCACCATTCTCGACCGCGGCATAGCTTTCGGCGATGTTGGTGCCACCAATCCGGGCGCTCTTGACCTCAGAGCCCTCGAGAATGATGCCGCATTCCAAATCGTCATCAATCGCATAATCATACCGCGCACGGCGGTTTTCGGCGATAACTTTGTAATTCGGGTCTGATTTTGTCTGGGCCATAGAAGGCAGATAAGGTGACACAGGCACAGGTGCAAGGTGGTAAGCAGCGCTGACTTCAACCCACAGAGGGAAGACCGGGTCAGAACCGTCGGCGCGGTCAGCTAGGCCGCCGCGAATAGCGCTCTCGCAGGACCGTGAACAAGCCACTGCCGACAATCACCGCGCTGCCAATCAGCGTCCACAGATCCGGGCGCTCGCCAAACACCAACACCCCCAACACCATGGCAAACACCAGCCGCGTATAGCGAAACGGCGCCACCACCGAGATCTCGCCCGAGCGCATGGCGCCGGTCAGGGCGTTATAGGCAATAACCCCAATCACCGTGGCGGCGGCCAGTTGGCCCCAGACCAGCGGGCTGGGCCAGCTGGCCCCACCGGTCCAGCCCAACGCCACCGCGCCGGCCACAATAAGCATGGCGAACCCGTAGATGCCCAACTGGTAATTGGACATCGAAGGCGGCGCCGCACGGGTCGCCAGATCGCGTCCGGCAAATCCCAACATGCCAATCACCGCAAAAATTGACGCCGGTTCAAAACCGCTGACTCCGGGGCGCAAAACCAGCAACACACCACAAAACCCAATGGCGATGGCCACCCAGCGGCGCCAGCCAACCTGCTCGCTGAAAAACACCACCGCCCCCGCCGCCACCACCAAAGGTGTGGCTTGCAGGATCGCCGAGGCCGACGACAGCGGCGTCAAGGCAATCGCCAGTGTATAACACAGCCGCCCAATCACCTCCGCCAAGGAGCGCAACACCATCGGGCGCGTGCAAATCGCCGGGTGCAGCAAAGACTGCCCCTGCGCACGCGCCATGACCATAAACAGGATCATGCCACCCAGACCAAAGAGCATCAGGATCTGCCCAACCGGCAGCGATTGGCTGGCGAATTTGACAAACATGTCCTCCAAGGCAAAAGCCGCCATGGCCAGCACCATCAACAGGCTGCCGCGAAATGTGTCCAAGGGGGGATCTCCGGGTTAGTAGATTGCTCAGCCACAACCTGTAGTCAGCCGCCCGCCGCTACACAAGTGAAGCATCGAACGGATCTACAGATTTTGCCGCGCCAGAACCGCATGGCGGTAATGGTGCATATTGAGAAACGCCGCCCCGGTCCGGGCACTGCGGTAGCCATGCGGCTGGTCGGCTGCAAACCGCAGCCCTTGCCCGGCTGATAGTGACACCCAATCCCCATCGCGCAGCACCTCCATTTCACCCGTCAGCACAAAGACCTCTTCGGTGACGCCATCTGTGCTGGCCCCGAGGCGGACGACGATGCAAAAACCCGCGACCTTGCCAGCGCCACCGCCGGCCTGTTGCATTGCCTGGTCGGTCTGGTCGGTCTGGGCGGTGCCACCGTGATCAGCCTGTTCCTGATCGCCCCAAAAGCACTGGTCGCGACGATCGCGGGCCATGCCCTGCTGTCGACCATCGGCAATAGCCTGTCGCATGCGCTGTCGGACAGCCAGAACCGCGAGGCGGCGCTGATTACCTTTATGACCACCGTCTCCGGCATCAGCGTCTTTGGCATCAGCGTCTTTGGCATCAGCTTCTTTGGCATCGGAGCCGCCTTTTGGGCGCTGGTGATTGGCCTGATCGTCAACCAAATCCTCGCCAAGCGCCCCCAGACAAACACCGCCGCCGCTCAGGCCCGTTAAACCGGAGCAGAGGTCTAAAACACTCAAACACCGCCCCGGCATATTGCGTTTGTTGCGCAAATCGTGTCCCTGAGGGCAAACATAGGGAAACAGCACAATGCCATTTTACCGTTCAAGAACCTCCACCCATGGCCGCAACATGGCCGGCGCCCGCGGCTTGTGGCGCGCCACCGGCATGACCGACAGTGATTTCGGCAAGCCAATCATCGCCATCGTCAACTCGTTCACCCAGTTCGTCCCCGGTCACGTCCACCTCAAAGATCTGGGCCAGATGGTCGCGCGTGAGGTCGAGGCGGCGGGCGGTGTTGCCAAGGAATTCAACACCATCGCGGTGGATGACGGTATCGCCATGGGTCACGACGGCATGCTCTACTCGCTGCCATCGCGCGAAATCATCGCCGATTCGGTTGAATACATGGTCAACGCCCACTGCGCCGACGCCATGGTCTGCATCTCCAACTGCGACAAGATCACCCCCGGCATGATGATGGCCGCCATGCGCCTCAACATCCCGGTGATCTTTGTGTCCGGTGGCCCGATGGAGGCCGGTAAGATCGACTTCGAAGATCTCGACATGAAGAAAATAGATCTGGTTGATGCCATGGTCGCCGCCGCCAGCGAGACCCTGACGGATGCGCAGGTGCAGCACATCGAAGAAAACGCCTGCCCCACCTGTGGGTCGTGCTCTGGCATGTTCACCGCCAACTCGATGAACTGTCTGGCCGAGGCCCTGGGTCTGGCGCTGCCGGGCAATGGCTCGACTCTGGCCACCCACTCGGACCGCAAGAACCTGTTTCTTGAGGCCGGCCGCAAGATCGTCGACATCACCAAGCGCCACTATGAGGGCGAAGAAAAAGGCCTGCTGCCGCGCGATATTGCCTCCTTCGACGCGTTCGAGAACGCCATGAGCGTCGACATCGCCATGGGGGGCTCAACCAACACCGTATTGCACCTGCTGGCCATCGCCCATGAGGGCGAGGTCGATTTCACCATGACGGACATGGACCGGCTCAGCCGCAAAGTGCCCTGTCTGTGCAAAGTCGCGCCCAACGTCGAAAACGTCCACATGGAGGACATCCACCGCGCCGGTGGCATCTTCTCGATCCTCGGCGAGCTGTACCGGGCCGGTCTACTGCACGGCGAAGTGGCCACCGTGCATTCCAGCACTATGGCTGAGGCGATTGGCAAATGGGATATCACCGTGGCCAACAACCCCGAGGCCGAGGAACTGTTCAAGGCCGCCCCCGGCGGTGTGCGCACCACCCAGGCCTTCAGCCAGTCGAACCGCTTCAAGGAACTGGACAAAGACCGCAAGGGCGGCGTGATCCGCTCCAAGGAACATGCCTTTAGCCAGGATGGTGGCCTGGCAGTGCTGTTCGGCAATATCGCGCTGGACGGCTGCATTGTGAAAACCGCCGGCGTTGATGCCAGCATCCTGCAATTCACCGGCTCGGCCTATGTCTGCGAAAGCCAGGACGCCGCGGTCAGCGATATCCTGACCGGCAAGGTCAAGGTCGGCGATGTGGTGGTGATCCGCTATGAAGGTCCGCGCGGCGGCCCCGGCATGCAGGAAATGCTCTATCCGACCAGCTACCTGAAATCCAAAGGTCTGGGCAAGGATTGCGCCTTGTTGACCGACGGTCGTTTCTCGGGCGGCACCTCGGGTCTGTCCATCGGCCACGTCTCACCCGAAGCGGCTGAGGGCGGCACCATTGGTCTGGTCGAGCACGGCGACAAGATCGAGATCGACATCCCGAATCGGTCGATCCACCTAGCTGTCAGCGAAGATGTGCTGGCCGAACGCCGCAAGGTGCTGGATGCAAATGGATGGATCCCAGCCAAACCGCGCAAGCGCAAGGTGTCCACGGCGCTAAAGGCCTATGCCAAGCTGACCACCAGCGCCGCCAAGGGCGCTGTCCGCCAGGTCGATTAAAGCAATTGGGCCTGCCACACTGGCAGGCCCAATCCAAAATCATCGGTATTTCAGAGGGGTCTCGCGGCCCCTCTTTTTTTGTCAGCCGGCCTCTGCCCGCGCCTCGAGCAAATTGGACAGCCAGTCCGGGTCCATTTCGGGCACCGAGCTGAGCAGCAGTTCCGTATAGGGATGATGCGGCGGCTGGAACATCGCGGCCTTTTGGCCCTGTTCCACCACCTTACCCTGCTGCATCACCACCACGTCATCGGCAATGGCGCGAACCGTGGCCAGATCATGGGTGATGAACATATAGCCCAGATTGAACTCGGCCTGCAGGTTGTCCAGCAGACGCAGGATACCCTCGGCCACCAGCTGATCCAGCGCCGAGGTGACCTCGTCACAGATGATGAACTTGGGCTCGGCGGCCAGCGCCCGGGCAATACCGATCCGCTGTTTCTGGCCGCCGGACAACTCGGACGGCAAGCGGTCGATATACTGATCCGGCTCCAGCTCGATCAGCGACAGCAGCTCGCGCACCCGTTCGTCCAATGCCTTACCCTTAAGGCCCAGATACATCTGTGCCGGGCGCCCGATCAGCTCGCGCAGGCGCAGCTTGGGGTTCAGCGCGGTATCCGCCATCTGATAGATCATCTGCACCTGACGCAGCTGATCACGGTGGCGGGACCGGTAATCGGCAGGCATGACCTTGCTGTCAAACAACACCTCACCCTTGCTAGGCGGCAGCAAACCAGTGATCACCCGCGCCGCGGTCGATTTACCCGAGCCACTTTCGCCGACAACCGCAACCGTGCGGCCCTGATAGAAGTCAAAGCTGACATCATCCAGCACTGTGGTCGCGCCATAGCCGGCGGTGACATTGCGCACCGAAACAACCGGAGTGCCCTTGTCGGTGTCCGCCTGTTCGGCACGCGCATAACTGCGCACCGCCCAAAGCGACTTGGTATAGTCCTCTTGCGGGGTGGACAGCATGGTGCGGGTATCGGCCTCTTCGACCTCTTCCCCCTTCAGCAGCACCTTGATGCGATCCGCCATCTGCGCCACCACCGCCAGATCATGGGTGATGTAGATCGCAGCAGTGTTGAACTCTTTGACGATAGAGCGGATAGCCGCCAGAACCTCGATCTGAGTGGTCACATCCAGCGCCGTGGTGGGTTCATCAAAGATGATCAGGTCAGGCCGACAGGACATCGCCATCGCCGTCATTGCCCGTTGCAGCTGCCCGCCCGAGACCTGATGCGGATAGCGAAAGCCGATCTGGTCGGGGTCCGGCAATTGCATCTGTTCATAGAGACTGGTGGCGTCGGTCTCGGCTTGTTGCCGCGACATCACCCCATGCACCACCGGCGCCTCGCTGTATTGATCAATCAGCTTGTGGGCCGGGTTGAAACTGGCCGCCGCGGATTGCGCCACATAGGCGATACGCTTGCCCAGCAAGCCGCGCCGCTCTCCCGGCGCAGCATGGCGCAGGTCAATGCCGTCGAATTCGACAGTGCCGTCGCTGATGCGGCAGCCATCGCGGGTAAAGCCCATCGCCGCCAGACCAAGAGTGGACTTACCTGCCCCGGATTCCCCGATCAACCCCAGCACTTCGCCCCGGTTCAGGTCCAGATCCACACCTTTGATGATCGGTGACCACTTGTCTTCGCTTTGCCCTTCAATCCACAGATTGCGGATGGTCAGCAGGCGGTTTTCTGTGTTGTCTTGATCCGCCATGGTTTATTCCTTCAATCCGCTGGATTTATGTAGCTGCCAATCGACCACAAAATTGACCGCCACAGTCAACAGCGCAATCGCGCCAGCCGGCAAGAACGGTGTGAGGTCGCCAAAGGTGATCAGTGTTGCGTTGTCACGCACCATGCCACCCCAGTCAGCGGTGGGCGGCTGGATCCCCAGACCCAGGAACGACAGCCCCGAGATGGCCAGAAAGACAAAGCAGAACCGCAGCCCGAATTCAGCCACCAGAGGTGCCATCGCATTGGGCAGGATCTCGCGGGTGATCAACCACCATTTGCCTTCGCCGCGCAACCGCGCCGCCTCGATATAGTCCATCACCACAATGCCCTGCGCCACCGATCGCGCCAGACGAAAGACCCGGGTGGCATCGACCGTGGCAATAACCAGCACCAGCGACAGCACCGAGGTGCCAAAGATCGTCAGCAACAGCAGCGAAAAGATCAGCGACGGGATTGCCATCAGCACATCGACGGACCGGCTCAGCACTTGGTCAAGCCAGCCGCCAACGACTGCCGCCAGCAGGCCCAGAACCGTGCCCACGAAAAACGCCAGCGCAGTAATGGTAAAGGCAATGCCGACAGTATTGCGGGCGCCATATATCATCCGGGTCAGCATATCGCGCCCCAGATTGTCGGTGCCCAACAGATAGGTCGAATCCCAGGGCAGGAACTCGCCGCCCACCACTTCGCTTTCGCCAAATGGTGCGATAACCGGTGCCAGCGCAGCAACCAGCACATAGACAAGAATGACCAGCAGGCCAAAGCTGGCGGTCAGCGGCGCTTTGCGCATATCTTGCGCCTGCCGCTGCGGTGAAACCGCAACCACAAAGGCCCGGAACAGCCAGCCAAGCGCCATGGCGCCAACCACAGCCACTGCGAACCAGAATATCGAAATCAGAATGCTCATGGTTTTCCCCTCAGCGCCGGTGCATCAGCCGCGGATTCGACAGGGTCGAAAGCACATCGGCAGTGAGATTAAGCAGCACATAAGCAGAGGCAAAGATCAGCGCCACCGCCTGCACTACGGGAATGTCGCGACGCGACACGCTGTCGACCATCAACTGGCCAAGACCGGGATAGACAAACACCACCTCGACCACCACCACGCCGGTGATCAGATAGGCCAGGTTCAGCGCCACCACATTGATGATCGGGGCCAGCGCATTGGGCAGCGCATGCCGCAGGATCACCCGCATCGGGCTCATGCCCTTTAGCCGCGCCATTTCGATATAGGGACTGGCCAGCAGGTTGATGAGAGCCGCCCGTGTCATCCGCATCATATGGGCAGTGACCACCAGGGTCAGGGTCAGCGCCGGCAAGAAGCTGCGATACAGCGATTCGCCAAAGCTGATACCAGAGGACAACCGCACGATCGACGGGAAGTAGCCAGTCTGCGCAAACCAGAGGATCAGGATATAAGCGACAAAGAATTCAGGGAACGAGATCGAGGTCAGCGCCAGAGCGTTTGACATCCGGTCAAAGACCGAATTGCGAAACAGCGCCGCCAGGATGCCCAGGATCAGGGCCAGTGGCACCGCCATCGCGGCCGCATAAAGGGCCAGGAACAGCGTATTGCCCAATCGCTTGGATATCAGCTCGATTACCGGTTGCTGATTGGCCAGAGATTTTCCGAAATCCCCCTGCAGCACGCTACTCAGCCAGCTGACGTAGCGTGTGTGGAAAGGTTGATCGAGCCCCAGTTCGCGGCGAATTGCGGCGATGGTTTCGGGCGTTGCAGATTGACCGAGAATGGCCTCGGCGAAATCGCCGGGCAACAATTCGGTGGCCCCAAAGATCAACAGTGAGACCACAAAAAGCGTCAAAAACCCAAGGGCGAGACGCTGAGCGATCATACGCCAAACATGTGCCATCTGTCCTAGTTCCTCCGTTTGTCCGGCGGCTTATTGTTTTTGCCTGCCGCCAGGAAAGACAGCCCCGAAGCATAGACCTCGGGGCTGCAGGTATTTTTAAGTGTCGCGGAGCTTAGGCAAACCACCAACGTTCTGCGACCCGGAACCCGTCCATAGTCCAGTTCGGCGCAACTGTGTCTGGCGTGGCCACTGCCGTGGAATGCGCCATCACGTAGCTGGCAAACATCGGGATGATTGTGCTGCCTTCGTCGCGGACCAGCCCCTGCATCTCGACATACATCTCACGGCGCTTGTCATTGTCCAGCTCGGACCGCGCAGCGGCCAGAAGTTGATCAAAGCGGGCATTTTCCCAATAGCTTTCGTTCCAGTTTACGCCAGACTTATAGGCGGTGCTGAACATCCAGTCCTCAGTCGGGCGGCCACCCCAGTAGCTGGCAACAAAAGGTTTCTTCATCCAGACGTTGGACCAATAACCATCGCTTGGCTCACGCTTTACTGTCAGCTTGATGCCAGCAGCAGCCGATTTTTCCGACATCAGAACACCGGCATCCACGGCGCCACCAAAGGCCGCATCGCTGACCGACAGTTCAAGGTCGATCGAATCCAGCCCGGCCTGCTTCAGATACCATTTGGCCTTGTCCGCATCATAGGTGCGCTGTTCCAGCGCATCACCAGCGTGGAACCGGTTGGCGGTGCTGATTGGGTGGTCGTTGCCGACAGAGCCATAGCCGTTGAGGATCTTTTCAACCAGCTCTTCACGGTCAACCGCGTGTTTCATCGCCATCCGCACATTGTTGTCGCTGAACGGTGCCGCACGCGAGTCCATTGGGAACACATAATGCTGCGACCCTGTAACCGACAGAACGTTGATATTTCGGGCGCGCTTCAGCAGGTGCACAGTGTTCAGATCAACCCGGTCGATCACATCAACCTGACCACTGATCAGAGCGTTCTGGCGGGCAGCGCCATCAACGATTGGCAGCAACTCAATGCCGTCAAAATGGGCCCGGTCCGACTTCCAGTAGTTCGGGTTGCGGGTCATCCGCGCCTCGACACCGGCCTCGAAGCTATCGACGACATATGCGCCACAGCCATCAGCCGACGTCGGATCAATAGCGCCGTCTTTGGCTGGCATGATCGCGATGTGGTAATCCGACATGATGAACGGGAAGTCAGCATTGCCCGCGTCCAGCGAAACAACCACGGTGTGGCTGCCATCGGCCTTGATGTCAGTGATACCGTCCACGATTGGTTTAGCAGCCGATGTACTGTCTTCGCCACGGTGGAAGTTGATCGAGGCGATCACATCTTCCGCATCCAGTGCTTTGCCAGAGTGGAACGTTACGCCCTGACGGATCTTGAAGGTCCAGGTTGCGGCGTCGGCAGAGGCTTCCCAGCTTTCGGCGATTTCAGGCTGCAACGCGCCATCGGCGTCGATCTCGGTCAGGTAGTTGTGACGCGAAGACGCAAACACCTGCGAATAGGCATTGTCCCAAGAGCCCGGATCCAAGCTGTCCGAGGTGCTACCATGGCCCATGCCAATACGCAGGATTCCACCCTTTTTTGGCTCAGCCGATGCGGCGCGCATGCTAGCCGGCAGGATCAAGGCTGCCGCACCCAGTGCCGTTGCACCGCGCAGCACGCTCCGTCGGGTCAGACCCGTGTGAGTGATTGATTTGGTCATATTATTCCTCCACTATTATTTTGTCGGCATTGTCTTGGTATTATCAAACATTGCAACATGTTTTCGACGCGATCCATCTTGCAGAAATCTGCCCCATATAACTGCGATAACCCCACGAAACCCCCGGCCACAGCAGCACACAGAGATATAGGATAGCCATGGATCAGGGCTGAGCGGGATCAAACACGACCTGTCTCCGCGAACTAACGACGCCAGTTCGACTGGAAATAGGCTTGAAATGCCCGGCATATCCCCCTAAAGCGCCGTGGCAAAATACCTTTGATGCCATTGGGTCAACATACCGGCAATGGTGAGAGATTTACAGAGCAAACCCAGCGATATACGCGAAATCTCAAAAGTAGACCTGTGCCGCTTTCGTTCCGCCCCGGCGGCTCATTCAGGCGGCTCATTCAGGCGGCGAAGGCATTCGCCTTCCTTGCCCCGGTTCCTGATCCTCTTTTGCAACAACGCCCGCTGGTTGGTGCGATCCGCACTGCGTGGCGTTTGAATTCTTCGCAGGGTCGTGACGCCATGGCAGATCTTCTTCGGGGCAGAATATGCCCTCATGGGGGCGGAGCAATGCCGTGACAGGTCCGCTCGCTCAAACATCCCAAACCATTCGAAACCCCTGATGCGGAGTTGCGCTGTCCGGCGAGTTGCCTGAGCGCGCGGCGATGCGGTATCGGAAGCAATAGCTTTGGTGGCACAGAAAAGAGCCGCCTTTGGACAGGCGGTAATCCTTCATCCCGGCCAATCTTGCCTTTACGGAAGTCTTCAGAGACTTGATCGTGAACCTGTCGCCGGTCCATTCCCAGACATTTCCAACCATGTTGTAGAGGCCAAAGCCATTGGGTTCAAACGACTGCGCCGGGGCGGTATGGCGGTATCCGTCAGCTGCTGTATTTGTCTGCGGAAAATGGCCCTGCCAGATATTGCATCGGAAATTGCCAACGTCGTCCGGGTCGCTGTCTCCCCAAGGATATTTGACATCGCCGAGCCCCCCACGGGCAGCATGTTCCCATTCGGCCTCGGTTGGAAGTCGCCCCCCGACCCAGCTCGCGTAGGCCCGGGCATCGGCCCAGGACACTTGCGAAACGGGGTGATCTGACCGCCAGACCGACGGGTCCGTCTTTGGGCCATGACTGTTGCGCCAGTCCGCACCCTCCACCGCGCGCCACCAATCCAGCCCCGGCACCCGCCTCACGCCAGCACTCTGTTTGGCAACATCGCTCCAAAAGACAAAGGACCAGCCAAAACCCTCGGCCTCAGTGACATAGCCGGTTGCCGCAGCAAAGGCCTGAAACTGGGCGTTGGTCACTGTGGTCATCGCCATACGAAACGGCCTGACACGCGAAGACCGCAACGGACCCTCGCCATCGTCGGCAATTTTCGGATGTGCGGTGCCGCCCACCGCCTTGCCACCGGGGATCAGGGCAGTGTCAAAATTGACGCTGCTTTTCTGAGCGGTGAAGACCTGTGGGGCGCTGTCCTTATGGCCCATGTTACGGGCAACATGACAACAGGGCTTGCCATCCGTCATGCGGATGCTCGCGGTAATCCGGATTGGAGCGGCATAGAAAAACTCTCCTCTAGGAGGTCAAGAAATCTGCAGGCGGGGCTGCTCAGGTCGACATCCTTTGGCATCAATGCACCATAAGACAATGGTACTTCAGGCTGCCAGGCCCGAACCGTCAAGAGAGACTGCGCAAATGTGGATGGGCTAAAAGGATCGCAAATCGCAACGCCTAAACCCGAGGCGGCCATGTGGCAGCACATGAGCGACGACGAGGCCTCCATTCCAACCTGCAGGGATTCTCCTGAGGTCTTTAGCGCCGCTTCAATGCGGCACCGCAGCAATTGACGGCTTGGCAGAATGACTTGATGCCCCTTAACTGTTTCAGGGGTCAGCACATCCTCACCCGAGAGGACATGATCAGGGGCCATTGCAACAACCGCCGAGGTATCAACAAGTTTGCGCGCGCTAAGGCCCGGCGCACTTGCAGGAAGCAGGGCAACAGCAAAGTCGACCTGACGCCGCAGCACCCAATCTTCGATGTCAATCCGGGCGCGCGCCTCAAAAGAGATCTGTATATCCTCATAATCCCGGCGGAAGTTCTTGATGGCCTGCATCATGGGGCGGCTGTTGATGATCGGCGGAGTCGCGGCAATGCGCAGGCGACGCTGGCTGTTGGTGGCAATGTCACGCGCAATCATCGGCAAATCTTCCAGCCCGGAAATCGTTGTTTCCGAGGCTTTAAAGAAAGCAATGCCCTCTCTGGTGGCGCTGGTGGCAGAGCCGCTTTTCCGGTGAAACAATGTGATGCCCAAAGACTGTTCCAGCGCGGCAAGCTGTTTGCTGACCGCAGGCTGGGTCAAATTTAGTTGCTGCGCCGCCGCAGTGACATTGCCTGTCGTCATGACGGCGTGAAAGGCGCGGAGCTGACGCAGTCCAATGCGGCTATCCATGGCTCATCCTCCAAAACCGATACTTGTTCAAAAATTCCAATTTGGAATATTAAACTGCAAATAGATCATTTTCGTTATACCAACAAGATCCCTGTACACCAAGGCGACGAGGGAGGAATTGACGCAATCATTAGGTCTGATTTGAACGAGAAATCCGGCGCAAAGACACCAACTTCGGCGATACTTGCCGCTTAACTTCTATTTGCACTGTTGTTGCTCTTGGCTGCCTTTGTGGATCGAATTCCGTTGGTGTTGGTCCCATAGTTCATCTCCTTTGTTGCAAAATATACTAACAAAAGGACGGCACCAAACCGTGACAAGACCACTGTCTCGTTACGAATACGGCCTTTGATGAATTCTGACAAAATGGAAGCCTCGACGCTATCTGCCATTCGGCCCCACAGCCCAAAACAGAGCGCCCCCAAATGCGTCATCAATACGCGGTATAATGACGGGGCCGCGCACCCTTAACCTGTCAACTGGTAGAGTTGCCACTTGCACTTTTCACGAAACGTGGCGGTTGTAAACAAGAGGTCCCTCAGGGCCTTGCGCTGATCTTTGTCTCGTACGCATTTTCGGGCGTATCGGATCACATGCCCGTTAAGACACTGCCTTACCCGAGGAGTGAGATCAGCCTGGAAGACTTCGGTAAAGCCGTTGACAACAACCGCGACATCTTCCTTTGGGCTAATGCGATCCATGTCGAAGCCAACTCTAAAATGGCTCAAGGCGGCGCAGACACTGTAATGTGTTTGTTTACCTCTACTTTTGCGAGCGCTGATCTGGCCATTGTGCCTTCTGTACCCGATCAGAGGCACGTCCAGATTGTTCATCCGAGCCTGCGGTAGCAGGCGAAGCCAAAGATCGTAGTCCTGGCTATTCAAGAACTCTTCGTTGTAGCCTCCGACATCCTCCAGCACAGTCTTTTTAACCATTACGCTGGGATGAACGATGCAATTGCTGTGTGGTAATCTTAGCGCGATGCCGTCTTCCGTTACAGGCAGTGGCTCTCTCACCTTCGTGGCTCCGTTCGAGCTCAGACTGAAAGCAAATGTTCCCAAAAGATCAGCGCCGCTGGTCTCCATGGCTGCGAGTTGCAATTCAAAGCGCTCAGGACCGGACACATCGTCACAATCCATCCGGGCAATTATGTTTCCACTCGCCTTTTGAATGCCCAGGTTCAGAGCATGCGGCAAACCCAAATTCTTATCGAGGGATATACATTGAAGGCGCGAATCCCGGCGCGAAAATTCACCCAGGATTTCAGCCGTTGCGTCCGTTGAACCGTCATCAATGATGATGAACTCAAAATCCCGGAAAGACTGCGACAAAATGCTGTCAATTGCCTCGGAGAGGTATTTTGCACCGTTGTGAACGCCCATGACTACAGACAGAGAGCTCACAACGAGGCAGCATTTGCACTGAGAGAATTATAGAGCACGAAGTCCCTGTGATATAGTTTCGATACCAGGTCTCGCTCCTCTTGCGAGATTTCGCCAAGTCGCTCATGTGCATTTGTCCGATTTGATCGTTCTAATTCGACTCCAAAAAATTCGCCAAAAATCTCCTCGCAAATACGGGGAAGATCCCTGTCGATATTCTCAACAGTTCCAACGTGATACTGTGAGAGATCGCCTGGCACCATGCTGGTCTGTGGAATGAAGTGGCCATCGTGGTGAAATTCGTTTTCTTCAAGTGATTTCAAAAACTCGAGAAATGTCGGCGCTTGCGTATCTGAACCGGCAAACCTGCATTTCTGTATCCAGGTTAAATTGTGCCCCTTGTCAAGCCACATGGAGACTGCCCGCGACAACGGCTCACGAAAGAATACGGCTTTTCTGGCGGACTCAAATACAGATGCACCGGCGTCGAGATTGAATAGAATCTTTGCTTTTTGGCCGGAGGCATCATTTTTGAGTGTCACACCGCAGTGTTTGGAAAATGTCTTCACTAGAGTTGAATTCGCACATTTCGGAATTCTCGCAAAAGAAAATTTGTGCCTCGGGCACACAAACATCCGTGGGACGAATGCGGGCGTTCGGCGTTATAGCATGTCATCCGTTTCATCATCCGGCTGTCCACTGCCCGGCAGCGCATCTTTACATCCGGGAGAGGGGATATCTTCACAGCAGCCTCTTTCAGCGCCTGTATCCATTCAAAACCGGTGAACTGGCTGTCCCGCTGCCTGTCAGCGGCTTACCTGCAAACCATGAGAGGCGACAATCCGTAAGGCAGCCCGGGTGTAGAACCGCAGCGTTTCTGGCAGCGGCTGTGAATCGCAGAAACAAAATGTCCAATGAAACAGTTGTTGCACGCTGCATCACTGAAGGTGGCGACATGAAGCGACAACAGCAGCGTGCCGGAACAGATCGGGTTGCCAGTGATGGCATCGCAGCATTATTGCCACACCCCAGCTTGTGATCCATCTGTTTCCACAGTGCGTCCAGTTCTGCACGGGCAACACAAACAGCCCCGCCTGCCAAGAAGGAATCGCGGGGCTACCACTATGAAGACGGGGATCAACGGCCATATTATTGAAAAATCCACATGGTTCCCAACGTAAATCGAGACAAGCTCAAGTTAATATGTGAGTTCCTCTGAAAATTGGTTATATAAAATTACCAAATTCGGCGACGTGAGTCGCTTTAGTTGGATATTGCGCCAAGCAACTGTTCTCGGGAGGAACAATATGACAATCAATATACGTGCCGCTGTAGCCGGACTTGCCTTGATGGGCTCCGCCGTCTCGGCTCAGACAACTATCGAAATGACCACCGCTTTTGGCCAGAACCTGCCGATCCTCGGCACGGCTGCCGTGGATTTCACCAACCGGATCAACTCGATTTCCAATGATGTCGAAGTTGAACGTTACGACCCCGGCAAACTGGTACCGACGCTCGAAGCACTGGATGCCGTTGCCAACGGTTCGGTCGATGCGGCTTACGCCACGACAGGTTATTGGCAGGGCAAACTCAATACGGCCTCGCTTTTTGCGGCTGTACCATTTGGCCCGGAAGCTGGTGAATTCCTGGGTTGGATTCTCTATGATGACGGAGCCAAATATTGGCAGCAGATGTATGACGATGCTGGCTACAATGTGCACGCCATCCCTTGCGGCGTGATCGCGCCGGAAACTTCAGGCTGGTTCAAGAAAGAAATCAACACTGTTGAGGACCTCAAGGGTCTGAACATGCGTTTCTTCGGCCTTGGTGCGAAAGTCATGGATAAGCTTGGCGTTTCGACCTCGCTGCTGGCAGCCGGCGACATCTTCCCGGCACTGGAACGTGGCGCAATTGACGCGACTGAGTTCTCGATGCCCCTCATTGATGCGCGTCTTGGCTTCCACAAAATCGCTAAGTTCAACTACTTCCCCGGTTGGCACCAGCCCTCGACTCTGTTCGAACTGCTGGTTAACGGCGACGTTTGGGCAGATCTGGACGAAACCCAGCAGGCGCAGATTGAAACTGCTTGTCTTGCCACAATCACCACCAACCTCGCCGAAGGCGAAGCCTCGAACTATGCCGCAATGGTCGACAACGTTGAAAACAACGGCGTGACCATCAAGCAGTGGTCGCCAGAGATGCTGGGTGCTTTTGAAGGCGCATGGGACGAAGTTGTCGGTGAATTGGCTGCGGACGATCCATTCTTCCAAGAAGTCTGGGCTGATCTGCAGGAATACCGCGAAGGCTATAAGGTCTGGTCAACAATCTACCTGCCACGCAACTGATTACTGGCACGTTGAACTAAAGGATGGCGGCTGCCTTACGGCGGCCGCCGTCGCATGAACAGAGGGAAGAAAGTCATGACCGGGGCTAATATCGACGTCGAGCAAGTGCTCAAAATCACCGATCCAGGTGAAATGAACCGCTCGGAACATCTATGGGGCGACAGGCTTGTGATCAACCTGGGCAATGTTATTGCTTGGTTTTTTCCGATCCTGATACTGGCAATCGTCACCCAGGTGATCATCCGCAAGATGGGCATGAACCAAGCCTGGCTTGACGATTTGCAGTGGTGGCTCTACGGCATCGCCATGCTCACGGCTTTTGGCTATGCGATTACCACCAACAGCCATGTGCGGGTGGATATTCTTCACGCCAATTTCTCCAAGCGCAAAAAGGCGCGGATTGAAGTATTTGGTCTGGGCTGGCTGCTATTGCCGTTCCTTTTGATCATGACAGACGTGCTGACCCACTACGCGGTCTCATCGATCGCCGCGCGCGAAGGCTCTGACAGTCCGAACGGGCTGCACGGCCTCTACCTTTTGAAATCCGCTCTGCCTCTTTTGTTTGTTGTGGCAATCATATCGACGGTTGCGACACTGTCCCGCAATCTTGCCAAACTGAATGATCCTGTGCTCTGGAGGATGATCCTCGGCGGGCTGCCAGGTTTCTGGTTTATGGGCGAGCGGGCGGTCTACTACGCTCTGTGGTGGATCATGCATCTGTCTAACCCTGAGCTCCATATCCGAAAAGTCGCCCGTGAGCCCATTTTCGACTACACGGTCTGGTACGGTCTGGGCCTAATTACCATCATTGCCGCGATCAGCTTTGTGCTGAACCGCCGCGCCGACTCCGAGGCCTGATTACATGGAAATACTCTCTGCCATGGGCATGTTGATGGACCTGAACCAATGGCTGGTTCTGGTCATGTTCCTGACCTTTATCTTCATGCTGTTTCGCGGCATCCCGGTGGTCTACTCACTGGTTGGTGTCAGCCTGATCTTTTCACTCATTGCCTTCCTGGTGCTTGATCCCAACAAGGCGCTGATCAACGAATATATCGCCTTTCACCGCACGGGCGTTTCTTATGTGAAACTGCACGTCAATGCGGGCCGCTTTTTCGGCAGTATCATCAAGAACCCCATCCTCGTCGCACTGCCGATGTTCATCTATATGGGGTTGATGCTGGATCAGTCTGGCGTCGCGCAAAAGATGATGCGCTCGATGCAGGTGCTGTTTGGCGCTCTGAAAGGCGGGTTGGCGCTGACCGTTATGCTGATCGGCATCATTCTGGCGGCTTCGACCGGGGTGATTGGTGCGTCGGTGGTCTTGCTGGGTGTCATGGGTATTCCCACGATGATGGACCAGGGTTACGCAAAACCCATCGCGACCGGCACCATTGCGGCCTCGGGTACGCTGGGTATCCTTATCCCGCCGTCGATCATGCTGGTGATCATGTCGGATCAGCTGGCGATCTCACTGGGTGATCTGTTTATGGGCGCTCTGTTTCCCGGGCTTCTGCTTGGCGTGCTTTATATCGTCTACATCATCGTCTACGGCCTGATTTCGCCCAGTTCGATGCCGGTACCGGAAAATCGTGAACCGATCAGCATGAAAGTGGTTAAGGACGTGGCACTTTCAGTGGTACCGCCCTTTGGCCTCATCATTGTGGTGCTCGGATCTATCTTCTTCGGGTTGGCCACTCCGACCGAGGCCTCTGGTCTTGGCGCGCTTGGCGCGACACTGCTGGCACTGGCATCGCGCAATCTGAACGGCAAAGTCTTCTTGGATGTGATGCGCCAGACCCTTAACACCTCGGGTTACATTGTCGGGATTTTCATCGCTGCCAATTTCTTCTCATATATTCTACGTCGTTTCGGCGGCGATGAGATCATCGAGAACATGGTTCTGGGCAGTTTTGACAACCCCTACTTGGTTATTGCTTTCATTCTGTTCATCATCTTCCTGCTCGGTTTTCTGCTGGACTGGATCGAGATCACCCTGATCATTATGCCTTTGATGCTGCCGGTGATTGTGGGCCTGAACATCCCAGTTGAAGGCTATGGCGTCGTCGACAACCCCTCGGTTGTCTGGTTTGCCATCCTTGTGGCTGTGACATTGCAAACCTCGTTCCTGACGCCTCCGGTCGGCTTTGCACTGTTCTATCTCAAGGGCGTTTGCCCGCCAAATATCAGCTTGAGCCACATCTATCGCGGTATTATCCCCTTTGTACTGCTTCAGATCCTGGGCCTTTTGATCGTGTTCTTCGTCCCGCAATTGACCACTTGGCTTCCGGCTGTTGCCTACGCAAACTAAATCGCCTTGCCAAAAAGCTGCATCTAGGCCTTTTGGCAAGGCCCCCAAAACACTATTGTAGCGTGTAGTGTCGCGTCTCATCCCTGTCTCAGGGATAAGGCGCGACACTATTTTCCGGACCTGTGAGGCCTGACCGAACAATCGGCCTGGAGCTGATGAAGCCTAAAATCGAGTTCGAAAAGCTGACATTCAAGTTCCAAAACCGAATGACCGGATAGTCCTGCGGTCTGCACCGGAGACCACTTCAAACGCAGCTGCCGCGATATCCACTGGCACAAAGGCGCGTTGACCGAGAGCGAACAGGATTTAGGCCGCTTTGCGCAGTCCCAAGCACGCTGGCCTGAAGGTGCCGTGCGATAGGCCTGTCGTCCACATTGCGACCAGTCTCTCGGCTGATTGTCGAGGGCGACCGCTTTCGGTTCCGCGCAATGGAGCGACATGAGCGCTTGGCCACGAGACCTGCGGAAACCTCTTCGCGTTCAATCAAGCTCAGCGCAAAACGGGACCTCGTGCGGTCCGGTGGCCGTAGAGCTGCCGCCTGACAGGAGAGGGTGTTGGACAACTTTGAGGACCGCTCTATTTCGCCCATTATATCTAGCAATCTCAAAGATCGGCTACTACTTGGCCATCCGTATCGTAGACGCAAGCAGCGACAATACACGTGAGGGGTCTGTTTCGTGGCAACTGGCAAGCGATTAAAAGTCCGGAAGACCGGATTGTCGCATTCGGAAAATGGTCGCCGGCTTCTTTTCGTCTTGGTTGAACTGTTTTTTCTATTCATCCTTCTGATAGCAGCGAATATTTCCATATTCGTCGACGCAACGATCCTTCACAACAACCTGTCAGAAATATCTATTTCCCAATTTTTGCAAAGTTCATTTATTCTGTTGTCGTCAGTCATCTTCGCTCTGGGAGCGGTCAGGTATCCTTTCAAAAGAGCTTACCTGGTGCTAGTCGCGACGCTTTTTGGCTGTATGTTCATTCGCGAAAATGACGCCGTGTTTGATCTTATCCGACATGGCTTTTGGGTCGTTCCAACATTCTGCGCATTGATAGCAAGTGGCTGGTACACTGCGCGAAATCTGGACACTTTGATGGACCCCTTTTTATGCCATCTGGAAGGCAGGCATTCTACTCATGTCTACACCGGATTTCTTATTGTTGTCGTTTTCAGCAGGCTCTTTGGAACCGGATCATTTTGGGACGCTGTTATGGGAAACAACTACAGTCCAGATTACAAATCCATTATTCAGGAGGGGGTGGAGCTTTTGGGTTATGTGTTGATTTTCCATGGATCCTGCATGTCGTTCTTAAGCCGGTTCGGCGATCACAAAGCCACCCCGTGGCGCTCGTAAGCTGGCACCCAAAAAATTGGAGCGCGAAGGATAATGTAATCCTTTGTGATTGTCGGGCGGGTTGACGGACAGCACATAACCAACTTGCTACACCCGCGGCGGCCTATTCTCAAAAGGGCACAATTGGACTATATGCACATCCACGACCTGCGCCATACCTATGCGTCAAACGCAGTTTCCTCTGGCATGACGATCCAGATGGTTGGGCGGCTTTTAGGGCACAGCCAAATTCAGACCACCATGCGTTACCCGCATCTGGCGGATGATCCGGTGCGCCGCGCTGCCGAAGAGAATGCATCTCGCCGTTGATCTTCACGAAAACCTCGTCCAGGTGCCATTGTGAATTGGATTGGGCGCGCACCTGCTGGATACGTTTGCTGCAGATCTCCGCGGCGAACAACGGGCCGAACATATTCCACCAGAAACGGATCGTCTCGTGACAGATATCATTCCCTCGTTCGTGCAACAGGTTTTCGACATTTCGGAGGAAAAGTGGGAACCCAACGTACATCATCACCGCAAGCCGGAAGATTTCGGGGCTGCTCTGAAAGTGCTTGAAAGGATCACGTTTAGTCACCTTGGAACGCTACAAATCCGCTCCGCCCGTCTCAAGCAGAATCCCTCTGACATTGCCCTGTGCGGGACTTGGGGCGAATCTCCAACCGTGGTAGAGTAAAGTATTGTGCAACCCACACGGTTCCTTTCCGGTATCGGTTCCGCCATTCCACTTTCGCTTGGCTGAAACGGCCTTTCGCGTCGAGATTGATAGGCACTTTGCATAGGCACTTAGGTCCGTGGCTCACTGGAGTGGCGATTTGGCAATCGGCAACACATTTCAGATTGAAATGGAAACGTTCGATCTTCTGAGCGGCTTCAAGGTCGCGAGCAATTCGGTCGCGTCGGGTGGGGCCTATCTGCAGGCTGGCGGCAGCGGCGAGCAGCGGGCGTCCTACACGTTCGCAGCGGTGAGTGGCAGCTATGATCTGGGGATAGGCTATTTCGACGAATCCGACGGCCAGTCGCAAATAAGCATCCTGGTGAATGGGACCGAGATCCAAAACTTTGTCTGGGACATCGACGCCGGAGGCTCCACCGCCAACCAGACCTCCTTTGTCGAACACGCGATCAGTGGCGTGTCGCTGTCTGCCGGTGACGTGATCGAGATCGTCGGCGTCAAGGATGGTGGTGAGCCGCTGCGCACCGACTATATCGACTTTGTGTTTGTCGATGGCGGCGGTGGCGGTGATACGACATCACCTTTCATCCAGTCGTCTTTGGCGCCCGACGTCGGCCCTGCTGGGGCCGGTAGCGCCACTATGGATGTCACCGTGACCTTCTCTGACAACGTGGCGATTGATGTGTCCTCAATCGATACCGGTGACATCACCGTCACCGGTCCGGGCGGTGCGCTTTTGGTCAGCGCCGTCAGCGTCGATATCAGCGGTGATGGAACCCCGCGCACGGCGACCTATACGGTGGACGCGCCGGGTGGAACCTGGGATGTGGCGGACGAGGGCAGCTATAACGTTGCCCTTCTGGCCGCCGAGGTTGAGGACACCAGCGGCAATTTCGTGTCGGCCGACCCGTCTATGCAGGGCTTCACGGTTGATCTATCGGCGGCGCCGCCGGATCCGTTCCGGGTCGAAGCTGAGACGTTCACTATCCTCAGCGGTTTTAACGTCAAGAACAACAATCAGGCTTCGGGCGGGCAGTATCTGCAGGCTGGCGGCAGCGGCGAGCAGCGGGCGTCCTACACGTTCGCAGCGGCCAGTGGCAGCTATGATCTGGGGATTGGCCATTTCGACGAGTCCGACGGCCAGTCGCAAATGAGCATCCTGGTGAATGGGACCGAGATCCATAACTTTGTCTGGGACATCGACGCCGGAGGCTCCACCGCCAACCAGACCTCCTTTGTCGAACACGCGATCAGTGGCGTGTCGCTGTCTGCCGGTGACGTGATCGAGATCGTCGGCGTCAAGGATGGCAGTGAGCCGCTGCGCACCGACTATATCGACTTTGTGTTTGTCGATGGCGGCGGCGGCGGTGATACGACATCGCCTTTCATCCAGTCGTCTTTGGCGCCCGACGTCGGCCCTGCTGGGGCCGGTAGCGCCACTATGGATGTCACCGTGACCTTCTCTGACAACGTGGCGATTGATGTGTCCTCAATCGATACCGGTGACATCACCGTCACCGGGCCGGGTGGTGCACTCACGGTCAGCGCCGTCAGCGTCGACATCGGCGGTGATGGAACCCCGCGCACCGCGACCTATACGGTGGACGCGCCCGGCGGAACCTGGGATGTGGCCGACGAGGGCAGCTATAACGTTGCCCTTATGGCCGCCGAAGTTCAGGACACCAGCGGCAATTTCGTGTCGGCCGACCCGTCTATGCAGGGGTTCACGGTTGACCTGTCCGCGGCGCCGCCGGATCCGTTCCGGGTCGAAGCTGAGACGTTCACTATCCTCAGCGGGTTTACCGTTAAGAACAACAATCATGGTTCCGGCGGCCAATATCTGCAGGCCAACGGCAGCGGCGAGCAGCGCGCATCTTATGCATTTGCAGCGGCCAGTGGCATCTATGATTTGGAAATTGGCCATTTCGACGAGTCCGACGGCCAGTCGCAAATGAGCATCCTGGTGAATGGGTTTGAGGTCGACAGTTTTATCTGGAATGCCGATGCCGGATCGGCGACGGCCGACCAGACCTCCTTTACCGAACACATCATCAGCGACCTGTCGCTGACAGCCGGTGACGTGATCGAGTTCGTCGGCTTCAAGGATGGTAGCGAACCGCTGCGCACCGACTATATCGACTTTGTGTTTGTCAATGGCGGCGGCGGAGGCGCACCGACCGATATCGTCTTCCTCCCAGGCCAGGCCTTGGTCGAGAATGCGCCGGGCGTCGTCGCCGGAACTCTCAGCGTGACAGATCCTGATGCGGGCGACACCCACAGCTTCCTGCTCAGCGATCCGCGGTTCGAGGTCGTGGGCAGCCAGCTAAAACTCAAGAATGGGATTCGCCTCGACTACGAGCTGGGCGACGAGATCGATCTCGATGTCACCGCCATTGACCCGGGCGGGCTTAGCGTCACCCGCAGCCTGACAGTCGCGGTCACGGATATCGACGAAGTGCGCTTCGCGGCCTTTGGAGACTACATAGTTAGCCCGGGCATGCTGTCTATGGCTGATATGATTGACGGCATGAATGTCGATTTCATCATTACCACCGGAGACAATGGTTACGCGCTACCAATCGATGACCAGATCGGGCCCTCCTTTGGTGACTATATCGGCAATTATTCCGGGGCCTACGGACCGGGAAGCGAGGTCAACCGCTTCTTCCCGTCGCTCGGCAACCACGACTACAGCGATGTCGGCTTGGGTGCTTACCTGGATTACTTCTCCCTTCCGGGCAACGAGCGCTACTATGATTTCCAGACGGGCCCCGTCCATTTCTTTGCGCTCAACAGCAATGGTCAGGAACCCGATGGTCGATCCAGCACCTCAGACCAAGCACAGTGGCTCGAAACGGAGTTGGCAAATTCCGATGCGTTATACAAGATCGTCTACTTTCACCACGCGTCCTATTCCTCCGGGTTTCACGGATCGAACTCGGCTCTGCAGTGGCCCTTCGAGGACTGGGGCGTCACAGCGGTCCTTACCGGCCACGATCACGATTACGAACGGATTCTGCGCGACAACAATGGCGACGGGGAGACGCTGCCTTATTTCGTCACGGGGCTTGGCGGGCGCATTATACGTGAATTCGACACCCCGATCCCGGGCAGTGAGGCGCGCTACAATGACGATTACGGCACCATGTTGGTCCAGGCCAGCGACGCGTCGATCACCTTTGAGTTTTGGTCGATTGCGGATGGCGGCACACTGATTGACAGCTACACAATCGACCTGCCGGGCGCTGATCCGTTACTTGCTGGCAGCGCTGACTTGATCTACGGCGACCCATACAACGACAGCTTGAACGGGCTTGCAGGCGACGAGCAACTCTTTGCGCAGGGTGGCGACGGCGAACCCGTTGGTGGAGCAGAAGACGATGCGCCATCCGGCAATCCTGGCAACGATTGGCTGTATGGTCAGGATGGCGCGGACGTTTTTCAATTCACTGACGAGTCTGACGGGGCGAATTTTATTACCGACTTCGAAGACGGCATCGATGTCATCCGCTTCGAGAACATCACCAATGTGAGCGACTTCGAGGATCTCGGTTTTGCGCAATCGGGCCCTGATACCGTGATCACACTAGATGCGTTCACGATCACTTTGCGTGATATCGATATCGATGTCCTCGGCCCACCTGACTTTGTCTTTGCCTAATCTCCCGCTGACGCTGCCTGACTGCGAAGATATAATCCTTCACGATTCTGATGCCGCCCGTAAAATGATACTTATCACGCAACCGTTCAAAGATGCGCTTTGACGTATGGCTCTGCTTCTTTGGAACCCGTTTTTTCGGCAGTGTCAGACGGATGCGAACCAGTCTCTGTAAGGTCAGTAACGCTGTCCCTTATAGCGCACAAAGCTGGCGCCACTCGGCGAGAGCGGTAGCGCGGTTGAGCGTGAAACTGACGCGTGAGTAAAGGGGGCGCTTCACCCCTCTCGGGCATGTAAACATACCCTGCCGGGCAGTGGGTGAGAATTCTCCCCCCAATTATTTAGCCAACGGCCAGTTTCCTGGTTCTGTGCATTGCCTACGACTTTCATGGCAGCACCGTAGGATCGAAGTTTGTCCGTTACGATGACATGCGGACCCCCACAGCGTTTTATGGTTTTTCGTAGGGGTTTCAACGCCACCTTTCGATCCCGGCGTTTGGTGACATAGGTTTCCAACTCCTCAGCTTGGTGATCCACAGTACGCCAAAGACTTGCGTCTTGCCGTTGATCTTCACAAAAACTTCGTCCATGTGCCATTGCCAATTGGACTGGGCGCGCATCTGCTGGATACGTTTTCTGCGGGTCTGCGCGGCGAACAACGACCCGAACCTATTCCACCAGAAACGGACCGTCTGGTAACGTATTGTATATGCGGTGATATATTGATTGCGGGAGTAGGATTTATACCTACGACCTTCAGGCTATGAGCCTCATAGGCGAGTTATTGACGAACATTGAAAACCAGTAAATTTCGTTATTTATCAGTATGATATCAAACTATCAAGCCACCCCGCCCACTCCCTACGTTGCGCTAGATCGCTCAGAAACGTAGCACCAGTGTAGCACTGTTGTAGCACGAGATTTGAGGGATACATTTTGACCAACCATAGATTGAACTTCACCAAGGCCGCTTTGTTGAAGGCCCCGAATGCTGACAAAGGCAAGAAGGATTACTATTACGACGACCGGGAAAAGGGCCTGGTGATGGCGGTGACGCAGACCGGAACCAAGAGCTTCTACCTTTACAAGCGGATTGACGGACGCCCTGAACGCGTCCTCCTGGGGCGGTTTCCGGATATCAGCATCGAGAACGCCAGGAAGGCGGCAGCGGCGGCAAAGGGTGATATTGTCAGCGGTCAAAATCCGCAGAAAGAGCGCCGCGCCATTCGGGATGAAATGACCTTTGCGGCGCTGTTCACCGAATATATGGAGAAGTACTCAAAGGTGCATAAACGCTCATGGACCTATGACGAGCGTGAGGTGAACAAATTCCTGTCGCATTGGTTCAAGCGAAAGATATCGTTGATTGATCGAAGTGAGGTGGAGCGACTTCACGCCAAGATCGGCAAAGAGAATGGACTTTACCAAGCTAATCGCTTGCTGGAACGCATCCGCTCCATCTTCAACAAGGCAATAGATTGGGGCTGGGATGGATCAAACCCAGCCGTTGGCGTCAAAAAGTTCAAAGAAAGGAGCCGTGATCGGTTCTTGCAACCTGATGAACTGCCTCGCTTTTTCGAGGCACTGGCCAATGAGCCAAACGGGGCCGCTCGGGATTTCATCATGATTTCCCTTCTCACCGGGGCGCGGAAGTCGAACACCTTGGCAATGCGGTGGAAGGATATCAACTTCAGCGTTGAGACCTGGCGTGTGGAAGAGACCAAAAACGGCGAAGCACAGACCATCCACCTTCCCAAGCAGGCAATGGCAATCCTGACCGAACGCAGGTGGCAAAGTGAAAGCCCCTGGGTGTTTCCAGGGGCGGGCAAAACGGGGCATTTGGCGGACCCCAAGAAAGCCTGGGCACGCATCCTGATCGAGGCTGGCATTGAAGATCTGCGCATTCACGATCTGCGGCGCACATTGGGCAGCTACCAGGCCGCGACGGGGGCAAATGGCTACATCATCGGTAAATCACTGGGGCACCGCAGCCAGCAATCAACTGCGATTTATGCACGGCTCAACCTAGACCCGGTTCGTGAATCCGTGAACAAGGCGACGGATGTAATGTTTGGATATATGCAACCGGAGCAAGGCGACGATGAGCAAGAAATTACGGAATGAAGTCTGGCAACGATTGATGGTCAGCAATGATCTATTTTCTGACCTAAGCGACGTCTACACGCCTGATTTTTTTATTAATTTCACCCGCCTCTTCGATAAATCACCGCAGCCAGTTGAGCTTGTATTGGGAGTTCACAACACTGCACGCGCCTACCTGTCCGGAAAGCAGGCAAAGACCATCGAGAAAAGCGGATTTCTCAAGCACACAGGCAAGCATCTATTTAGTGCAGGTCTTGCTGCACAGCAATTGGCCTATGCCCTTCGCCAAGTATCCAAAAGCGATATCGCGGCATCCATGATCCAAGAGGGCGTTAGCAAGTACCTCACCTCTTCTCAAGTAAGGGGAACGCAAGCACATCGGTCTGCCGAGGCGCGAAACGGGCCAGAAAAACCTCTGAACTATCTCCAAGACATTTCAGAGGCGCTGACGCAATCGATTGGAGAGATCATTCCCCTTCCTGGCGAGGATGATGACGAAAGGGAGTTTCGCCACGAAGCCAAGTTCCATGCGATGGCCCTCAACAAGGAACTCTCTGAGCGCCGAGAGCCTCTTCCCAAGTTCCATGCCCTCGAAACCGCAGCAAGTGCCTTCCGACCCATCTGGGAGACCTACTCCAAACAAAAGTACATCAGGGGCAGATATCATCACGACCGTGGCGGCTATGTTTCAGAGCCAGGCTATACGCTCTATCAGATCATCTCCAAAATGGATTCCCAAGTGGCGGAAAGTCTTGCCGGTACGGCCATCGAAAATATCCGATCACAACTAAAGGACGAAACCCGTAGCGTTTAGAGGCAGTGTTTTCCCCGGCGTAGAAATAACCCTCTAGGCTCAGGAGCCATTAATCTGCTTGAGGCTATCTGTTCTGCATGATTCAAGGCCCCAAATTACGGGGGTTTTATGAGTAATCTTTTCTGGCTGAGCGAAGATCAGATGGCTCGGCTTCGGCCCTATTTTCCGAAGAGTCATGGCGTGCCACGGGTCGATGATTGTCGAGTGTTAAGTGGTATTATTTTCATCAATCGCAATGGGTTGCGTTGGTGTGATGCGCCCAAGGAGTATGGTCCACACAAGACGCTCTACAACCGCTGGAAACGGTGGAGCGACATGGGAGTGTTCGCGCGGATTATGATGGGGCTGGCAGCCGAGGTTCCTGACAACAAGACGATCTCAATTGACGCAACTTACCTCAAGGCACATCGCACGGCCTCCAGCCTGCGGGTAAAAAAAGGGGGCGTGGACGTCTGATCGGACGTACCAAGGGCGGTATGAACACGAAGTTGCATGCCGTGACCCCTCTCATGGTTTGCAGGCAAACCACTGCCGGGCAGTGGACGCGATTGGGCGGCCGATCCAGTTCTTCCTGACCGCCGGTCAGGTTAGCGATTACACTGGGGCAAGAGCTCTGGTGAATAGTCTGCCAGCGGCCGACTGGCTATTGGGAGATCGCGGATATGACGCGGATTGGTTCCGAGAGGCCCTTGTAGATATGGGAATAACGCCCTGCATCCCTGGACGAAAGTCGCGAGACAAAACCATCAAGTACGACAAGCGTCGTTACAAAAGACGTAACCGGATTGAGATCATGTTTGGTCGCCTGAAAGACTGGCGGCGCGTGGCTACCCGTTGTGACCGATGCCCGAAGGTCTTCCTGTCCGCCATCGCTCTCGCAGCAACCGTGATCTTCTGGTTATGAGTCCTGAGCCTAGGGGATGCGAATTGGCAGGCGGTCGCAATTACCGCCGAGGGTTGGCAGGTGGTCACCCATCCAATGGCCCGGTTTCGCCGGTCACCATCCATGGATGCTCTCCCCGTTCCAGAACGGCACAGCGGCGGCATCGAGCTTCTGCGCCCCTTCCTCAATGTCAAAGATGACGATGACTTCCGGATGCTTGTCGCCTGGGTTGTCGGCTGTTTTCACCCCAAAGGCCCCTACCCCATCCTGATCCTGTCAGGTGAACAGGGCAGCGCCAAAAGCACGACAGCGCAGATCTTGCGCAGCCTGGTTGATCCAGCCAATCCCAGCACCCGCAGCACACCTTCAACTGAACAGGATTTGGTAATCGCAGCCAAACACAACCATGTCCTGTCTTTCGACAATCTGTCTAACATCCGCCCAATGATGGCTGATGCTTTTTGCCGGATTGCCACTGGTGGTGGCTTTGGCACAAGGAAACTGCACACAGACACAGATGAAGTCTTGTTCAACGCGACCCGTCCCTGTCTGTTGAACGGCATTCCCGATCTGGCGGCGCGCCCCGATCTGGCCGACCGCTCTATTGGCGTCACCCTGCCGGTGATCTCATCACGTGAACGCCGCACACTTGGTAGTTTCAATCGAGACTTCGCCAAAGCGGCCCCCTTCATTCTGGGGGCGCTCCTGGATGCGGTTTCGACGGCCCTTTCCCGAATTGACTCCGTGAGTCTCTCAGAAGCCCCCAGAATGGCGGACTTTGCAAAATGGGTAGTAGCCGCCGCGCCAGCCTTAGGGTGGCCTGAGGGGGCATTTCTGGACTCCTACGCAGCAAACCGAGAGACCAGCGACCAATCCGCAATCGAAAACAACCCAGTAGCCCTGGCAGTCATGCGCCTCATGGGCGCTCAGAAGCATTGGGAAGGCACCGCGACCGATCTCAAACAAACCCTGCGCCAACGCTTTCCGACGCTCACAGATGACCCGTACAGTTTTCCACGCCAGGAAAACAAACTCAGTGCAGCGCTTCGACGTGTGCAACCGCCCCTTCGCAGAGGGCGCATTGCAATCAGCTTTGAACGTCGCGGGAAATCAGGCGAACGGCTCATCCAGATCACAAGCATTTAATCCATCTTCAGCATCGTCAGCCATGCACACGACCTCAGTCGGCTGACGATGCTGACGATGCTGACGATGCTGACGATGCTGACGATAAAATTTGAGATAGTGCCATGATACGACCATAGCCGACCTTCGTTTGGATCACAGCTTATGGTCGGAACGAGCCCATTGGGACCAATGCTGCTGTCGCACTCAGCATTCAGACGATCCCGCACTTCCGGACAATTCGATTGATCAAGCGTCCAGGTTGGTAAGTCATAACGCCGGATATGGACTTCTGTTGTCTACCGCGCCCTGTCGAGCGGGCGTTGCACCCTAAACCAGTCAGTCATCGACCCGCTCTTTTTCTGGATCAAGTTCCTGCAACAGATGTGCCACATTATGCTACATTAAGTCACAATTTCATGCTGAATTCCGCCGTTTTTTGTTGCGACCGTCCTTCTTAGCGTCGGCACGATGAAGGATTCCCCTCTTCGAAAGCCGACGAACGAAGAGTTTTTCAATTTGGAGTGTCCCAAATGCCATCAGATCCGGTACAACCTCGCCAAAGGCACCCCATACCCGCGCCACGCCTGCTGCTTCAGTTGTTGTTGGTGGCATTGGCCTCTGTGGCCCCCAGCATGGCTGCCGCGACAGGTAATGCCTATCTGACGGCCACCATTCAATTGCCACCGCCATCTGGAGCCAAAGCGCTGTGCCGACAGTACTCCTGGGCCTGTGAAGGTTCAAATTCTGCTAACTTGACTTATCCACAAGAATGGCGATTGATCCGCACTATTAACGCTAATGTAAATGCACGCACACGGAGCATTAGTGACCAAAGTCAGTACAATCGTGCGGAGCTTTGGGCACTCCCGACCCAGCGTGGCGGCGATTGCGAGGACTTTGCTCTTCTCAAAAAACGCGAACTAATTCGGCGCGGCGTCGATCCAAGAAAATTGCTGCTTGCCACAGTGCTGGACAGGCGGCGCAACGCACACGCCGTGCTGGTTTATCGCTCGGAGAACGGCGACCTAGTGCTGGACAACCTGACAAATAAAATTCGTTCTTGGAAAGACACGCGGTACCTGTTCCTACGCATGCAGAATCCGCAACTTCCATCTGCTTGGGTTGGCGGCTTCAAGACGGGCTGAATATCGCCTAACCAATAGACACGCGCCTAAAGGCGCGTGTCTGCATGCAAGCGGGCATTTATTACCTTAGGCGTAACCTAGGCCAGTTCATCCTTAGGTTTCGTCGTCATTGGCGCCACTTCCTTGACCAGGGCTGCCACCCTCGGGACCGTTACCGCCCCCATTATTGCCGTTAACTCCGCCACCACCGCCGCCACCACCGCCGTTACCACCGCCGTTGTCGCCGCCGTTGTCGCCGGAGCCACTATCACCGCTGCCGCTTTCGCCGGAGCCACTATCACCGCTACCGCTGTCGCCGGAGCCACTATCACCGCTACCGCTGTCGCCGGAGCCACTATCACCGCTACCGCTGTCGCCGGAGCCACTATCACCGCTGCCGCTGTCGCCGGAGCCACTATCACCGCTGCCGCTGTCGCCGGAGCCACTATCACCGCTGCCGCTGTCGCCGGAGCCACTATCACCGCTGCCGCTGTCGCCGGAGCCACTATCACCGCTGCCGCTGTCGCCGCTGCCGCTATCACCGCTGCCGCTGTCGCCGGAGCCACTATCACCGCTGCCGCTATCACCGCTGCCGCTTTCGCCGGAGCCGCTATCACCGCTGCCACTATCACCGCTGCCGCTGTCACCGCTGCCGCTGTCGCCGGAGCCGCTGTCGCCGGAGCCACTATCACCGCTGCCGCTATCACCGCTGCCGCTGTCGCCGGAGCCACTATCACCGCTGCCGCTATCACCGCTGCCGCTTTCGCCGGAGCCACTATCACCGCTGCCGCTATCACCGCTGCCGCTGTCACCGCTGCCGCTGTCACCGCTGCCGCTGCCGCTATCACCGCTGTCGCCGCTGCCACTATCACCGCTGCCACTATCACCGCTTCCGCCTGAGCCGCCATCACCGCTGCCGCTCTCACCGGCTTCGCCATCACCGCTGCCACTGTTACCACGACTACCGCGTTCCCCGGCCTCAGTTTCGCGATCTTCGCCTGACCTCTCTGGTTCGTCCGCTGCGAACGAAGCCGTAGGCAAATCGGTAAGAACAGCTGCAAAGGCGGGGCATTCGACAGACGTTCGCAGCAGAATCTCATCGAAATCCGGCCGCCTCTGTATGTAGCGGAGCATCCCAGTTGTAACCACGGTACACCCGCACAGTGCATCAGTAGCAACAGATTGCTTTACCGTTTTTTTCGTGCAGCGCTGTTCAGCACTAGCCGTTTGGCCTACCAAAGCCAGCGAGGAAACGCTGATAATAAGCGCTACAAAATTTACTCGACCAATCATGAATAACTCCACTATTAGTTCAAAAACCGAGCCAACCAAGCTCGATAAAAACGCGCAAATTCGGAAATACGCGATAAATGCAGGTCAGAAACCCTTACAATCTTAACGGATATTTAGGACAATTTACATCTAAGCCAAGGGAAGCACTTCGAATTAGTTAACAAATTTAATGAAACCGCCCGGCGGGCAAGTGATTTTCCCGCTCGGCTTTTAGATGAAATCGAAACCCCAGCCTTCACGAGTTGCCAAAGGGAGGGTCTGAGGCCCGGCTTGGCGCGGCCCTGCGCCGGGTTCAACCAGTGTTAAGGCGTAAGGGTCTAAACATAGGCTTTAGCCGCGAGGGAAAGGCAGGAATGAGGGTGGTTGAGTTGACCAGCAGGTAAGGGTCACACATCAGCTTCACACTGCAAAGGATGCTCAACCGGCAACGGCCGGGCACTTTTTCGACTGCTTCGCCCCGATTGGCTGACAGTGCTGACGGTAAATGCGCCGATCCGTTGTGGTTGGGTGATCTTCAGCATTCAATGGCCGCAAGATTCGCGTCCTTCATAGCGGCTCAACGTTGCTGTACTTTGCTGCACAGTGTAGCACCAGCGTAGCACCAGCGTAGCACCGAGCGAGATATCACAAACGCAAGCGACCACCCGTAGGTGGCGTTAAGTATCTGTGTTTGCTGCATAAGATATTGGTTGCGGGAGTAGGATTTGAACCTACGACCTTCAGGTTATGAGCCTGACGAGCTACCGGGCTGCTCCATCCCGCGACACTTATAGTGGGCTATCGCTTACGCTACTTGAGCCCTGGTATTTGTTTGTTCACCACGAGGGTGATTTCGAACATCTACCTTAGCCTCTTGCTATCGTAGCTTTCGGCCGTTTGTCTCTTCACCGGTCTGCGGAGAGACGTGTCATCCTTCAGGAGGTTTTGATTGTTCTGAAGGTATTCTATTTGTTTTATCGTTGGGGATTTTTCTAGGTTTGGCGGTGCCCTACTCTCCCACACCTTAAGATGCAGTACCATCGGCGCAACAGTGCTTAACTTCCGGGTTCGGGATGGGACCGGGTGTTTCACTTGCGCTATGACCACCAAACCGAGGAAAATCCCCGCTTTGGAGAGATATACGGCGTGCTTGCAGAGCAAGCGCGCCGAGCAGGAGACAGTGTCTTTGCGAAGCAAAGGCGCGTTCCTGCACCAACAATGTTGTGGCCTGCCCGGGGGCAGATGCCTTCGTTTTGTCCAAGTCTCGTATAGTCTGATACGTGTCGTGCCGCCAGTTATGGCGACCTATGACACGGTTGGAATGTATGCTTTGATTGTCGTTCACAGAGTTTTTGTTATTGCTAACAGTCTGTCTATTACTGGATCAAATCAAGCCTATCGGGCAATTAGTACCAGTCAACTGAACGTGTTACCACGCTTACATCTCTGGCCTATCGACGAGGTGGTCTACCTCGGCCCTCAGGGATACCTTGTTTTGAGGGGGGCTTCCCGCTTAGATGCCTTCAGCGGTTATCCTGTCCGAACATAGCTACCCAGCACTGCCGTTGGCACGACAACTGGTCCACCAGTGGTTCGTTCACCCCGGTCCTCTCGTACTAGGGGCAACTCCTCTCAAGTATCCTACACCCACGGCAGATAGGGACCGAACTGTCTCACGACGTTCTAAACCCAGCTCACGTACCTCTTTAAACGGCGAACAGCCGTACCCTTGGGACCTGCTCCAGCCCCAGGATGAGATGAGCCGACATCGAGGTGCCAAACACTGCCGTCGATATGGACTCTTGGGCAGTATCAGCCTGTTATCCCCGGCGTACCTTTTATCCGTTGAGCGATGGCCCTTCCACTCGGGACCACCGGATCACTATGACCGACTTTCGTCTCTGCTCGACTTGTCAGTCTCGCAGTCAGGCTGGCTTCTGCCATTGCACTCAACGACCGATTTCCGACCGGTCTGAGCCAACCTTCGCGCGCCTCCGTTACGCTTTAGGAGGCGACCGCCCCAGTCAAACTACCCGCCACACAGGGTCCCGGATCCGGATAACGGACCGCGGTTAGACATCAAGCAGAGCAAGGGTGGTATCTCAAGGGAGGCTCCACCAAAACTAGCGTTTTGGTTTCGAAGCCCACCACCTATCCTGCACATGCTCGGCCTAATGCCAATGTGAAGCTGTAGTAAAGGTGCACGGGGTCTTTCCGTCTAACCGCGGGAAGCCTGCATCTTGACAGGCAATTCAATTTCGCTGAGTCTATGTTGGAGACAGCGGGGAAGTCGTTACGCCATTCGTGCAGGTCGGAACTTACCCGACAAGGAATTTCGCTACCTTAGGACCGTTATAGTTACGGCCGCCGTTTACCTGGGCTTCAATTCAGAGCTCTCACCCCTCCTTTTAACCTTCAGGCACCGGGCAGGCGTCAGACCCTATACGTCGTCTTACGACTTCGCAGAGCCCTGTGTTTTTAATAAACAGTCGCCACCCCCTGGTTTGTGCCCCCAGCTTCCACTTGCGTAGAAACCGGGCCTCCTTCTCGCGAACTTACGGAGGTATTTTGCCGAGTTCCTTCAACATAGTTCTCTCAAGCGCCTTGGTATTCTCTACCTATCCACCTGTGTCGGTTTAGGGTACGATCTCATGGAAGGGCTATTTCCAGGGACCTCTCAGCAGCCCATTCAATCCGATAAGGATGAACTACCTCTGAGATCCGTCACCACTTCCTGGCCCAGGAATATTAACCTGGTTCCCATCGACTACGCCTTTCGGCCTCGCCTTAGGGGTCGGCTTACCCTGCTCAGATTAGCTTTAAGCAGGAACCCTTGGATTTTCGGCGAGAGTGTCTCTCACACTCTTTGTCGCTACTCATGTCATCATTCTCACTAGTGATCTCTCCACCGGATGGCTTACGCCCCGGCTTCATCGAAAGATCCGGTCCTCCAAAATGCCCCGAAGGACACTAAAGAGGATAGGATCTATGTCACACTACGCTCTGCTACCATGCACTTACGTGCATCCTCGGCTTCGGCTCATGGCTTGAGCCCCGTTACATCTTCGCCGCAGGACAACTTATTTAGACCAGTGAGCTGTTACGCTATCTTTAAAGGATGGCTGCTTCTAAGCCAACCTCCTGGTTGTTTTGGTCGTCCCACCTGCTTTCCCACTTAGCCATGAATTAGGGGCCTTAGCCGGAGGTCAGGGTTGTTTCCCTCTTCACTACGGACGTTAGCATCCGCAGTGTGTCTGCCATCTAGTACTCCTCGGTATTCGGAGTTTGGTTAGGGTCAGTAAGGCTGTATGCCCCCATTGCCCATCCAGTGCTCTACCCCCGAGGGTATTCGGATGACGCTCTACCTAAATAGATTTCGCAGAGAACCAGCTATCTCCGAGTTTGATTGGCCTTTCACCCCTTGGCACAGCTCATCCCGATCTTTTTCAACAGATGTGGGTTCGGTCCTCCAGTGCATGTTACTGCACCTTCAACCTGGCCATGCCAAGATCACTCGGTTTCGGGTCTGATCCCACAAACTCATGCGCCCTATTAAGACTCGCTTTCGCTGCGCCTACACCTAACGGCTTAAGCTTGCTTGTGAGACCAAGTCGATGACCCATTATACAAAAGGTACGCTGTCAGGCCTCCGGATCCGAAGATCATTGGGGCCCTCCAACTGATTGTAGGCGTTCGGTTTCAGGTACTGTTTCACTCCCCTCGTCGGGGTGCTTTTCACCTTTCCCTCACGGTACTGGTTCACTATCGGTCAGTAAGGAGTACTTAGCCTTCGAAGGTGGTCCTCCGATCTTCAGACAGAATTTCACGTGTTCCGCCCTACTTAATACGTCCATCAGAGCTTAGAATACGGGACTATCACCCGCTATGGTCATGCTTCCCAACATGTTCTTCTCACTCATCTGGCTCGGCTGGTCCCCGTTCGCTCGCCGCTACTAGGGGAGTATCATATTGATTTCCTTTCCTCCGGGTACTTAGATGTTTCAGTTCCCCGGGTTTGCCTTTTTAACCCTATGTATTCAGGTTAAAAATACCTGGTTTACCAACTTATTTTGCCCTACCGCGCGGAGCGCTACTTGAGGGCGAACCCTTTCGTAGTCTCAACAAAGTAGTATAAATAAGAAAGTATCAGGTGGGTTGCCCCATTCAGAAATTCATGGATCAAAGCTTATTCTCAGCTCCCCATGACTTATCGCAGAGTATCACGTCTTTCATCGCCTCTTACTGCCAAGGCATTCACCAAACGCCCTTTTCGCGCTTGATTTGATCCAGAAATAGAAAGACTTGCGTCAATCAGAGAACAGAAGCTGGTAAGAAACTGTTCCCATATATCTCTGATATCAAAAGCATACTTTCCCGCTCGCACCATAGTAATGATGCGAACAATTTGAGCACGTCCCGTATGCAATCACCATCCGTGCGGGAGGTGACTGAAGAACGTACTCGGGTTAGTTTACTTGACTTGGACAACACCGTCGTTTCAGTCCGGCATACCCATAAACATCCGAGGAAACAGATGTCGTACAGGCTTGCATCACGCCCCCGAAGGGAAGATCAGCACCAATCTGAGGTCTCTCCCTTACTCGGGCGACCAACAGTATTGTTGATTATATCTCTCTAAACGATGTCAAGGCTTCTTGCGAAGCCACGTCCGATTGGACGTTCAAACATTCAAAGGAATGCTTGAAGATCTAATCAAAGTAAATTGGTGGAGCCTAGGAGGATCGAACTCCTGACCTCCTGAATGCAAATCAGGCGCTCTCCCAGCTGAGCTAAGGCCCCAGTTAATTTGCGCCGCAAATTGACTGGGCGTGCTGGCAGCCGACTTTCAGGGAAAGTCTGCGAGAAGCACTCAGTCATGTTCTGCGAGGCAGGGTGTAATCCTGAGACCCGCTGTCGGGACAGTCCACTGCGTAGACTACCCTGTCGCTTGTCACCAAGAGGACCTGTTATTCCCACTTGTCCGCGAAGCGGAAAGTGGGGTGGTGGGTCGAGGAGGACTTGAACCTCCGACCTCACGCTTATCAGGCGTGCGCTCTAACCACCTGAGCTACCGACCCGATTTTCATTCTGCATAAGCAAAACAAAACCAGTGTGCGAGCAGCACTCAGTGGTTATGTCACCGAACAGCTGCCGATAACGGCTGCTGCCGCGTGTTTCTGAAGAGATATGAGGACGGCCTGGCTCTGTCTGAGATCTTGCGATCCCAAACTGAGACTTGCGTCTCTATGATCATACACCCATTTCGGGCGCCGCTTCGTGAGAAGCGGAGATCTGCTAAGTGTTTCACGAGATCAGCAAGCTGATCTGGCTAGAAACATCCTTAGAAAGGAGGTGATCCAGCCGCAGGTTCCCCTACGGCTACCTTGTTACGACTTCACCCCAGTCGCTGAACCCACCGTGGTCCGCTGCCTCCTGTTGCCAGGTTGGCGCACGGCCTTCGGGTAGACCCAACTCCCATGGTGTGACGGGCGGTGTGTACAAGGCCCGGGAACGTATTCACCGCGTCATGCTGTTACGCGATTACTAGCGATTCCGACTTCATGGGGTCGAGTTGCAGACCCCAATCCGAACTGAGACAGTTTTTTGGGATTAACCCATTGTCACTGCCATTGTAGCACGTGTGTAGCCCAACCCGTAAGGGCCATGAGGACTTGACGTCATCCACACCTTCCTCCCGCTTATCACGGGCAGTTTCTCTAGAGTGCCCAGCTTAACCTGCTGGCAACTAAAGATGTGGGTTGCGCTCGTTGCCGGACTTAACCGAACATCTCACGACACGAGCTGACGACAGCCATGCAGCACCTGTCACTATGTCCCGAAGGAAGGCTCCATCTCTGGAGTTGTCATAGGATGTCAAGGGTTGGTAAGGTTCTGCGCGTTGCTTCGAATTAAACCACATGCTCCACCGCTTGTGCGGGCCCCCGTCAATTCCTTTGAGTTTTAATCTTGCGACCGTACTCCCCAGGCGGAATGCTTAATCCGTTAGGTGTGTCACCGAATAGCATGCTACCCGACGACTGGCATTCATCGTTTACGGTGTGGACTACCAGGGTATCTAATCCTGTTTGCTCCCCACACTTTCGTACCTCAGCGTCAGTATCGAGCCAGTGAGCCGCCTTCGCCACTGGTGTTCCTCCGAATATCTACGAATTTCACCTCTACACTCGGAATTCCACTCACCTCTCTCGAACTCTAGACCAGGAGTTTATGAGGCAGTTCCAGGGTTGAGCCCTGGGATTTCACCCCATACTTTCTGATCCGCCTACGTACGCTTTACGCCCAGTAATTCCGAACAACGCTAGTCCCCTCCGTATTACCGCGGCTGCTGGCACGGAGTTAGCCGGGACTTCTTTACTAGATACTGTCATTATCATCTCTAGCGAAAGTGCTTTACGACCCTAAGGCCTTCATCACACACGCGGCATGGCTGGATCAGGCTTGCGCCCATTGTCCAAGATTCCCCACTGCTGCCTCCCGTAGGAGTCTGGGCCGTGTCTCAGTCCCAGTGTTGCTGATCATCCTCTAAAACCAGCTAAAGATCGTAGACTTGGTAGGCCATTACCCCACCAACTATCTAATCTTACGCGGGCTGATCCTTCTCCGATAAATCTTTCCCCAAAAGGGCGTATACGGTATTACTCTCAGTTTCCCGAGGCTATTCCGTAGAGAAGGGTACATTCCCACGCGTTACTAACCCGTCCGCCGCTCGATCCCGAAGGATTGCGCTCGACTTGCATGTGTTAGGCCTGCCGCCAGCGTTCGTTCTGAGCCAGGATCAAACTCTCAAGTTGAAACGATCTTGCGATCGTGTCCTTGACGTCGAACCTCTGCACATATCGTCCCATTGTTCAAATGGGACAGTTTAACCGTTTGGTTGTGCTTCAGTTTCAAAAGAAACCGAAACCCTCCAAACAGTGAAGCTGACACTGGTCATCGGTTCGTATGCATATACGACCCTACCAGCGTTGATATATGCACAGGTTGATCCATCGAATGAACCAAACCGCCCACATATCTCTTCAGATATATAAATTTTCAAAGAGCAACAGACCAAAGGTCCTAGGCTCGTAAGCCCCAGAGACCAAAATCAAACCGATGCGCCAATCTCTCAGCACGCCCGCTTCAACCCCAATCTCCACCCCCCGTCTCTCCGAAGCGTCCCCGGTAGCACATCTGCGCCGCCGGTAGGGGGGTTCTAGGGTTATCGCACCCAGCCCGCAACAGCTAAATTACGCAAACAGCATCTTTTTTCCAAACAAGTGAATAAATTTATGAAATCAATATGTTATGATCTTATATTCGGCTCCCTCACGGATCTGGCTGATAGTAAATGAAGCGCCCATTGAAGCCTGCGCAACGAAGCCACCAGATCTTGTGGGGTGATTGCGACAAGACACAAGGCGGCAGCAAAGCGGCGGTGAAAATCAAGGCGCCGACTGAGTCGGAATCAGTGAATACCCGGGCCGGTTGGCCGCCCTGGAGCTCGCGTCCGACCCCGGATCCGATCTCAGGCGCGATCTCAGGCGCGCTGTCGTCGGGGGCTGGAGGTCGGCCTGATGCGGCGAACTGGCAGCCGCAACAGCAGCAATCCGACGATCAGAGCGAGGTAGATCAGCGGTTCAAGCTGCAGGCCTTTGACCAGCATGACAAAATGCACCGCCCCCAGCACCCCGATCACATAGCTGGCCCGGTGCAGCTTGCGCCAGCTGGGGCCCAGCCGTCGGATCGACCAGTTGTTCGAGGTCAGAGCCAGTGGCAACAGCAATAAGAAGCCCGCCATGCCGATGGTGATGTAGGGGCGTTTGATAATATCCGCCACGATCTGTTCCGGCAGTTGCACATCCAGCAGTAGCCAGACCAGCAAGTGACAGGACACATAGGAGAAACACAGCAACCCGACGGCACGGCGGAACTTCAGCAGATTAACCCGCAAGTATTTGCGCAGCGGGGTGATGGCGAGGCCAAGCACCAGCAGCTGCAAGGCCAATTCGCCGTACTCATGCTCGAGCGCCTTGATGGGTTCAACGCCCAGCCCTCCGGTCAACCCCTGATAGAACAGCCAGGGCGCCGGCAGCAGGCCAAGACCATAGACCACCCAGGTCGGTAAACGGCGCAGCAACTGATTGAGCCGATCCCGCATCAAATGAATTCCGCCAGATCCATGCCGTCATACATGGACGCGACCTCGCCCTCGTAGCCATTGAACATCAGGGTTGGCTGGCGCTTGGAAAACAGGCCGCCGCCGATCCGGCGCTCAGAGGACTGGCTCCAGCGCGGATGGGACACCTGCGGGTTGACGTTGCTGTAGAAACCATACTCGCGGGAATTGGACATGTTCCAGCTGGTTGGTGGCTGCTGATCACTCAGGGTAATGCGGACAATCGATTTGATTGACTTGAAGCCGTATTTCCACGGCACCACCAGACGCAGTGGCGCACCGTTCTGATTGGGCAGATCCTTGCCAAAGATGCCGGTGGCCATCAACGTCAGCGGGTTCATTGCCTCGTCCAGACGCAGGCCCTCGCGGTAGGGCCAGTCGAGCACCCGGTAGGCGGTGCCGGGCATCTCATCAGGTCGGTACAGGGTTTCAAAAGCGACGTATTTGGCACTGTCCTGCACTCCGGCCATGGCCAGCAGATCTGCCAGCTCAAAGCCGTTCCAGGGCACCACCATCGACCAGGCCTCGACGCAGCGAAAGCGGTAGATCCGCTCTTCTATTGTCATCTCAGACAGGATGTCCTTGAAGTCATAGGCGCCGGGGCGATCCACCAGACCGTCAATGGTGACGCTCCACGGCGAGGTGGTGAGCAGATGGGCGTTGTCCGCCGGGTCATCCTTGCCGGTGCCGAACTCATAGAAATTGTTATAGCTGGTGACCTCGTCCCAGCTGTTGGGCTGCAGCGCCTCCTGGGCCTGAGCACCGCCAGCCATGGCGCCAAGCCCCAATCCGGCCATGCCCGCCATGATCTGACGGCGGTTCAGAAAGGCACTCTGAGAGGTGACATCATCATGGGTCAGGTCATTGGTCCAGCGATAGGCCATTTGGGGCTCCTTAAATCTCGTTTTCCCAGAGATACCCACAACGGACTAAACAACCAAAACATATCCTGTCACAATTCAGCGACGGAACTGTAACCTGGCATCAGCTCGTTCATCGGGCGGGAGCGCCCGCCCTCCATCATGATGCGCACATGGCGGCGGTGGATCTGGCGTGGCTCGGCCACCCCGACCGAGTGGGCGATGATCTCCACCTCGTGGATGATCTCGCGGGCATATTTGGCAACACGGGTATATTTGTCCGCGACCACCAGCCCCTTTTGGAACCGGGGATCATGGGTGGTGACACCGGTTGGGCAGGTGTTGCGATTACATTTCAGCGCCTGAATGCAGCCCAGCGCAAACATGAAGCCGCGCGCCGAGGTGACAAAGTCGGCCCCCGCCGCCAGCGCCCAGGCCACATCACCGGGGTTGACCAGCTTACCGGATGAAATCAGCCGGATCCGGTCTTTCAGCCCATGTTCATCGCGCAGGTTGGCCACCATCGGCAGCGCCTCGCGCACCGACATGCCGACCAGATCAATCAGCGGCATCGGCGCCGCGCCAGTGCCGCCCTCGCCGCCATCAATGGTGATGAAGTCCGGGGCGGCCTCATCGCCGCGTGCCACAATGCATTCAAACAGCTGGCGCATGACCGCCTCAGAACCGACAACGGTTTTGATCCCTACCGGCTTGCCCGTCACCAAACGGATGTGACTGATCATATCCAGCAGATCGCCAAAATTCTCCATTTCCGGGTGACGGTTGGGCGACAGGCTGGCCTGCCCGGCAGCAATCCCGCGAATGGCGGCGATCTCCTCGGTCACCTTGGCGGCTGGCAGGATGCCGCCCTTGCCCGGCTTGGCCCCCTGCGACAGTTTAAGTTCAAACATCCGCACCGAGTCATGGGCGGCAACCTGCTTCAGCTTATCATCGCATAACCCGCCCTGATCGCTGCGCACGCCGTATTTGGCAGTGCCGATCTGAAACACGATGTCGCAACCACCCTCAAGATGAAACGGGCTAAGCCCGCCCTCACCGGTGTTCAGCCAGACCCCAGCCTGTTTGGCGCCCCGGCTCAGCGCCTGTACGGCGGGTTTGGAAATGGCACCAAAGCTCATCCCTGAGATATTAAAGATCGACGGCGCCAGATAGGGGATGCGCGCCGTCGGGCCTATCTGCAAAGGTGTGGTGCGGGCACTTTCATCATCCAGTGGTGGAAACGGCGCATTCACAAAGATTGGCGTGCCCGGCACGTTAGTATTGCGGGTTGAGCCAAAGGCGATGGTATTGTCCGCCCCCAACGAGGCCCGCTTTACCCAATCGCGCTGTGCGCGGTTGAACGGCAGCTCCTCGCGGTCCATGGCAAAGAAATACTGGCGAAAGAACTCACCCAGCTCGCTGAACAGATGCCGAAAGCGCCCGATCACCGGATAGTTGCGCCGGATAGCATCGCTGGTTTGCAACCGGTCCACCACAAACAGCCCCGCAACACAGACCGCAATTGCGCCGAGAAGAAAGACAAAGCCCAGCGCCATAAACTCGATAACGTTTGCAGCAAAATCCATGCGCGATCTCCTGTATAGTAAATGTGGGGCCTGTTAGGTGCCGAAGATGGGTTTGATGTTGAGCGCGATCGCCGGCCTGCGCAAGCCAATGTTGCCGCAGGGCGGGATCAGATCCATCGCCGGAGCTTGGCCCAGTGGTGCAACCCACAGACCAAGATCACCCCAACAGCCGAAACAATCAGCAGCATTGGCCAGCTCAGCTCCTTCATCTGCGCCCCAAGATAGGCCAGCATCACGGTAAACGGCACGATGCCCAGGCCAGTGGTCCAGACAAAGGTCCACAATCGCACCCTAGTCAGGCCAGCGGCATAGTTGATCAGGTTAAAGGCAATCACCGGAATGAAGCGGCTGATCAACAGGGCAAGCGCCCCCCGGTCCTGGGTCCAATCGTTCAGTCGCTGGGCCTGGGCCGGTGCCAGCCATCCGAGAATAACCCTCTGCCCCAGCTTGCGCGACAGACCAAAGGCGGCAAGCGCCCCCAGCATGGCGCCAATCCAGATCAGCACACTGCCCATAACGGTGCCAAACACCGCCCCGGCACAAATCGCCAGGATCTCGGCCGGGAACGGCACAAAGCTGTGCAGGATCATCAGCACGATCACCGCCACCGGAGCCCAGGCGCCAAGGGCCCGCAACTGCTGCGCCAGCTCGTCCGGGGTCAGGGAATATTTACTCACCACGAAGCCCAGCGCGCTCCCGAATATGAGAAGCAGAACGGCGGCGGCAAAAACAGAGCGGCGGGGGCTGGATTGGTGAGAGTTTTCTTGTTGGTTGGACATATCGCTAAATATAGGAAGAGCGGCAGCATTGGCCACAGCCAAACGGATGGCATCAATGCCCCCCACTTACACGCAGCCACGCCGAAGCGCCCGGCTGAGCCACTGGCCCATCGGGTTGTGGTGGATATTTGTACTGTCTTGACTGCCTGTGTCGGCGCCTGTGTTGGTTACGAGTGGCGACGTCGCCAGAGCGGGTTTGGACGGGGATTTTATCCCCCGTGCGTAGATGCATCCCATAGCGCCCGCGGTACAACGCTAGGCCCTGTTCCTGTGCCGGGGATGTGAATCCCAGCGGTAATCGCGATTGCCGGGCAGTATGGGGGTCAGAGATAAAACTGCGGTGATCAGGGCGTGCGGTGGGGTAAGGTCCCAGACAGCCGCCGCTTTGGTCCCTTTGGCAAGACAAGAGAGCACTTTGCGCCCTCGTCTCGCTGGTTCGGGCGAAGTGGTACTAGCTGGCCAGTGCAGATCCAACCCGGTTTGAGCGAACCCTGTCGGCAAGGCCCTTGAGGTTACCGTCCAGGATCTTGCCCATCATCATTTTCATCATGGTCTGCCCCAACAGCCATCCTAAAGGTCCGAACTTCACCCGGTAGTCCATGCTCCATATCACCCGTGTCTGCCCGTTCAGCATTGGAGTGAGCGACAGTTCGGCGTGGCATTCATGAAGAGGCATCGCATCCATTTCCGACAAACGGACGCGATACCTGCGATTGACCTCCCACGCGGTCACCTCTTCTACCACCGAGTTGCCATCGTCGAAATGACAGCGCCGTTTTGAGCCGATCCCATCGGCGCCATTGGTAAGCGCCTCGACGGATTTCACCAGTGGTGCAAACTCGTCTATGTGCATGTAGCGACCGATGATCGCCCATACGGCGTCAGGAGTGGCTTGGATATCGCGTGTTCGTTGATGATGTATCACGTGTGGTACCTGCGGTTATGAAGATCGTGCCCAACGGAGGACTTGGGATCACGATAACACCCCCCTGATGACAGAAACTGTCACCAGCACAGCACCCTCACCGCAAAAAGGCCCGCCATTTCTGACGGGCCTGTTCTTGTTTAATGCACCACCGCGTCGTCCGGTTTGGGGCGGTTGGTACTGCCAAGGCGGTCGCCGATGATCAGACCTTCGGGGCCGGCCGAGACCGGCACGGTGTCGCCATCTTTGACATCGCCGCCCAGCAGCATTTCGGCCAGCGAGTTCTGCAGCGCGCGTTGGATCACCCGTTTCAGCGGCCGAGCACCAAACACCGGGTCATAGCCTTCATCCGCCAGCCAGGTCTTGGCCTCCTCGTCCAGCTGCAGGGTGATCTTGCGCTCAGCCAGACGTTTGACTAGCCGGCCCAGTTGGATATCAACGATACCGTCCATATCCTCGCGCTTGAGCCGGTCAAAGATGATGGTTTCATCCAGACGGTTCAGGAACTCGGGGCGGAAGTGCCCGCGTACCGCCTCCATCACATGGTGACGCGCCTCCGAGGCATCAGCCCCGTCTGGCAGTTGGCTCAGCGCCTGAGCGCCAAGGTTCGAGGTCAGCACGATCAGCGTCTGCTTGAAATCAACGGTGCGGCCCTGACCATCGGTCAGCACCCCGTCGTCGAGCACCTGCAACAGCACGTTGAACACATCCGGGTGCGCCTTTTCGACCTCGTCAAACAGCACCACCTGATAGGGGCGACGGCGCACCGCCTCGGTCAGCGATCCACCCTCGTCATAGCCGACATAGCCCGGAGGCGCGCCGATCAGGCGCGAGACCGAGTGTTTCTCCATGTATTCCGACATGTCGATGCGCACCATGGCATGTTCGTCGTCGAACAGGAACTCGGCCACCGCCTTGGTCAGCTCGGTTTTACCGACACCTGTGGGGCCAAGGAACAGGAAGGAGCCCAGCGGGCGGCCTTCGTCGTTCAGGCCCGCCCGCGCACGGCGCACCGCATTGGCGACGGCAGTGACCGCGTCGTGCTGGCCAATCACCCGGCCATGCAGCGCATCCTCCATCCGCAGCAGTTTCTCGCGGTCGCCTTCGAGCATTTTCGAGGTGGGGATACCGGTCCAGCGCTCGACCACCGCAGCGATCTGTTCCGGGCGCACCGCTTCGGCGACCAATCGCTCGCTGTCTTCGCGGCCCTCAGCCTGCGCCAGCTGTTTTTCCAGCTCGGGGATGACGCCGTAAGACAGCTCCCCCGCCTTGGCGAGATTGGCCTCGCGCTTGGCGATTTCCAGCTCGGCGCGGGCCTTTTCCAGCAGCTCTTTGATGTCGCGGGCGCCGGCCAGTTTGTCCCGTTCCGCCTGCCACTGCGCCGTCATCTCGGCACTGCGGTCCTGCAATGCGGACAGATCCAGCTCCAGCGTTTCCAGCCGGTCCTTGGAGGCGGCGTCATCTTCCATCCGCAGAGCTTCGCCCTCGATCTGCATTTGCAGGATCTGACGATCCAGTTGGTCCAGCTCTTCGGGTTTGCTGTCGACCTCCATCCGCAGACGGCTGGCGGCCTCGTCCATCAGGTCGATGGCCTTGTCCGGCAGAAAGCGGTCGGTGATATAGCGGTTCGACAGAGTGGCCGCCGCCACCAGCGCCGCGTCCGAGATCCGCACCCCGTGATGCAGTTCATATTTCTCTTTGATGCCGCGCAGGATCGAGATGGTGTCCTCAACCGTGGGCTCAGAGATCACCACTGGCTGGAACCGACGCGCCAGGGCGGCGTCTTTCTCGACGTATTTGCGGTATTCATCCAGCGTGGTGGCGCCGATACAGTGCAATTCACCGCGCGCCAGCGCCGGTTTGATCAGGTTGGCCGCATCCATCGCGCCGTCGCCCTTACCCGCGCCAACCAGCGTGTGCATTTCGTCGATGAACAGCAGGATTTCACCATTGGCCTCGGTCACCTCGGTCAAGACCGCCTTGAGCCGTTCCTCAAACTCGCCCCGGTATTTGGCACCGGCAATCAGCGCCCCCATGTCCAGCGACAGCAGTTGCTTGTCGCGTAAGGATTCCGGCACATCGCCATTGACGATGCGCAGCGCCATGCCCTCGGCGATGGCGGTTTTACCAACGCCGGGTTCGCCGATCAGCACCGGGTTGTTCTTGGTGCGGCGCGACAGCACCTGCATGGCGCGGCGGATTTCCTCGTCGCGGCCAATGATCGGGTCAATCTTGCCCTGGCGTGCCGCCTCGGTCAGGTCATGGGCGTATTTCTTCAGCGCCTCATAGCCGTCTTCGGCGCTGGCACTGTCAGCAGTGCGGCCCTTGCGGATATCGTTGATCGCCTCGTTCAGCTTTTGCGCAGAGACACCCCCGGCATCCAGCGCATCCTTGGCCTTGGATTTCACCATACACAGCGCCATCAGCACCCGTTCAACCGGGACAAAGCTATCGCCAGCCTTGGAGGCCAGCTTCTCGGCCTCGGCCAGCACCTTGGCGGTCTGGCCATCCAGATAGATCTGGCTGCCATCGCCGCTGACCTTGGCGTGTTTCGACAACGCGGTTTCCAGCGAGTCCACCACCCGCGACGGCTCGCCGCCAGCCCGGCTGATCAGATTGCTGGCCAGCCCCTGGTCGTCATCCATCAATGCTTTTAGAATGTGTTCAGGAACCAGTCGCTGATGCTCTTCACGCACCGCAATAGTCTGAGCGGCCTGCACAAAACCGCGTGCCCGCTCGGTGAACTTGTTCAAGTCCATCTGTCTCTCCTTTTATAAGCGCCCGGTTATTTGAAACGCCCGCTTGGCGGCACGCCCCGATCTGGGCCTCTGCATCAATGTGGGTAGTGTTGCCATCTGTTCAAGGGGCATAATCCCCGGAAATGATGAGAATTTCACTTACAAAAATCAATGCCGGCTGCCCCCGATCACCGCCATAGTTTCGCCGGCATTTTATGAGAATTTTAGAGAATCACAGCCGGAGGCCCTCATGCTTGCTCCCAAAACTCAGCCCGCTCAGCACCGCAATGGCGCCAATAGCGCCCGCCGCCGCGCCAACGCATCGCTCTCGATGAGCTATCGAGGCGTCAGCCTGTATTGTCAGATTACCCTGCCCAAGCGAAACACGGCCGCATCGCAGTTCACCAGCGCGGCCATCGCTCAGTTGCAGCCAATGCCCGGCAGTCGGTCAGGGCAGCCGGACCTCAGACTGGTGGGCCAATTGCGGCAGCGCCACTGATCCAAAAACTCGACAAATCCTAGGCCCTTGTGCTGGATCGCCGCTGACCTTAGACAGGCGCAACCCCCATCACACCCGGAGCTTTCCCCATGTCCGACGACCGCCTGATTGTTGCAATGGATGTCCCCAACGCTGTGCAAGGCCTGCAACTGGCCGAACAGCTGGGCGATGCCGTATCGTTCTACAAGATTGGTCTGGGCATGTTGACAGGCGGCGGACTGGCGCTGGCCAACGAGCTGAAGCACGAGATGGGCAAGCGCATTTTCCTGGACATGAAACTGTTCGACATCGGCGCCACCGTTGAGAAAGCGGTTCGCGGACTGGCGCAGTTTGATCTCGATTTCCTGACAGTGCATGGCGACCCCTATGTGGTGTCCGCCGCCAAGCAGGGCGCTGCGGGCAGTGATATGAAAATCCTGGCGGTGACCATCCTGACCTCGCTGGACCGGCAGGATCTGGACGGCGCGCTGATCAAAGACGGGGCTATTAAGGATCTGGTGCTGGAACGGGCCGGCAATGCCTTTGCCGCCGGAGCCGACGGCGTTATTGCCTCGCCCCAAGAGGCCGCAGTGATCCGCGCCCTGCCCGAGGCAGAGGGCCGCCTGATCGTCACCCCCGGCGTCCGTCCCGCAGGCGCCGATCTGGGCGATCAGAAACGGGTGGCAACCCCGGCCAGTGCCATTGCAGATGGCGTGGATCACATCGTTGTTGGGCGCCCCATCTGGCAAGCCAAAGATCCGCAGGCCGCTGCCCTGGCTATTCTGGATGAAATGAGAAACACAGCGGCCAGCCCTTTAAACCAGGGCTGAGGGCGCAAAAAATGACAGCTTGCCCGTGATATCGGGCAGCTGCACATTTTATCAGCAGAATAAAAACTTTCCGCAAAACCAGCATCATTTGCGGTTCAGGCTGTCAAAAAGAGAGTTGACGTCAGGTCAACCTCCTTACTGTAAACGAAAAATCGAATAACCGGCCGCAAAAGCGCGCCAAATTGTCCCTGTGCCGACAAAGGCACATTTATGACTCTCAATTGCGCTGGCTAACATTCCAGCCTTTGTGATTTGCCGAAAATAGAAGATCGTCAAAGTAAGACACTCCCCTACGGGCTCTCTTCCTGAGGTCCGTGACTATACCCCCGCCTCAGCAGCGGGGGCTTTTTCTTTGGGCTCAGGTCTCAGCCTCCTCAAGATACTCTTGCAACTGGATTGCGAAATGCGGCACCGCCAGCGGATTGATCTGGCTGCCAGATAAAGACAATACCTGGCCAACAGGCTAGACTGCAGCCACAGACGCCAGATCCAGACCCACCAGCGCCCAAATGAGCCCCACCATGCCTGCCATATGCCGAGATTGCCTGAGCCAGATCGCGCCGGCGCGACGCTGCCCGCACTGCGGCAGCCCAAGGGTGAAGGCGCATGACGAACTGTTCGCGCTGAACATTGCCCATATGGATTGCGACGCATTTTTTGCCAGCGTGGAAAAGCGCGACAACCCCGATCTGGCCGACAAGCCGTTGATCATCGGCGGCGGTAAGCGCGGGGTGGTGTCCACCGCCTGCTATGTCGCCCGCATTCGCGGCGTCCGCTCGGCAATGCCAATGTTCCAGGCGCTGAAGCTGTGCCCCACTGCAGTGGTGATCAAACCGCGTATGGAGGCCTATGTCGAAGTCTCACGTCAGATCCGCGCAATGATGGATGAATTGACGCCGGATGTTGAGCCGCTGTCGCTGGACGAGGCCTTTATGGATCTGAGCGGCACCGAGCAGCTGCACGGCGCGCCCCCGGCAGTAATGCTGGCGCGGCTGGTGAAGCGGATGAAGGATGAACTGGGGATTACCGGATCCATCGGCTTGTCCCACAACAAATTCCTCGCCAAGGTGGCCTCGGATCTGGACAAACCGCGTGGATATTCGGTGATTGGCAAAGCCGAGACCGGCGCCTTTCTTTATGACAAGCCCGTGGGCTTGATCTGGGGCATCGGCCCCGCAGCACAGGCCAGCCTGGACCAGGCCGGGATCCGGATATTTGCGGATCTGCTGCGCTGGGAGCGCCGCGATCTGGCGGCGCGCTTTGGATCAATGGGCGATCGCCTGTGGCATCTGGCCCGCGGCGAGGACCGGCGCCGCGTTTCAGCCAATACGCCGATGAAATCCATCACCAATGAAACCACATTCAATGAGGACACCGCCAATATCGAAATACTCGATGGTCATTTGTGGCGGCTAGCCGAAAAAGTATCGGGCCGGGCGAAAGCCAAACACTTGGCGGGGCGCGTGGTCACACTTAAGCTGAAGCGCGCCAACCATTCTGCGCTGACCCGGCGCCTATCCCTGCGCGATGCCACTCAGATGGCCGAAGTGATTTACCGCACCGCGCGGGATCTGCTGGATCAGGTCGGCGATCAGGGGCCCTATCGACTGCTTGGCTGCGGCATCTCTGATCTGGTGCCTGAATCCCAGGCGGATATTACCGGTGACCTTCTGGACCCTCAGGCCGCCCAACGGGCCAAGGCCGAACGGGCGACGGACGCGATTCGCAGCCGCTTTGGGGCCAGCGCCATCCTGAAAGGTCGGGCGCTCCGCTAATCCGCCTCCGGCGGCTGGGGCTTTGCCCCAGACCCCAGGATATTTACCGGCCAGATGAAAAGGATCCCTGCTTCATCTGGCCAGAAATATCCCGGGGGAGGAGCAGGCTTTGCCTGCGAAGGGGGCAGCGCTCCCTTATTCTGCGGCCAGAGAGGCCGGTTCGGCGCCAATCTGCGAGATTTCGATGATGACCCCCCGCAGCAGCGCCTTCAGGGCGGCAAAATTGCTGCTCGGTTGTATCGCCGCCTCATCCATATAGAGTGCCCGGTCAATTTCCACCTGCACCGCATGTTGACCGCGTGAGGGACGCCCATAGGCCTGAGTAATATAGGCGCCGGCAAAAGGTGTATTGCGCCACACATTCAGACCTGCGGCAACAAAGGCCGCCTCAATCTGGTCGGTCACCGCGCCGCTGGCTGAGGTGCCGAACCGATCTCCCAGAACCACCTGGGGCAAAGGACCACTGCCTTTGCCCATCGTTTGGAGCGCCTCATGCGGCATCGAGTGGCAATCCACCAGGATCGCCTGGCCAAACTGGCTCTGCGCCTGTTGCAGCAATCGTTGCAGTTCAGAATGATAGGGGATCCAGTAGCGGTTGATCCTCTGCTGCGCCTCAGCCAGCGTCAGCTTGCCCCGATGAATCGGCCGCCCCTGGGCGACAACACGGGGAATCACCCCGAGCCCGGAGGCAATCCGCGGGTTTTGCCCTCGGCGCGGGACATCCTCAATCAAGGCCGGGTCCAATTCGTCAATGGCGCGGTTGAGATCCACAAAGGCCCGGGGCGCCACCGCCGTCAGCAATGGCACTCCAAAGTCCGGCGCCGCGGCAAAAAGCTGGTCTACAAATGCATCTTCCGAGCTTCGGATTTGATGCGGCGACAGAATCGACCGGGAGATAAACGCGTCCGAGTATTCCGCACCGCTATGTGGCGAGGCAAAAACCACGCCAGATAGCAGTTTTTTCGGAGAAAATACGTGAAATGCAGCCTTGGACATCCTATCTCCGGTGCGTCTGGTTCAAGAAACAGCATAGAGCGGAAATTTCTGTGGTCAAAAGCTCTTGCGCCCCTGCACGACTCCTTTTATAGACCCCTTCACTGGCGCAGACCTCTCGGCCCCGATTAATTGGGGCTGGAAATAAACGCCGGTATTCATGGGCGCTTAGCTCAGCGGTAGAGCACTTCGTTGACATCGAAGGGGTCACAAGTTCGAACCTTGTAGTGCCCACCATGAATTCATTGTTGTGACTGTAAGGTCATGACACCCGTAACCCAGGCGCTGGTTCGCGCCGCAGAACAGGAGAAGACTGATGAAAGTCAAGAACTCGCTCCGCTCGCTCAAGAACCGGCACCGGGATTGCCGCATTGTGCGTCGTAAGGGTCGCGTCTACGTGATCAACAAAACTCAGCCCCGCTTCAAAGCACGTCAGGGCTAAGTTCTCGCATTGCTAGAGACGTTTTGAAAACCGCATCCCTGGGATGCGGTTTTTTGCGTTTAACAGCAATGTCTTGGCCGGGCCATTTAGCCAATGCCTAGCCGCCTATTTTCCGCTCCGCTGGACATCAGTTTTAGACACCTTCATTTTTCTGACTAATTTTGTCAGTTTAGATTTGCATCTGGATCAATTTCGTATAATTGACTAAATCAGTCGGGAATACTCTCCGAATCCGTGATTCACATTGGGACATGTCATGCTGAAATCTACTACAATCATCGCCTCTGCGCTCACTGCCGTGGTGGCCACTTCGGCTGCTGCAAGCGGCGAGTTGAACCTGTATTCTTCGCGCCATTATGACACCGACGAGCGGTTGTATTCTGATTTCGAAGAGGCCACCGGCATCACCATCAACCGCATCGAAGGCAAGGCCGACGAGCTGATTGCGCGGATGCAGGCCGAAGGGGCGAACTCGCCTGCTGATATCCTGCTGACGGTTGACACCTCGCGTCTGGCCCGGGCCAGGAATGCCGGTATTCTGCAGGCCATCGACAGCGACGTTCTTGAAGACAAGATCCCTGCCAACCTGCAAGACACCGACAATATGTGGTTTGGCTTCTCGCAGCGGGCGCGGATCATCTTTTTCGACAAGGCAGAGGTTGCCAACCCACCCGCAACCTACCTGGACCTGGCCAAGCCTGAATACAAAGGCATGGTTTGCATCCGGTCGTCGACCAACACCTACAACCAGACTCTGCTGGCGTCGATCGTGACACACCACGGTGAAGAGGTTGCCAAGGACTGGGCTGCAGGCGTGGTGGCCAATATGGCGCGTGACCCGCAGGGCGGTGACACCGACCAGCTGCGCGGCATTGTCTCTGGCCAGTGCGAAATCTCAGTTGCCAATACATACTACTTTGCCCGCTCGATCCGCAAAAATGTCAAAGGCCTTTCAGACAGTCGCGAGATGATCGGCTGGGCATTCCCATCGCAGGACGCTGAGGGGGCCCATATGAACCTGTCCGGCGCCGGTGTTGCAGCCCATGCCCCAAACAAAGCCAACGCCATCAAGTTCCTGGAATATCTGGCCTCGCCTCAGGCGCAGCAATACTTCTCGAACGGCAATGACGAATTCCCGGTAGTTGCCGGTGTAGAGCTGGCCCCAAGCGTGGCTGCGCTGGGTGACTTCAAGGCCGACGATGTTATTCTGGCTGACGTCGCCAAGAACATCCCTGTGGCCCAGAAGATCTTCAACGAAGTGAACTGGAAATAATCTCTCTCCCTTTGAGTGGATATAATTTGGACAAGGCGCGGACCGTTTCGCGCCTTGTTTGCGTTTGCCCTGATCTGACCTGACCTGAAGACATTTGGCAGCCAAGGCTCGATATGGTCGAACCTCTGTCACCAAACAGTTGGCCGCCGATAGAAGCCCCCCCCCGGTAGAAGGCCCCCCGGTAAAAAGCCAGAAAATGGGTGTTGAGCTGCGCTCCCAGGCGGGCCTGCCCGCAAGGCGGCAGCTGCGGCGACTGCGGCGGCTGCGGCGGCTGAGCCCGCTTTAGCGGCGGCGTCCGACCTGTCGGCAGATCAGGATGACCGGCAGCAGCCCCACCGCCATAATCACCAGTGACGGCACTGCAGCGCCCTCCAGCCGCTCGTCCGAGGCCAGCCGGTAGGCCTGGATCGCCAGCGTGTCATAATTGAATGGCCGCATGATCAAGGTGGCCGGCAGTTCCTTCATCACATCGACAAAGACAATCAGCAGCGCCGTCAGCAGGCTGGGCGACAGGATCGGCAGGTGGACCCGGCGCAGCATGCCAAAGGGCCCCTGCCCCAGCGATCTGGCGGCGGCGTCCATGTTGACATGTACGGTGCTCTGACCGCCCTCATAGGCGCCCAGGGCGGCGGCCAGGAAGCGCACCATATAGGCGGCAATCAGCAACCAGATCGAGCCGGTGATCAACAGCCCGGTGCGGATGTCAAAGGTGCTGCGCATCCAGGCATCCAGCGTGTTGTCAAAAGCGGCAAAGGGCACCATCAGGCCAACCGCAATCACTCCGCCCGGCACCGCGTAGCCCAGCCGCGCGGCATAGGCCGCAGCCGTGGCGGTGCGCCCCGGTTGCAGTCGCAGATAGAAGCCAATGCAGACCGCCGCGCAGACCGTCAGCAGCGCCGCGACACTGGCCAGTGTCAGGGAGTTCAGGATAAAGCCGATGTAACGGCGGCTGAACAGGTTCTGCTCCGACTCCAGCCCCATATCGACCAGAATAACCACCGGCAGCAGAAACCCCAACAGAACCGGAATGGCACAGAGCCCCCAGGCAATCAGCATCTTGCCGCCCGTCAGGGTGCTCGGTGGCATCTTGTTGTGTTGCTTGCCGGCCTGATGGTAGCGGGCTTTGCCACGGGTCGAGCGCTCAACCACGGCCAGGGTCAGTGCGAATCCCAGCAACACCAGGGCCAGCTGCGCCGCGCCAGCCCGGTCACCCATGGAAAACCAGCTGGTATAGATGCCGGTGGCAAAGGTCTGCACGCCAAAATAGGACACGGTGCCAAAATCGGCGATGGTCTCCATGATCGCCAACAGCACTCCGGAGGCAATGGCCGGCCGGGCCATCGGCAGGCTGACCCGCCAGAACGCCTGCCAGGCAGTATTGCCCAAAGCCCGCGCCGCCAAAAAGGCCCCGGCGCTTTGCTGCAGAAAGGCGGCGCGGGCCAGCAGGTAGACGTAAGGGTACAGCACCAGCACCAGCATCAATGCGGCGCCAACGGTCGAGCGGATCTCGGGGAACCAATAGTCGCGCGGCCCCCAGCCGGTGACCTGTCGCAGGGTGGACTGCACCACTCCGGGATGATCCAGAACAAAAGTATAGGCATAGGCCAGAACATAGGCGGGAAAGGCCAAGGGCAGGATCAGCGCCATTTCAAAGAAACGCACCCCCGGAAACTTGGTCATTGTCACCAACCAGGCGGCGCCGACGCCAAACAAAAACGTCCCCACGGCTACCAGACAGACCAACACAATGGTGGTGCCGGTATAGCGCAGCAACACGGTCTCCATCAGATGCGAGACAGTGTCGGTGCCGCCGGTCACTGCGGCCAGAACCACCGCCACCATTGGCAACAGACAGGCCAGCGCCACGGTCCAGGCCAGCACCGACAACAGGCGGCTGCCGCCTTTTTTGCCACGGCGGCTGCCCTTGCGGGCGTAATCAGGGGTATCGCTCACGGTTCAGTTGATCCGTCTTTGTAATTGGGACTGGGTAATAGGACTGGCCTCTTATGCGACAAAATTGCTCGGAAACTCCAGATCGAAAGCTCATCCAAGACAAAAAGCCCCGAATACCGGCGGGCATTCGGGGCTTCTTTGGCAAAATCCAGCGGGATCAGTCGTATTTTCGCTGATCCTCGATCACCAACCCGTCTTTGGGAAGGCTTCCCGGCGACACCATCTCGACCTTGGCCTTCAGTTTCAGCACCTCGATCACAGACCGCCCATAGGCGATCTCATCGCCGCCCGGAGTTTCGATCTGAACCGTCATCGCGTCCATCTCGCCCTCACGGCGGACAATCACCCGCGCTCTGGTCACCTCATCATGCCTGGCCACCAGTGTCGCCACCTGTTCGGGGCGCACAAACATGCCCTTGATCTTGGTGGTCTGGTCGGCGCGGCCCATCCAGCCCTTGATCCGCATATTGGTGCGGCCACAGGGGCTGAGGCCCGGCATCACCGCGCTCAGATCGCCAGTGGCAAAGCGGATCAGCGGATAGTCAGTGTTCAGCGTGGTGACCACAACTTCGCCGACCTCTCCCGGTGCCACCGGAGTGCCGGTGCCCGGCGTGACGATTTCGACGATGACCTTTTCGTCAACGATCATGCCTTCCATTGCCGCGCTTTCATAGGCGATGTTGCCCAGATCTGCGGTGGCGTAAGATTGCAGGCAGGCAATGCCGCGATCGGCGTATTCCTGACGCAGGCTGGGGAACAATGCGCCACCGCCCACCGCCGCCTTGGAGAAGTTCAGCTTGATCCCCATGCTGTCGGCCTTGTCCAAGATCACCTTCAGGTAATCCGGCGTGCCGGCATAAGCGGTGGCCCCCACATCGCGGGCCGCCGTCACCTGCAGTTCGGTCTGACCGGTACCAGCCGGCAGAACCGTGGCCCCAACCGCCCGGGCGCCGCTTTCAAAGATCATCCCCGCCGGGGTCAGGTGGTAGCCAAAGCAGTTCTGCACCACATCACCCGCACCGATACCGCAGGCATGCAGGAACCGGCCCATGCGCCACCAGTCATGGGTGATGCCACCGGGTTCATAGATCGGCCCCGGCGACTGAAAGATATGCGCGACATTGGACACCGCAATGCCCCCAAAGGGCGGATTTGCCTTTTGCCATGCGCTTAGCTCTGCCTTGCGCAGCACCGGGTATTGCGCCAGATCCGAGAGGTCTTGCACTTCGGGTCCGTCCAGATTGCAGGCATTCTTGGCGGCGCGGGCGCGGTCAATCTGCCCGCGCAGCCCGTCAAGCTGAGCCTTGGCCCGCTCATCTGCTGACCGGGTTTCAAGCGCGTCATAATAGGTCATGTCAGCACTGTTATCCATTAACTGAGCCACCGTTTACGGCGGCGATATGAGCGCACATCACGGAAGGATTTACGGCCCTCATCTGACATGCCCAGGTAAAACTCTTTTACATCGGGGTTTTCGCGCAGTTCAGCCGCAGGGCCGTCCATCACGACGCGACCGGATTCCAGAATATAGCCATAATGGGCATATTTCAGCGCCATATTGGTATTCTGTTCGGCCAGCAGGAAGGTCACGCCTTCCTTTTGATTGATCGATTTCACGATCTCAAAAATCTGTTCCACCAGCTGCGGTGCCAGCCCCATCGAGGGTTCGTCCAGCAGCACGGTTTCAGGGCGGCTCATCAGGGCGCGCCCCATTGCCACCATCTGTTGTTCCCCGCCTGAGGTATAACCTGCCTGGCTTTTGCGACGATCTTTCAGGCGTGGGAAATAGGTGTAAACCATCTCCAGATCAGCGGCGATATTGGCCTTGCCATCAGTACGGGTATAGGCGCCGGTCAGCAGATTTTCCTCGACCGTCAGGTGTTCGAAACAATGGCGGCCCTCCATCACCTGGATCACCCCCTGTCGCACCAGCTCGGCCGGGTCAGACCCATGCACGTCCACACCACGATATTTGATCGACCCCTTGGTCACCTCACCGCGCTCCGAGAGCAGCAGGTTCGAGATCGCTTTCAGCGTCGTTGTCTTGCCCGCGCCATTGCCCCCCAACAGGGCAATAATACCGCCTTTGGGGACCGTCAGGCTGACGCCTTTCAGCACCAGGATCACGTGGTTGTAGATCACTTCGATATTGTTGATCTCAAGCAGGGTCTCGGCCTGCACATCAGTCGTTTTGGCTGCATCCAGCATCAGGCTTGTCCTCATCCGTCCCGGGTCAGATCCCGGATCTCTTGGCGGAGTGTGGTGCGGCAGCGAACCGCCGCACCGTTTCGATTGGGTCCAGAGCAGGGTCTGGACCCCACCGGGTTTACTTACAGCTTGGAGCGATCTTGTTTTCCGCTGCATAGGCCGCGGAATCTTCGGCGATCAAGGCACCAATAACGTCACCGTCTGTGGCTTTGAAGTCAGAGATCAGCGACCAGGTTTTGCTACCCGCATCCCACTGAGTCACACCAACCAGGCCGGGGCCACCGTGGTTTTCACAGGACACATTGAACGTTGGACCAAAGTTGGGCATGCCCAGATCGATCATCTTGGCTTCATTCATCTCCAGCGCTTCCATACCATCGCGCATCATTGCTGCGTCGATGTCGGCAGTGCCGTGGATGCCTTGGGCTGTTTTCACAGCTTCGGCGGCCAGCATCGCGGCGTACATGCCACGGTTATACAGAACGGTACCGATCTGATCGCCAGCGCCCGCGGCTTTGCCAGTATCAACAACAAACTTCTGGATGTGGTTGAACACCGGGAAGTCACGACCAACATTGTGGAAGGTCAGCGCCTTATAGCCATCAGCCGCATCGCCAGCAGACATCACGTCATGCTCGGCACCGGACCACCAGACACCGATGAAGTTTTCCATCGGGAAGCGGATGTTGGCGGCTTCCTGAATGGCAACCTGGTTCATCACGCCCCAGCCCCACATGGTGACATAGTCCGGCCGCTCGCGGCGGATCTGCAGCCACTGGCTTTTCTGCTCCTGACCGGGGTGGTCAACAGGCAGAGCCATCAGCTCAAAGCCATGTTTGGCGGACAGCTCTTCCAGGGTGCGGATCGGCTCTTTGCCATAGGCCGAGTTGTGGTAAACCAGAGCGATCTTCTTACCCTTGAGGTCGCCATCATTGGCTTCCAGCAGGTAGTTGATCACGCCAGAGGCACCGTTCCAGTAGTTGGCCGGGTAGTTGAAGACATTCGAGAACACTTCGCCGTTGGCAGCCGAGGTCCGGCCATAGCCCATGGTGTGCAGAGGAATATTATCCGCCGTCACTTTGGGGATCAGCTGATAGGTGATGCCGGTCGACAGCGGTTGATAAACCAGCGCGCCTTCGCCCTTGGTGGACTCGTAGCATTCCACACCTTTTTCGGTGTTATAGCCGGTCTCACATTCGATCAGCTTGGTCATCACGCCGCCGATGCCGCCATCGCGCTCGTTCAGCAGGGTAAAGTAATCGGCATAGCCATCCGCAAAGGGAATGCCGCCAGCCGCATAGGGGCCGGTGCGATAGCTAAGCGATGGAAACACCAGATCCGCCATCGCGGGGCCAGCGGCCATCAGGGCGCTCAGCGCCAGTGTGGTCAGTTTCAATTTCATCGGTATTAATCCTCCCATGGTATTATCCGATGTGGATAAAAACGGGGGTTTGATCTTATTATCCCCCCGCAGCTTAGGTGCCTGCCCCGCTAGTGCGGGAAAGGCCAAAGTCGTAGTTTTTCTTTGGCGACACGCCAGAGCTGTGCCAGACCGTGTGGTTCGACGATCAGGAACACAATGATCAATGCGCCGACGATAACCAGCTGAAAATGCGCCACGATATCCGTGGGCCAGCCCAGCACGTCAACGCCGACAACCTTAAGCACCACCGGCAGCAGCACCAGGAACGCCGCACCGGCGAATGAGCCAAAGATAGAGCCCAGCCCACCGATGATCACCATGAACAGCACCAGGAACGATTTGGTGATGCCAAAGGCCTCGCCGACCTCAACCGCGCCCAGATAGACCGAGAAGAACAGCGCCCCCGAGATACCAATAAAGAAGCCAGACACCGCAAAGGCGGTCAGTTTGGCCTTCAGCGGGTTCACCCCGATGATTTCGGCGGCGATATCCATATCGCGGATCGCCATCCAGCTGCGGCCAATAGTGCCGCGGGTCAGATTGCGGGCGACCAGCGCACAGAAGGTCAGGAAAATCAGGCTGAACATATAGGTGGCCCAGGCCGGCGCATTGGGGCCGGTGATCAGAATGCCAAACACATCCCGCTCAGGCGCGCTGATCTGGCCCGAGGCCGAGTAGTTGTAAAACCACGGCACCCGGTTGAACAGCCAGACCAGAAAGAACTGCGCCGCCAGCGTTGCCACCGCCAGGTAGAACCCCTTGATGCGCAGGCTGGGCAGGCCAAACACCACACAGACAATGGCGGTCATACCGCCGGCCAGCAGCACATGCACGAACATCGACACCTCGGGCATCATGGTCATGAACTTGTAGCAGGCATAGGCCCCGACCGCCATGAAGCCACCGGTGCCCAGGCTGACCTGACCGGCATAGCCGACCAGAATGTTCAACCCGATCGCGGCAATCGCATAGATCAGAAACGGCAGCAGGATGGCGTTGGCCCAGTAATCATTGATCACAAAGGGCACCACCAAAAAGGCAATCGCCAGCACCACATAATACCGGAACCGGTCAAACTTGATCGGGAAGGTCTGGCTGTCTTGCTCGTAGGAGGTTTTGAAATCTCCGGATTCACGATAGAACATGTCTTAAATGCTCCCCTGTTCCTGAGCGCGGTTCAGAGCCGCTGCCTCCAGTTGTTGCGTCTGGTCTGCGGAGCCGCTGTCGTCAGCACCCCGCGCCGCGAAGATCAGGCTGGTGTTAAACCCTTTCAATGATCTTCTCCCCAAACAATCCTTGCGGACGGAACACCAGGAACAGCAGCGCCAGCACATAGGCGAACCAGTTCTCGGTGGCGCCGCCGACCATCGGGCCGATGGCGAATTCAAACATCTTCTCACCGACCCCAATGATCAGCCCGCCAACAATGGCACCGGGGATCGAGGTGAAGCCGCCCAGCATCAGCACCGGCAGCGCCTTGAGCGCGATCAGCGACAGCGAGAACTGCACCCCCGATTTGGTGCCCCACATGATACCGGCAACCAGCGCCACGAAACCCGCAACCGACCACACCAGCACCCAGATAAAGTTCAGCGAGATGCCAACCGACAGCGCCGCCTGGTGATCATCCGCCACCGCCCGCATGGCGCGGCCCTGTTTGGTATACTGCGAGAACAGCACCAGCCCGGTCACCAGCAGCGCGGCAACAACGGTCGCCACCATATCGAGATTGTCGATAAAGAAGCCGTAGAAGTTGTCACTGCCCAGACCGGCAGTCATATCCTCGATCCAGAACGAACCACCCTGCGGCAGGCCGATATCCAGCTTCTTGATCTCAGAGCCCCACATCAGGTCCGAAACACCCTCAAGGAAATAGGCCAGCCCAATGGTGGCCATGAACAGGATAATCGGTTCCTGGCCCACCAGATGGCGCATCACCAAGCGCTGCACCAGCCAGGCAAACAGCACCATCACCCCGGCGGTCAGCAAGATCGCCAGCAGTGCCGGCACATGCCAGCCAAAATGATGCAGATTGGTGCCAAACACCGAGTTGATGATATGGCTGAACGGCACCTGGCCATCCATGATGCCAACCAATGTCATCGCCGCAAACAGCGCCATAACACCCTGGGCATAGTTGAAAATACCCGAGGCCTTGTAGATCAACACAAAGCCCAGTGCCACCAGCGCATAAAGCACCCCGGACATCAGACCGTTGATGAATACCTCGACGGCAAAAAGAAACTGATCAGGCATCATAGCCCCCTATAAAGTCTGTCAGAAAATCAGTCATTCGACACCCCCAGATAGGCATCAATCACTGCCTGATTGTTGCGCACCTCATCGGGGGTGCCGTCGCCGATTTTCTTACCATAATCCATCACCACCACCCGGTCGGACAGATCCATCACCACGCCCATGTCGTGTTCGATCAAGGTGATGGTGGTGCCAAATTCATCATTCACATCCAGAATAAAGCGGCTCATGTCCTCTTTTTCCTCGACGTTCATGCCCGCCATCGGCTCGTCCAGCAGCAGCAGTTTTGGCTCCGCCGCCAGCGCCCGCGCCAGTTCCACCCGCTTTTTCAGCCCATAGGGCAAGCGCCCGACCGGAGTCTTGCGGATGTGCTGGATTTCCAGGAAATCAATGACCCTCTCCGCCACTTCGCGGTTGGCCACCTCTTCCGCCTCGGCCTTGCCCTTCCACAGGGCCTGGGCAATCAGGCCGGACTTCATGTGTCCCAGTCGCCCGGTCATCACATTGTCCAGCACGCTCATACCCTCGAACAAAGCGATGTTCTGAAAGGTACGGGCGATGCCCTGCTGCGCAACCTCATAGGGGCGCAGCTGCGGCCGTTTGGCGCCGCGATACCAGACTTCGCCCTCAGACGGGATATAGAACCCCGAAATCACGTTCAGCATTGATGACTTGCCGGCGCCATTGGGGCCGATAATCGCGCGGATCTCGCCCTCGCGAATGTCAAAACTGATGTCCTTGATCGCCACCACACCGCCAAAGCGCAGGGTGATGTTCTTCATCTCCATCACCACGCCGCCGATCTTGCGCCCGTCTGCGGTGGTATATCCCTCTTGCATATCCTTCACGACACCGCGTCCTTCTTTTTGCCGGCAATACTCCCGCCGGAGGCGTCTTTGTGCCGCGTAGCGGCTCCCGTCCCGGCGCTACTCATTCTGCTGCCACCTTCTGCACCGTCACCGGCACCACCACGGCGTCACCGATACTCAGGGTGGCATTGATCGCCCCCTTGCGACCGTCTTCATAGGTCACCTCGGTGGTGGTCGAGATCTGCGCCGAGCCGTCATAAAGCGCGGCAATGATATCGGCGAATTTCTCTTCGACCACCCGGCGACGCACCTTGCGGGTGCGGGTCATTTCACCATCATCGGCGTCCAGTTCCTTGTGCAGCACCACAAAGCGATGCACCTGGCAGCCCGACAGCATCGGATCGTCAGCCACCGATAGGTTCACCGCCGAAACATGCTCACCAATGCTGGCCAGCACCTTGGGATGACCGGCCAACTCCTGATACGAGGCATAGGCGATATTGTTGCGTTCGGCCCAGTTGCCCACCGCCGTCAGGTCGATGTTGATAAAGGCCACGCAGCGGTCCTGACCATTGCCAAACAGCACCGCCTCCAGAATATCGGGGTAGAACTTCAGCTTGTTCTCGACAAACTTGGGCGCGAACATGCTGCCATCGGCCATTTTGCCAACGTCCTTGGCGCGGTCGATAATGCGCAAATGGCCCGAGCTCTCCTCAAAGAAGCCCGCATCGCCGGTCGCCACCCAGCCGTCGGCGTCTTTGGTCTCGGCGGTGCTTTTGGGGTTCTTGTAATATTCCACAAAGCTGCCGGGCGAGCGATAGAAGATCTCGCCATCCTCGGCAATTTTGATCTCGACGTCCGGCGCCGGAATACCCACCGTATCCGCCCGCACCTCACCGTCGGGCTGTACGGTGATGAACACCGTCGCCTCGGTCTGGCCATAGAGCTGTTTCAGGTTGATACCCAGCGAGCGATAGAACTCAAAAATCTCCGGGCCGATGGCTTCACCGGCGGTATAGCCAACCCGCACCTTGCCAAAACCTAAGGTGTCTTTCAGCGGGCCATAGATCATAAAATCGCCCAGCGTGTATTTCAGCCGGTCCATCACCCCAACCGGCTTGCCATCCAGAATGGCCGGGCCAACCTTTTTGGCATGCGCCATAAAGTAACGGAACATCGAGCGCTTCAGGCTGCCGGCGTCCTCCATGCGGATCATCACATTGGTCAGCTGCGTTTCAAACACCCGCGGCGGTGCAAAATAGTAACTCGGGCCGATCTCACGCAGATCGGTCATCATGGTCTCGGCGCTTTCGGGACAGTTGACACAGAACCCGGTCCAGTAGGCCTGACCGACGGAAAAGATGAAATCACCCACCCAGGCCATCGGCAGATAGGCCAGGATCTCGTCATCTATCCGCAGCTTGTCGAATTCCGAGGCGTTCTTGGCGCTTTCAATCACGTTGCGGTTGGACAGCACCACGCCCTTGGGCTTGCCGGTGGTGCCCGAGGTATACAGCATCACGCAGGTGCTGTCATAATCCAGCTCACCACGGCGCCTGTCCAATTCGGGCATATATTCATCATAGGCGGCGCGGCCCTGATCCTGCACATGGCTGTACTGATGCAGCTGCGAGTGATCGTATTTCCGCAAGCCGCGTGGATCAAGATAGATCAGGTGTTCGAACTGCTGCAGTTGATCCTGCACCTCGATCACCTTGTCGACCTGTTCCTGATCGGTGACCACCACAAAGCGGGCGCCACAGTGGCTCAGCACATAGGCCATCTCTTCGGCATTGGCGTCCTGATACAGCGGCACCGGGATGGCACCCACAGATTGTGCGGCAACCATCGACCAGTACATATAGGGACGGTTGCGGCCAATCACGGCGATAAAATCACCCCTGTTGACGCCAAGATTGATGAAACCAAGCGCCAGGGCTTCGATCTCTTTTGCTGCCTCAGCCCAGCTCCAGCATTGCCAAATGCCAAATTCCTTCTCCCGATATGCGGGTGAATTCGCGAACTGCGTTGCGTTGCGTTGAAGCAGCGCCGGCAGGGATAGCAATCCCTCGGCGCCCGACTGCATCTGAGCCAATTTAATTCTCCTCCCTCTCCGACCCCCTTTGGCCGGATTGATCGCTTGTGGCGATTCTGATCCCAATAAGGGACGCGACAATGAGTGACCGTCAAGTTTTTCGTGAAGGTTTCCCAATTGTTACGAATTGTTACACGGCTAGATCTATTTCGATCGCGGCACAATTATGCAGCAACGCCCCTTTGACTGATCGGCGCAGGATGATAGCCCTATTGCGAGGGCAATGATGAACACGACCAGCAAACAAACCACAGCAATGACCATGGCGGGACTGAACCTGATTGCTCAGGGCCTGTCGATTTACGACGACGACCTTAAACTTGCCGTCTGCAACCACAGGTTCCAGGAAATGTTCGGCCTGCCGGATCATCTGATCACCCCCGGCGCCCGGTTTGACGACACCATCCGCTTTATTGCACAAAGCGGTGAATACGGGCCGGTTGATGATCTTGACGATCTGGTCCAGCAACGGGTCAATCAGGCGATGGATTTTGCACCGCACTATATGGAGCGGGAACGCGGCAACGGCCAGTTCCTCTCGGTTGAGGGCGCCCCCTTGCCCAATGGCGGCTGGGTCACCGTTTACACCGACATCACCCCCACCAAACAGGTCGAGCTTTTGCTGCGGGCGCGCTCGGAAGAGCTCTCGGAACAAGTGCTGGCCCATACCGAAGAGCTGTCGGCTGCCAACCGGAAACTCGCCGCCTCAAACACCTCGCTGGAAGAAACCAAACGGCAATTGACCGACATCGAACGCCATACCCGGCTGACCACCGAAATGATGCCGGCCCATATCGCCCATGTGGATCTGGAGGGGTATTATACCTATACCAACCGTCGCCTGAGCGCGGTGTTTCCCGGTCGGCCCTCCAACATTCTGGGGGTGCATATCTCTGAGGCCCTGGGTGCCAGCAGCCATGCGCGGATCGAACCACATCTGCAAGCCGCCTATACCGGCAAAAGCCCGGTCTTTGAGTTCACCGAGGACCACAGCAGCCGTCGCATCCGGGTGGCGCTGACCCCCGACCCGGCGGGCGGCATCTATGTGCTGTCGATGGACATCACCGAAGAAACCCAAACCCGCGTCGCCCTGCAACAGTCGCGCCGCCGCGAAATGGCGGCACAGATGATCAGTGGATTGGCGCATGATTTTTCCAACCTTCTGACCATCATCCTGGGGATGCAGGGCCGGTTGCAGAAGATCCCCCTAAGCCCCGAGGCCAATGATCTGGTGCAGGGCACCCTGTCAGCGGCGCGGCGCGGCGGCCGGTTGCTGAACCGGATTGCCGATATGACCGGCCATCGAACCCTGCGACCGCAGGCCACCGACATGCATAGCCTGCTGCACGAGTTGAAAATCCTGGCCTCGCCGTCACTGCCGCAGGCGATGGGGCTCAGCGTGCTGGACAATACCCCCGACGGAGCGCTGTTGCTGGATCCCGGCATGCTGCAAGATGCATTGCTGAATCTGATCCTCAACGCCCGCGATGCCTGCAGCGCCACCGGCCAGATCACCGTCAGCGCCCATATCGTTGGCGAAACCTGGCTGGAAATCAGCGTCACGGACACCGGCCCCGGCTTCTCGACCGAGGCGCTGGCCAAGGCGCTCAATCCATTTTTCACCACCAAGGGCAGCGAAGGGTCGGGCCTGGGCCTGCCGATGGTCTATGACACCGTGAAACTGGCGGGCGGCGACGTCAGCATCGGCAACACCATCTCGGGGGCCCGCGTCACCCTGCGGCTACCCTATCGCAAGGCCCCAGACGCTCGCGGAGGCCTGGTGTTGCTGGTTGAGGACAGCGAGGATCTGCGCGCCACCTTCCGCGACATGCTGGTAGATCTGGGCCACTCGGTCATCGAAGCCACCTCGGTCGACGAGGCCTGCGCGCTGATGGCCGATCTCGAGGATATCTCGCTGGTTCTGTCCGACATCCGACTGCAGGGCGAAGCCACCGGGCTGGATCTGCTGACCCGGTTGCAGGGCTCGGGGCGACCGATCATCCTGATGACCTCGCTGCCGCCCCAGGACCCCCTGCACCGCACCGCGTTGAAATCGGGTCCGGTGCTGCAAAAACCCTTTTCCACCGGGCAGCTCTCGGCGCTGCTAAACTCGGAGACCGCGGCATGAAGACGCCCCTGATCACCATTCTGGACGACGAACCTGAAATCCGCCAGATCCTGACCGAGGCCCTGGAAGAAGCCGGATTTCGCACCCAGAGCTTTGCCCGCGCCCGCGAATTCGAGGCCTCGCTGAAACGGGTCACCCCGGATGTCTGCCTAGTCGATCTGTCGCTCCCCGATACCGACGGATTGTCGCTGGTGCACCGGCTGGCGCTAGAGCAGGGGGCGGCCGTGATCATCATCTCGGGCCGGGCCCAGGTGCAGGACCGGGTGACCGGGTTGGAGCTGGGGGCGGATGACTATATCACCAAACCCTTTGACCCGGTCGAGGTTGTCGCCCGGGTGCGGGCCCGGCTGCGCAGCGGTCCGCGTCCGGCGACGCAATCCGGCAATACCGCGCATTTTTCGGGCTGGATCGCCCATTTCGACCGTTACATGCTGGAAGATGACAGCGGCACCGAGACGCCGTTTTCCCATGCCGAAGGCGAGGTACTGCGGCTGTTTCTGGACAGCCCCAAGCGGCTCATATCGCGCGGTCAGATGCAGGAAATACTGGGAGGTGCCGCCGGGGACAGCTTTGACAGGGCGATGGATGTGCGGATTTCACGCCTGCGCACCAAACTGCGTGAAGATCCCAAAAACCCGCGCCTGATCAAGACCATCTACGGGGCCGGCTACATCTTTCTTGGCGATGTCAGTTGGAGCTGATTGGCCAAAGACGGAATTCCCAACGTAAACAAAAGCATTTTTAGCAAGGAATTTGTTGTGAAGAAGAACATTTTTATCGTTGGCGGAACCTCTGGGGTCGGTAAGGAACTGGCCACACACTATGTGTCAGAAGGGCACAACGTATGCGTCACCGGACGCAAGGATCCAGGTCTTGCGGGCGCCACCTACGCGGAGTTGGCAATAACAGATGACAGCGCAACTTTGTCAGGAGACATTGATCGGGTGCTGGGGAAGTTTGAACAAATCCACACCCTGATCTATGCCGCTGGTTTCCTTCAGCGGGGGCACATTGATCAGCTAAGCGATCACAGTCTTCGAACAATGACGAATGTCGGTCTGTTGGCACCAATGATGTTGATCCAACGTCTCAAGCAATACGCTCCTACGCCGTTAAAGGTCATGCTGATCACATCCAGTTCACAATACACCCCACGAGAACATGAGCCTGCATATAGCGCCACGAAGTCTGGCCTGGGAATGCTAGGAGCCTCTCTCGCCCGAGATCCAGAAATCGGAAAAGTGCTTGTCGCTGCTCCTTCTGGTATCCGCACGCCGTTTTGGGAAGACACCGGCGAAGACACGCAAACCATGTTGGATCCGAAATGGGTTGCTCAGCAAATTGTCGATCTATCGAGCGGCGCGTTTAAGTATAAATATGCCAAGCTCCTGCGAGACCCGGTGCGCACAGAAATCGTCGAATGTTTGGATAGTGATCTCTGTAGAATATAGATCAGCGCCTGGCCTTGGGAGGCTGGGCAAAACAAACATTAGGGCACCTTTTGTACCTTACCGGCTCTCAGCACTTGCTGTCCCGAATCGAGCTTGTTACGATTCTCCATGGCCACCTGTCTGCTCTATCGCCAAATCCCCAGGCGCCTGCCGCGGTTCTATCGCGTCGAGCTTGCGATGACCCTGTTTAACGAAGTCTCGGTTCTGCGCGAATGGGGTGTGGCTGGCCGCAATGGCCGAAGCGTCATCAACAATTACAGCAACCTGCGCGACGCCTCGGCAGCGGCTGACCAGCATCGCAGCCAGGCGTTGAAGCGCGGTTACGCCAGAGTCTGAACCGCGCCTGCCAGCACCTTGAGCCCCAGGGTCAGATCCGCCTCGTCGGTGTCTTCGTCAAAGGCATGGCTGATGCCGCCGATCGAGGGCACAAACAGCATCGCCACTGGCATCACCGCCGCCATGTTCGACGCATCATGCAAGGCGCCGGACGGCATGGTCCGCCACTGACCGGGGGCCGCAGCTTCGGCAGATGTGGCCAAAGCGGCCTGCAGACCGGCATCCATCGGCACCGGCTCGATCCCCATGACCGGCTCAAGCACCGCTTCCACCCCCCGCTCGGCAGCTACTTCCTGCGCCAGATCGTGAATGATCTCACCCATCTGCCGCAACCGCTCGACGTCCCGGTCACGCCATTGCATTGAAAATGTCACCCGCCCCGGCACCACCGAAGAGGCATTGGGGTGCAAAGACACATGACCAATGGTCCAGACCGTTGTCGGCGTCACCAGGCTGGCCAGACGCGCGTTCAGTGCGGCGTTGAACGCCGACAGGCACTGAAACGCATCCTGACGCAGGTGCATTGGGGTGGTGCCGGCATGATTCTGGCGGCCGGCAAAACTGATCCGCATGTCGCGGATACCAACGATATCGCTGACCACACCAATCCGGTCGTCGCTCTGATCCAGTGATGGGCCCTGTTCGATATGCATCTCCAAAAACCCACTGAACCGCTCATGCGGCAGGAAATCCGCCGCCAAATCAGCCATTCTTGCCCGCGCCTCCCGCAGGGTGACACCATCGTCATCGGCGAGGTCATCCGCCTGCTGCAGCGACAGATGGCCCGACCAGACATCCGATCCGGTGGTCACCCCAAAGCGGCCCTCCTCGTCCTGAAAGCTCACCACCGAGACCGGCGCCGCGCCCGCCTCTTTGGCAGCGCGGGCGATTTCCAGTCCAGCAATCACCCCCAACGCCCCATCCAGCCAGCCGCCCTCGGGCTGGGTGTCACTATGCGAGCCGACCAACACAGAGCGGTCGCCGCCGAGGCCAAACAGGTTGCCGATCGGGTCATAATGCACCTCGAGCCCGGCCTCCTTCATCCGTGAGGCCAGCCAGGCACGGGCGGCGATATCGGCCTCGCTATAGGCCCGGCGCACCACGCCCTTGCCGCTGCCCGCCGCGCCAAAACTGCGCAGCTTGTGCAAGTCAGCCAAAAATCTCTCAGCATTTACCATCATTTTCGACCCGCTTCCCTAATCTGATAATCCGTTTGTTCCACAGCGTTTCATCCGTAGCAACAGCTGCTCACGCCGCCGCCGCATTCGAAACTTGCGCCGCAAGTGAAAGCCTCCCTTTTCACTGCCGCAAACCTCGCCTAAGACTTGCAGTCAGATATAGGAACTGCTGCATGTCTCACATCACATTAGTCCGCCACGGTCAGGCCAATACTGGCGCCCGGGACGAAATCAGCTATGATAAGCTGAGCCCACTTGGCCACCAACAGGCGGCTTGGCTGGGGGATCAGTTGCGCGACAGCGCGGCGCATCATCCGCGCGTCTATTGTGGCACCCTGATCCGCCATTATGAGACGGCGCAGGGCATGGGCGCTGCTGACAATATCACTCGCGACCCTCGGTTGAACGAGATGGAATATTTTTCACTGGCGCAACTGATGGAGCAACAGCACGGTTTGGAAATCCCAACCGAGCGCGAAGGCTTTGTGCAACACCTGCCAGCGGTTTTTGCCGCCTGGGCTGCGGATGAGATCGACAATCCCCCCGAAAGCTGGGGCGACTTCAACAGCCGCGTCAGCTCTGCCCTGACCGAGATTTCCAAAGGCGACGGCCCGGCGCTGGTGGTCACATCCGGCGGGTTGATCGCGATTGCCATGCGTCACGCGCTGGGACTGGACACCAAGGCGACGGCGCGCATGGCGCTGGCCATCATGAACACCTCGATGCACCGTTTGCACCCGATTGGCGGCCACCTGTGTCCGGTGCTGTTCAACGCGGTGCCGCATCTGGAGACCCCGGACCGCCACTACGCCCAGACTCATCTGTAAATCCAGACTCATCTGTAAATCCAGCCCGCACGAGGACCTGAACATGCAGCTCTATTACGCCCCCGGCACCATCTCAATTGCTGTCGTCATCGCCCTGAACGAGGCGGGGCTGGACTATGAGCCTATCAAAATCGACTTTGCGACCAAGCAACAAGCCAGCCCCGGCTATGCCCAGATCAACCCCAAGGGCCGGGTACCGGCGTTGGTTGTTGATGGCGGCATCCTGACCGAAACCGGGGCGCTGCTGGACTATATCGCCGACCTCGCCCCCACCGCCAACTTGCGGCCCAGCGATCCCCTTTTGCGGGCCCGCATGGGCGAGGTGATGTTCTATCTGGCCTCGACCATGCATGTGGCCCACGCCCACAAGATGCGCGGCAACCGCTGGGCCAGTTCCCAGTCCTCTTACAAGGACATGAAGGCCAAAGTGCCGCAGACAATGACCGACTGCTGCCGCTACATCAGCTCAAACGGGCTGCGCGGACCCTTTGTGCTGGGGGCGCAGATCAGCCTCGCCGATTGCTATCTCTACGTCATTTGCACCTGGCTGGCCGGCGACGGCGTCAAACTCGGTGACTTCCCCAAAATCCAAACCTTCATGACCGCTATGGAGCAACGCGACTCGGTGCGCGCGGCCTATGCGGGTGATATGCTGTAAAGGACATTACTATGACACATCTCTGGGTTCGGGCTGAACAACGCCTTAACGAAGACCGCGTCGGGCTGACACCGGCAGGTGCTGCGGCACTGATGGAGGCTGGCATCAAGGTCACCATCGAGCAAAGCACGGTTCGGGCGATCCCGCTGCAGGGCTATATCGACGCCGGCTGCGCCATTGCGCCGGAAAACAGCTGGCCGCAGGCGCCATCCGATGCCATCATCTTTGGCCTTAAAGAGCTGCCCGAAGATGGCACTGCACTGCCCCATAACCACATCATGTTTGGCCATGCCTACAAGGGTCAGCATTCGGGCAAGGCGCTGCTGGACCGGTTCAAGGCCGGTGGCGGCGCCCTCTATGATCTGGAGTATCTGGTGGAGGAGAACGGCCGCCGGGTTGCGGCCTTTGGCTATTGGGCTGGCTACGCAGGCGCAGCGGTGACCCTGAAAACCTGGGCGGCGCAGCAGGGCGGCGGCCTTTGCGGGCCGGTTGGCGTCTACCCCAGCAAAGACACCCTGCTGGATGAGCTTGGCGCCGAGCTGGACGCCACCGGTGTGGATCGCCCCAAGGCCATCGTCATTGGCGCCATGGGCCGGGTCGGCACCGGGGCTGCAGATCTCTGCGAGGCACTGGGCGTCACTGTGACCAAATGGGATATGAATGAGACCGCCAGCGGCGGACCCTTCCCCGAGATCCTGGCCCATGATCTGTTCCTGAACTGCATCTTTGCCCGCCCCGGCACCCCGGTGTTTGTGCCGCTTGAGGCGCTGAATGCGCCACGCCAGCTCAGCGCCATTGGCGATGTTGCCTGCGACCCGGACAGCGATTACAACCCGGTGCCGGTCTATGACCGCGCCACCACCTGGGAGTCCCCGGCGCTGCGCGTAGCCTCTGACCCGGTGCTGGACGTGATGGCGATCGACAATCTGCCGTCGATGCTGCCGGTGGAAAGCTCGCAGGACTACGGCGCACAATTGCTGCCGTCGCTGCTGACGCTGGATGATCTGCAGGCCGGGGTCTGGGGCCGGGCAGCGGCCAGCTTTGCCACCCATACCAAAGACTGACAAAAACAGCAGTGGTCGCGGCAATCGCCGCCACTGCCCCAGCTACAAAAATCAAATGAGGGAGAGATACTCATGACCATTCACTGGTGCGGCACCGGCCTTTCGGCCATCCCCGGCCTTCGCCGCCTGCTGCAGGCAGGACATGATGTTGCGGTATGGAACCGCACCATCGACAAGGCCCAAGAGGCCGTCGGCGACCTGACCAAGAACATCCAGGCCTTTGACATCGACAGCCTGGCCGCTCAGGTCACCGCCAAGGACGTTATCGTCTCGATGCTGCCCGGCGACTGGCATGTGCCGCTGGCTGAACTGGCGATCGCCAAGGGCGCCCATTTTGTCTCGTCCTCCTACATCGCACCCGAAATGCGGGCGCTGAACGACAAAGCCCGCGCCGCCGGGGTTGCCCTGGTCAATGAGGTCGGCCTTGATCCCGGCATTGACCACCTGATGGCGCATGCGCTGGTGGACGACTACAAGGCTTCCGCCGCCTATGACGCCAGCAACGAGATCAGCTTCATCTCCTATTGCGGTGGCGTGCCCAAGATCGCCAATGACTTCCGCTACAAGTTCAGCTGGTCACCGCTGGGCGTGCTCAAGGCCCTGCGCTCACCGTCGCGCTCGATCCGCGACCACAAAACCCTGGACACTGCCCGCCCCTGGGACGCGATCTCCAGCTATACCGCGCCGCTGCCGACGCCGGAAAGCTTCGAGGTCTACCCCAACCGCGATTCACTGCCGTTCATGCAGCAATATGAATTTGGCGATGACTGGTCGGTCAAAAACTTCGTCCGCGGCACCCTGCGCCTCAACGGCTGGACACAGGCCTGGGACGGCGTGTTCAAAGAGGTCGAAACCCTGTCCGGCCCCGAGGGCGACGCAAGGCTCAAGGACATGTCCGACCAGTTCTGGCAGGACCACTCCTATGACGAAGGCGAACCCGACCGGGTGGTTCTCTGCGTTGACCTGAAGGCCGAAAAAGACGGCGCCGAGGTCTGGCACAAGTCTTATGTCATGGATGCCTGGGGCGACGAGAATGGCACCGCCATGGCGCGTCTGGTCTCGGTGCCGGTGTCACTGGCAATCGAAGCCGCAATGACCGGCCAGATCACCGCTGGCGTGCACGCCGCCCCCAGTGATCCCAAACTGGTTGCCAACTGGATGTCGGAAATCGACAAGCTGGCTCAGCACCTGGCGCTAACGGATCAATTGGCCTGACGCCAATCCAGGGGCCTGCCAAACGCGGGCCCCTGGCACAGCTCGCCCCTTTATTCATCTGGCTGAAAATATCCCGGGGAGTTTGAGGGGCCGGCCCCTCAACACCGCAACCCGGGTTTGCCGGAGGCATCGAGGGACACCGCTTTGTAGCACTCTGCGCCGCCCGGGATCACTCGGTAGCCAACATCTTTGGGCTCCGCCCGTCAGGGCCTGAAATGCTCTCCCAGAGCCTTTCCTGAACGGCGATCTTTGGGCTCCGCCCGTTCTCACCTGAAAGGCTCCCCCGGAGCCTTTTCCAAGACGGCGATAACTACATAAGATCATCCTCTACGGCTTGGGCGGAGATGCCCAGGGCATCCAAGCCGTTCTCCAGATGATCCGACAGATGCGGCGTCCCCAACAGATAATCGGCACATGGGGTAGAGGCATCCCGCTTTGCGGTCATGATCGCCTCGGCCAGATCCTCGACAAAAAAGCTCTCACGACCAATCCACATGATTGCCACCAACTCGGCCTGCTCATCTTCGTTCAGTCGATCAATAAAGGCGCGCAACTCGCCCTCAGAACGGTGTAGCTCCCGCCCCATCATCGCCACCTGCGCAATTTTGCGGGTAGAAATTTCCAACATGGCTTGGCTCCTTTCCATCTGCCTGACCTCAGCATAACAGATAGCGCCGCCATCAAGTATATCTTTGATCTGAAACAACTCAAACGCGACGTTCTCTTAGCGACGACCAAAGATTTCGATGCCGCCGCTACGCCCGCGTAGCTCCGCAGCTGGCAGCGGGTTCCACCCTTGCGACGCGGGCGCCACCGATGCGGCCTGCAACACCGCAGCCGAGACGATGATGCCTTGCTGCTCCTGCTTGGTCAGCTGCTCCAGCCGCGCCGCAATATTCACAGTGTCGCCAAACACCGTGTATTCCAGCCGCTGCGGATCACCGACCACCCCCGAGAAGACCTCGCCCCAGTGCAGACCAATACCCACAAAAACCGCCTCGTCCCCGGCGGCCAGCCGGGCGTCAGACCACTCCGCTATGCTCGCGGCCAGGCCCGTGGCGCAGTCCACTGCCCGAACCGCCGCGTTATCGCCTTCAAACAACACCATGGCCGCATCGCCGATGAATTTGTCGATCATGCCGCCATGGGTATCGGTACATCCCTGCACCCGGCTGCGAAAATCGGTGATGTAGCTGCCAACCTGATGTGGATCCCGGCCCTGCGACCAGCGGGTAAATCCCCGAATGTCGATAAACAGCACCGCCATGTCCTGACGGTTGCCGCGGCGCAGCTCTTCCAGTCCGCTCTCCGCCAGCCGCGCCGTCAGCTGGGCTGGCAAATAGCGGGTCAAATTGGCCTTTTGCTGCGCCTCGGTGATGGAGCGGTGCAACAGGCGCCGCATCCGCCAGGCGGCCACCACCAGCACCAGCCCACCAAGGACAATCATGGTTATGCGAATGACATTGGGCGGCCCCGAAAGCAAATCCCGCGCCCGCTCAACCACAAATGGCGTCACCTCCTGCGGTTGCCACAGCGATAACGCCGCCAGTCCCGCCGCAATCACCGCAACACAATAGGCCTGCAAGAACGGGTTGAACCGCAGCACCGTAAAGCCAAAAATAGCCGGCACCAGCCAGGTCGGCGGTAGAATAAACGTCAACTCACCCGGCAGACCGGTGTTTTCCAACCCGGCCCAAGTGTTGGCCAGCATGAACAGGCAGTCCAGAGTGACCAGCGGCCAGACCATCCAGCTGCGAATGCGTCCGCTACGCGCCATCCACAGCGAGATCACCCCGACCAATAGATATGAAATTATAGTGACCAGGCCAAACAACCATCGCCGCCGCAAATATTGTTCGGGGGCCACCTCGCTGCCGCCGACCGCCAGAATGAACATTCCAATCAGCCCCAGAGCAACGGCAATCCGCAGCAAGGAAACAACTTGCTCTGCTTCCACTTCAGCCTGCTTCAGCAAGCTATTATCCCGTGCCAGTATGCTCATTATTCTGCTGATCCTTGTGGCGTGACTGTTTGGAGATCCCTGCAATAGCTGACACGGTGAACGGCCTGATTTCCGCCGCACTGGGCGGGTTTTATTCGCTCCCCAGCAGGTCCGTCACCCGCCGCGTATCACTTTCCACCTGGGCCGGAGTGGCCAGTTCGGATCCCTTCGCAACCACCCCCATCGCCTCAAACTTGCGGGCCGAGGGCAGCACCCGTGCCTCCAGCGAGCCCACCGCCTTGTTGTAGCTGCTGACCGACGAGGACAGCGCCCGGCCCACCGAGGCCAGATTGGCAGAGAACGTCACCAGACGTTGGTACAGCTCCTTGGCGGTTTCCTGCACCTGCAGTGCATTCTCGGCCATCTTTTCCTGCTGCCAGCCATAGGCGATGGATTTCACCAGCGCCATCAGGGTTGTCGGCGTGGCAATCAGCACCTTGTGCTCAAACGCATATTCGATCAGCCCGGGATCCACCTCAGCCGCCGCCGACACAAAGGTCTCGCCGGGGATGAACATCACCACAAAATCCGGGGTCTCGCCCAGCGCACTTTGATAGGCCTTTGAGGCCAGCTGTTTCACATGGGTGCGCACATGCCGGGCATGGCGCAGCAGGCATTCCTGCTGCTGCTCCGGGGTCTCTGCCTCCAGCGCATCCAGATAGCCATCCAGCGGCGTCTTGGCGTCCACCACGATGCTTTTGCCACCAGGAATGCGCACAATCGCATCCGGGCGGCGCAGCCCATCGTCGGTGCCCAGAGATTTCTCCAGGTCATAATCCACATGCTCGGACATGCCTGCCATGTCGAACACCTGCCGCAACTGCATCTCCCCCCAGCGGCCGCGCGTCTTGGGGGCGCGCAGCGCCTGCACCAGCTTGCGGGTCTCGCCGCCCAGCGCCGCCTGCCCTTCGGTCAGGGCCTTTACCTGCTCGCGAATGGCACCGTAGGCCTCGGTGCGGGCCTGTTCGATTTCCTTGATCCGGTCACCAAACTGGCCCAGCTTCTCGTCCAGCGGCTTGACCAGCCCCTCAATCGCTGCGTGGCGCTTGGCCAGATCCGCATCCGCCGTCTGCGAATGGGTCTTGAACCGCTCGCTGACCAGGGTCAGGAAGTTCTCCGAGTTCTGCTTCAGCACCCCCGAGGCCATCGCCGCGAATTTATGCTCCAGCTGCTGGTTCATCCGCCGCAGCTCTTCCAGCCGTGCCTCGTGCTCGCCCTTCAGCGCCCGCACCTCGGCCTCGGCCTGGTGCCGCGCCGCCAACTCGCCGTCCCGCAGCTGACGCAGGGCGGCCAGCTCTCCGCTCAATTCCGGCAGCCGCGCCACCTCAGTCTGCATCGAGGCACAGGCCTGTCGCAGCTCGATATTCTCGTGCCGAAGCGCGTCAACCACAGGGAGGTGCTTGCGCGTCATCAGCCAGAGCACCGCAAACATCACGGCGGCCACAGCAAAGGCCAGTGCGGCCAGCGGCCACCAGGTAGGATCTATCTGCACGGGGAGGCTCCCTGTTCTGTGCTCTGGCGCTTAAGTGCGGCCAAACAGCCGTTCAATATCGGCCAGTTTCAATTCAACATATGTCGGGCGGCCATGGTTGCACTGGCCGGAATGCGGCGTGGCCTCCATTTCGCGCAACAGGGCATTCATCTCTTCGCCGCGCATCCGCCGACCCGACCGGATCGAGCCATGACAGGCCACCCGGCTCAGGATCGCCTCGACCTTGGCCTGCACCAATTGACTGCTGCCCTGATCGTCCAGCTCGTCGAGAATATCGCGGATCATCGCGCTGGCATTGACCTCGCCCAGAATGGCCGGGGTTTCGCGCACTGCCACGGCACTGCCGCCAAAGGACTCGATGCCAAGGCCAAATTTCGCCAGCTCCGGCGCCACCTCCAGCAGCCTTGCACAGTCATTCTCGCTCAACTCGACAATCTCGGGGATCAGCAGTGCCTGCGCGGCAACACCGTTTTCCGCCATCTGGCGTTTCAGTTTTTCATAGACCAGCCGTTCATGCGCGGCGTGTTGGTCAACAATCACCATACCGTCGGCGGTCTGGGCGATGATATAGTTTTCATGCACCTGGCCGCGCGCCGCACCCAGTGGCAAATGTTCGGCCCCGGGCGCACTGTCCTCACCCGCAGGTGACGCTGGCCCCGGGGCATCGATCAGCTGGCCGCTATAGCTCTCGGACAGCTCGGCGAACCCCATGCTGGGCGGCATATCCGCCGGCCGCTGACCGGCATATGACGCACCGCGCGCCGCCATTGACGGGCGATCCATCTGATAGATCCGCGGGGCGCCGCTGGCACTGGGCGGCTCCGGCCGCAGCGCTCCCAGAGTGGCGCCGCCAACGGTGGTTGAGGCCCGGTGCCCGGCCTCGGCCAGCGCGTGGCGCAGGGCGGAGACGATCAAACCACGGGCAATGCCGGGATCGCGAAACCGCACCTCGGATTTGGCCGGGTGTACGTTGACGTCGACCAGCTCGGGGTCACAGTCAAGGAACAGCGCCGCCGCCGGGTGGCGGTCGCGGCTGAGGAAATCAAAATAGGCGCCGCGCAGCGCCCCCTGCAGCATCTTGTCTTTCACCGGCCGGCTGTTGACGAACAGGAACTGCGCCACCGCCGCACCGCGCGAATAGGTTGGCAGTGCCGCATAGCCAAATAACCGGATACCGTCGCGAGTGGCGTCGATCTTCAGCGCGTTCTCGGCAAACTCCCGGCCCAGGACTGAGGCCAGCCTTCCGTGCAGCGCGTCAAACAGATCACCGCTCAGCGGGTCCGCCCGGAACGTCACCCGCCCCTGACCGCCGCCCGAGACATCGCGCAGGGTAAAGCCAATCGACGGCTCCGCCATCGCCAACCGTTTCACCACATCCGAGATCGCCTGCGATTCGGCGCGGTCGCTGCGCATGAACTTCAGCCGCGCCGGGGTGGCATAAAACAGGTCTGACAGCTCCACCACAGTGCCCGATCGCAGCGCCGCCGGACGCACCGGCTCCAGTGCGCCACCCGCCACCCGGATGGTGGCCGCCGCATGGCCTTTGGCCCGGCTGGTGATGCTCAGCCGCGCCACCGCGCCCAGACTGGGCAGCGCCTCGCCGCGAAAGCCAAAGGTATGGATGTTCAGCAGGTCCGAGCCGTCGATTTTTGAGGTGGCATGGCGCGACAGTGCCAGCGGCAGATCCTCGGGGGACATGCCGTAGCCATCATCGGTGACCCGGATCAGGGTTTTGCCGCCATCGGCAATATCAATGCCAATGCGGGTGGCACCGGCGTCGATGGCGTTCTCCACCAGCTCCTTGACCGCCGAGGCCGGCCGTTCCACCACCTCACCCGCCGCAATCCGGTTGATGGCGGCGTCATCCAGCTGGCGGATGACGGGGCGCGCGGGGTCACTGATCTGGGGGTCGGGGATGCTCATAGTGTCAAATTTAGCAGAGCGGCGGGATTCTACCAGCCGAATTGCAGCAGCAAAATTCGCCTCACCGATGGGCTCGGTGAGGCAATCGGCTACACGCCCACTGGCGCGCCACTGCGGTTGCGGCAGGGGCCAAACCGGGCGGTTATCGCCAGCATCAGCCCCGAAACGGTGGCAATCATCCCCGCCGCGCTGATCGCATCCTGCGCTCCCAGCCACAGCGGGCCATAGCCGGCCAGCACATAGCCCAGCACCGCAGACGACACCGCAAAGCCAACACTCCAGGCCACTTGGCCTTCCAGTTGGTTCGACATCATCCGCGCCGCTGCCGGTGGACAGATGAACATGGCAATGACAATGATCGAGCCCACCGCATCAAAGGCCGCCACTGCCGCCACCGCTGCGGTGATCACCAGCGCCAGTCCCAGCAGATTGGTGCGAATGCCCAGGGTGCGGGCAAAGCCTTCGTCAAAAGTGGAGATTTTCAGCACCCGCCAGAACACGGCAATGAACAGCGACACCGCCAGCAGCGTCAGCGCCATGCGCGACAGTTCCACCGGCAGATAGGCCAGCGCCACCGGGTCCAGCAGCGACGACCAGCCAGTGGCATCCAGCCAGATCAGGCTTTCCAGATTGCCATATAGCGCGTGTTCCACATCCAGATGCACCGACGAGGTATCTGTTTGCTCCAGCAGCAACACACCGCCGGCAAACATGGTGGTGAACACCACCCCCATCGCAGCACCGGGTTCAATCCGGCCCAGACGACGGATCGCCTCAATCAGCACCACCGCCACCACCGCCGCGCCAGCGGCACCCAGCATCATCGGCGCCGCCGAGATGGCTCCGGTCAGCAGAAAGGCCACCACGATGCCCGGCAGCACCACATGGCTGATGGCATCACCGATCAGCGCTTGTTTGCGCAGCAGTAGGAAATTCCCCGGCAGCGCACAGGCTACGGCGGCAAAGATGCCAATCAACAGCGGTGTCAGCGACAGGGGGACAAACTCTTCACCGCTCATGCCAGAACCTCCTTGGGGCCGCCAATTTGGCGATCGATTTCGGTAATTTGATCCTGAGTCAGCACAGATTCGATCTGGCGCAAGCCATCATACAGTGCCGCCGCCGCCTCGTGCGCATGATCACTGCGTACCACCGCCCAGCGCCGCTCGTCGCGCAGCGCCTTGGCGGCGCGGGCCTTGCCGATGCTGGTGGCGACCCCATCGGCGCGCACCAGCCCGCCCCGGCGCAGCAGCCGCAGGGTCAGTTTTTCATAGATCGGTTGCCCCTGAGCCAGTGCCAGCAGACCCTGGCGCAGGTGAACCCGGCGCTGGAACCGCAGATGCCGCAGCACCGCAGCCAGCACGCCTCGGTTGGGGGCAAACAGCAGCGACAGCAGGAACAGCGCAAAGCTCATCAGCACGATGATCGGCCCGGTGGGCAGGTTCGGCGCCGAGGCCGACATAGCGGCACCGACATAAGCCGACAGACCACCCGCCAGCCCGGCCAGCAGCACCACATAGTCAGAGCGTTCGGTCCAGAACCGCGCCGTCACCGCAGGGATGATCAGCAAAGCGACGATCAGGATCAGCCCAACGATTTTGAGCCCCACCACGGTGACCGCCATCACCAACCCCATCATCGCCATGTCAATTTTGCTGACCGGCAGACCCCGGGCGGCGGCATATTCGGGATCAAAGGCCACCAATGTCATCGGGCGGCGGATCAGCAGGATCAGCAACAGCGTCACCGCACCGCCCACCGCGATCACCATCGCGTCCGCCCACAGCATGCCGGCGGTCGACCCCAGCAGGAACCCCTCAAGCCCGGCCTGACGGCCCACACCTAAGGTCTGGATCACCGTCAGCAACACGATGCCAAAGCCAAAGAACACCGACAGCACCGAACCAATCGCCGCATCCTCGGCCAGACGGGTATTGCGGGTCAGCCAGTTCAGGCACCACAGCCCGGCACTGGCAGAGGCCGCCGAGCCCAGCAGCAAGCCGATCAGGTTGCGACCATCACCGCCAAAGCTGGCCATCAGGATAAAGGCAATACAGACCCCCGGCAGGGTGGCATGCGAGATCGCATCGCTCACCAAAGCCCGTTTGCGCAGAAACAGAAATGTGCCGGTAACCCCTGCCGAGATCCCCAGCAAGGTCGCACCAATAGCCACCAGCGTGGCGTTATAGCCAAGCTGCAACAGCAGAGCATCCATCAACATATCGACTACCCCAGCGCCAGAGCGAGCTGGTCCACCTGCGCCGTCGCCAGACGTCCGCCATAGGTGGCCTGCAGGTTTTCCGCCGAGAAGCTGACCGCCACCGGTCCCTCGGCCACTTTGCGGGTGTTGATCAGGAACACATTGTCGAAATATTCCGCCACCGTCGCCAGATCGTGATGCACCACCACAACGGTCTTGCCCGCCGCGCGCAGGGTTTTCAGCACCCCGATAATAGCCTTCTCGGTGGCCGCATCCACCCCGGCAAAGGGTTCGTCCAGCAGGTACAGGTCAGCACCTTGGGCCAGTGCCCGGGCCAGGAACACCCGTTGTTGCTGACCGCCAGACAATTGGCCAATCTGACGGCTGGCAAAGTCCCCCATGCCCACCTGCTCCAGACAGTCCATCGCATTGGCCCGGTGGCTGGGCCGCAGACGGCCCAGCAGGCCCAGCTCGCGGTACAGCCCCATCAGCACCACATCGATCACCCGGGTCGGGAAATCCCAGTCCACACTGGCCCGTTGCGGCACATAGGCGATGCGCGCCCGCTGCGCCTCCAGCGGCTTGCCGAACACCTGAATTTGCCCGGACACCGCTGGCACAATGCCCAGCGCCGCCTTGAGCATGGTCGATTTGCCAGCGCCGTTCGGCCCGATGATCGCCGTCATCTTGCCCGCCTCGACGGTCATATCAACGGAAAACACCGCCGGCTTCTGACCATAAGAGACGGTGAGACCGCGGATCGCCAGAGGGCTGTTTGCCACTGCCTGCTGCTGGCGCGCCTGGCCATTGCTACTTGCTAGATCCAACATCTTCAGGTCCCCGCCTCTAGTTTGCCAACCATACCGCGCGGTGGCACATCGCCACCCAACGCCTCGGAAATCGTGGAAATATTGTGGTCCAGCATGCCGATATAGCTGCCTTCGTAACTGCCATCCGCCCCCATCGCATCCGAGAACAGCTCGCCGCCAACCCGGACCTCGTGGCCCTGTGCCGCAGCGCCTTCGATCAAGGCCCGCATGGAGCGGTCCGAGACCGAGCTTTCGACAAACACTGCATTAATCTGACGGTCCACCAATAAGTTCACCAATTCTCCGATACGGTTCAGGCCCGCCTCAGACTGGGTTGAAATGCCCTGAATACCCAGCACCTCAAACCCGTAAGTCCGTCCAAAATAGCCAAAGGCATCATGGGCCGTGACCAGCACCTTATTGTTTTCTGGCACGGTCGCCAGCACTGCTTGGCCATATGCGACCAACTGATCCAGGTCGGCCAGGTGATCTGCGGCATTGGCCGCAAAGACCTCGGCAGCCTCTGGGCGCGCTTCGGTCAGGGCCTTTTGCACCTCGACCACCACCAGCTTCCACAACACCGGAGTCATCCAGACGTGTGGGTCATATTTATCCGCATAGGTATCATGGCTGCGCAGTATGTCCTTGGGCAGCCCTTCGGCCACCGCAACCACCTGCCGCTTGCGCGCCAGATCGTGAAAGAACTCACCCATCTGCGCCTCCAAGTACAGCCCATGCCACAGCACCAGATCAGCGCGGGTCATCGCCACGATGTCTGACCGGGTCTGGCGATAGGCATGCGGGTCAACCCCCGGCCCCATCAGCCCTCGCACCTGCACCAGGTCTCCGCCAATCTGACGGGCCGCATCAGCAATCATGCCGGTGGTGGCTACAATCTTCAGCGGCGCCTCGGCACGGGCCGCCCCGACCACCACTGGCAGTGACATCAAAATCATCAAGCCCATCAAGGCAAACTGGCGAATCCACATCGGAGAAGTCCTTCTGAGATATTATTTCAGGTGAATATGAGAATGATTCGCAACTAAGTCAACGCAAATGCGACTTATTCGCAAGAAGAGTTCAATTTTGTCCAATTAGTCAAATTTACCGTGCGGAATGCGCGCCAGTTGCTTGCGCAAGAGGCCACAGTCGTGCCACCGTTCCCCCCTGAGCTTTCGAGGACGCATGATGGACAGTCAAACAGCAGAACGAACCGCGCAGTCGCCGCAGGTGACCGAACCGCGCAATCCCGGCATGGCGCTGGATCTGGACTGGGTGGCAGGCGTGCAGGCCAATACCTCGGCCATTGAACGGCGCGCCGCCAGCCTGCCCGGTCGGCGCAGCGTCAAAAAGGACTATCAGGCCGCATGGTTGCTAAAGGCAATCACTCTGATCGACCTGACCACCCTGTCCGGCGACGACACCGCAGGTCGGGTGCGCCGCCTCTGCGCCAAGGCACGCCAGCCGGTCCGCGCCGACTTGCTGGATGCGCTTGGCGTTGACGGCATCACCACCGGCGCGGTCTGCGTCTATCACGACATGATCGCGCCCGCCGTGCAGGCCCTGCAGGGGTCTGGCATTCCAGTCGCCGCCGTCTCCACCGGCTTTCCGGCTGGCCTGTCGCCGTTTCACCTGCGCCTGGCCGAGATCGAGGAAAGCGTCAAAGCCGGCGCCCAAGAGATCGACATCGTGATTTCCCGCCGCCATGTGCTGACCCAGAACTGGCAGGCGCTCTATGACGAAATGAAAGCCTTTCGCGTTGCTTGCGGCGAGGCCCATGTCAAGGCGATCCTCGCCACCGGAGAACTGGGCACCCTGCGCAACGTCGCCCGTGCCTCGCTGATCTGCATGATGGCCGGGGCTGATTTCATCAAGACCTCCACCGGCAAGGAAAGCACCAATGCCACCCTGCCGGTGTCGCTGGTGATGATCCGCGCCATCCGCGACTACTATGACCGCACCGGCTACCGGATCGGCTACAAACCGGCCGGCGGCATCTCCAAGGCCAAGGATTCTCTGGTCTATCTGTCGCTGATCAAAGAGGAACTGGGAAATCGCTGGTTGATGCCAGACCTGTTCCGCTTTGGCGCCAGCTCGCTGCTCGGCGATATCGAACGCCAGTTGGAACACCATGTCACCGGCTCCTATTCGGCCGGCTACCGCCACCCAATGGCATAACGCCGGTTCGGCTCTAACCGGAATTTTCCAAAATTCCGGACCGTTTTCTGCGAGGAAACGGATACAGGACAAAAGGTTAGAACAATGACCGTTAAAGAGATTTTTGAAACCATGGACTATGGACCCGCCCCCGAAAGTGCCGTTGAGGCTCTGGCCTGGCTGGTCGATCAGGGCGACCGCTTTGGTCACTTCATCAATGGCGCCTTCACCCCGCCCGGCGACGGGTTTGACAGCCGCAACCCGGCCACCGGCGAGGTGCTGGCGACGCTGACCCAGGCCAGCCAGGCGGATGTCGATAGTGCCGTCTCTGCCGCCCGCAAGGCGCAGCCAAAATGGCAGGCCCTGGGCGGCGCCGGACGCGCCAAATATCTCTATGCGCTGGCCCGCCTGCTGCAGAAACATTCGCGCCTGTTTGCGGTGCTGGAAAGCCTCGACAACGGTAAACCGATCCGCGAGGCGCGCGACATTGATATCCCGCTGGCGCAGCGGCATTTCTATTATCACGCCGGCATGGCGCAACTGATGGACACTGAGCTGCCCGACGTTCAGCCACTGGGAGTCTGCGGTCAGATCATCCCGTGGAACTTCCCGCTGCTGATGCTGTCGTGGAAAATCGCGCCCGCACTGGCGATGGGCAATACCGTGGTGCTGAAACCGGCGGAATACACCTCGCTGACCGCCTTGCTGTTTGCCGACATCTGCCAACAGGCCGGCCTGCCCGCAGGCGTGGTCAACATCATCACCGGTGATGGTGCCGTGGGCGAAATGATCGTCGCCGCCGAGGTCGACAAGATCGCCTTTACCGGCTCCACCTCGGTGGGCCGCCGCATCCGCGAGGCCACCGCCGGCTCCGGCAAGGGGCTCACCCTCGAGCTGGGCGGCAAATCCCCCTATATCGTCTTTGATGACGCCGACCTCGATTCGGCGATCGAAGGACTGGTGGATGCGATCTGGTTCAATCAGGGCCAGGTCTGCTGCGCCGGCTCGCGCCTGCTGGTGCAGGAGGGCATTTCCGAAGTGTTCCACGCCAAGCTGCGCGCCCGCATGGACAAGCTGCGCATCGGCAACCCACTGGACAAATGTATCGACGTCGGCGCCATCGTCGACCCGGTGCAGCTGGAGACAATCAGCGCACTGGTCGCCGCCAACACCGCAGGCGAGATGTACCAGCCGCAGATCCAAATGCCCGAGGCTGGCTGTTTCTACCCGCCAACCCTGATCGAAGGGCTGACCCCCTCGGACTCCCTGATGCAGGAAGAGATATTTGGCCCGGTGCTGGTCTCCTCCACCTTCCGCACCCCGGCTGAGGCGGTCGAGATGGCCAACAACAGCCGCTACGGTCTGGCCGCCACCCTATGGAGCGAGAACATCAACCTGGCGCTGGATATCGCGCCAAAACTGGTGGCTGGCGTGGTCTGGATCAACGGCACCAATATGTTCGACGCCGCTGCCGGTTTTGGCGGAGTGCGCGAAAGCGGCTTTGGTCGCGAAGGCGGCTGGGAAGGGCTCGGTGCCTATACCAAACCCACAACCAAGACCAAACCGCTGGCTCTGGTCAAACCGTTCACGGGCGAGGGCGCAGCGGCAGATCCGCTGGACCGCACCGCCAAAATCTATGTCGGCGGCAAACAATCCCGCCCCGACAGTGGCTACTCAAATGCCATCTATGGCAAATCCGGCACCTTACTGGGCCAGGTCGGCCTGGCCAGCCGCAAGGATGTCCGCAACGCAGTAGAGGCCGCAGCCGGTGCCAAATCCTGGGCTAAAACCACCGGCCACCTTCGGGCTCAGATCCTGTATTACATCGGTGAAAATCTCTCCGCCCGCGCTGCAGAGTTCGCCCAGCGCATTGACGCCATGACCGGGGCAAAAGACGGCAAAGCCGAGGTTGAGACCTCGATCCAGCGGCTATTCACCGCCGCCGCCTGGGCCGACAAATACGACGGTCAGCTGCACAATGTGCCGATCCGTGGCGTCGCCCTGGCAATGAAGGAACCCACCGGCGTGATCGGCGCGCTCTGCGCCGACGAAGCGCCGCTGCTGGGGCTGGTCTCGGTGATGGCCCCGGCCATTGCCATGGGCAACCGGGTGGTCCTGGCCGCCTCGCAGCCATTCCCGCTGGCGGCCACCGATTTCTACCAGGTGCTGGACACCTCAGACGTGCCCGCCGGTGTGGTCAATATCCTGACCGGCTGTCACACCGATATCGCCAAGCCATTGGCCATGCACCTGAACGTCGATGCGTTGTGGAGCTTTTCCTCCAGCCCCCTGTCCGCCGCCATCGAGGCCGCCTCAGCCGGCAATTTAAAACGCACCTGGGTCAACAACGGCCAGACCACGGACTGGTCGCAGGACCACACCAAGCGTTTTCTGCAGGCCGCAACCGAGGTCAAAAACATCTGGGTGCCCTACGGCGAATAGGCAGGCGCAGCCAGGCCTTCTGCAAGGCCTTCTGCGGGATCGCCTTCATCTGGCTGAAAATATCCCGGGGGTGTGGGGGCTGGCCCCCACCCTGCCCTCCAAAACCACCGTCAAAAATCGATAGCAATGCCCTTTTTCTCCCAGTCGCCATAGCGCACCGGGTCCAGACCATCGCGGCCACCCAGCTCTTTGGGCGGTGGCGCCTTGGCCGCAGCCGCTTTGCGGCGCTGTTCCGCCTCACTCAGGGCGCGGATGGCCGCTGGCGGCAGATCAGGCTTTTCAGGTACAGTTTGATCACTCATCGCGGGTTCCTTTATGCTGAACCCATGATATACGCCCCTGTCTCGCGGGAACAACCCGCATGCCGCACCCGCTTTAGGAGCTGACCATGTCCAAACCCACCACCCAATCGGCAACTCAGGCGCGCCGCAGCGCAATCTATTTGCTGGACCAGGTGCTTGGCGAGGGGCGGCTGCTGCCCGAGATTCTCGCCGCCGGAACCCTGGACACGCTGCCCCCCGAAGAGCGGGCGCGGGCGCAGCGACTGGCAACACAAACCCTGCGCGGGCTGGAACGCGCCGACCGGCTGCTGAAAAAGCACCTGCGCAAAAAGACCCCGTTGATGGTGCATAATGCACTGCGGCTGGGCACCGTCGAGCTGTGCCAGGGGGCCGCTGCCCATGGCGTGGTGAATTCGATGGTCGAGATCATCTCCAAACACAAACGCCATGGCAAGCTTAAGGGTCTGGTCAACGCGGTGCTGCGCAAAATGGCCGACGAAGGCCCGGCAGGATGGGCGGAACGGCGGGTGCCACGGCTGCCCAAATGGCTGCGCAGCCCATTGGCCCAGGCCTGGGGAAACGAGGCAATGGCGGCGATGGACCAGGCCCATTTCAACGGCGCTCCGCTGGATATCAGCGCCAAACCCGGCGCCGATCTGACCGATCTGATCCATTTGAATGGCACCACCCTGCCCACCGGCTCAGTCAGGCTGGCCACCGCCGGGCAAGTTTCGGCGCTGCCCGGATTTGACGATGGCACCTGGTGGGTGCAGGACGCAGCTGCGGCGCTGCCGGCCCGGGTGCTGAACCTGCAGCCCGGCGAATCAGTGCTGGATCTCTGCGCCGCCCCCGGCGGCAAGACGCTGCAAATGGCGGCGGCCGGAGCCAAGGTCACCGCGGTGGACATTTCCAAGGGGCGGATAGCGCGGCTGCAGGACAACCTGACCCGCACCGGGCTGGTGGCCTCGCTGGTGGTGGGCGACGCGCTAGAGCAGCAGGGGCAATATGATGCCGTGCTGCTCGACGCGCCCTGCTCGGCCACCGGCACCATCCGCCGCCACCCCGACCTGCCATACGCCAAGGACGGCAGTGAATTCGGCCCGCTGATCGAGTTACAGGCGCGGATGCTGGCCCATGCCTGGAGCCTGGTGAAACCCGGCGGCCGTTTGCTGTTCTGCACCTGTTCGCTGCTGCCAGACGAGGGCGAATGCCAGGTTGAGGAGGCGCTGGAGATGTTTGCCGATATGACAGTGGACCGCGACGCGCTGGCTCTGCCCGGTGTTGAGGCCGCCTGGATCACCAGCGAGGGCGGGTTGCGGCTGCGCCCCGATTACTGGGCCGATCGTGGTGGCATGGACGGGTTTTACATGGCCTGCCTGCGCAAAGCCGCTTGAGTTCAGCCGGCCTTTGTATTCACCGGTGACTTGCGACAGCGCCCGCGTTATGCTCCGGCCGAAACGCCAGCAGAGCGTATGAGGCAGAGAGCATGTCCAGACACGATAGATCGGCGAGCCGGAGCACCCGCTTCCTGAACGGCCTGTACGCCCGGCTGGCGCGCAGGCAGGCGGCGGCAACGGGGTTTGTCTCGCAACCCGAACCCCGCACCATTGGCAGCTTTGCCCGTGGCCGACAGCTGGTGGCCGGCAATCTGCTGTTTGCCGGCTATCTGGTTGAATCACCCACCACCGGCCTGTGGGAGGTCGAGGCGCCCGACCTGGCTTTTGACGCCGAGAGAAACGGCTTTGCCTGGCTCGATGACCTGGCCTCGGTGGGCGACCTGCCAGCCCGTGAAAAAGCCCAGAAATGGCTCTGGGGCTGGATCAAGGCGCATGGCAAGGGCCGCGGCCCTGGCTGGTCTCCGGATTTGACCGGTCGCCGGGTGATCCGCTGGATCAACCACGCACTGTTTCTGCTGCGCGGCCAGGACAAAGATGCCAGCGACGCCTTTTACCGCTCGCTGTCGCAACAGACCTGGTTTTTGTCACACCGCTGGCACGGCGCCGCGCCCGGCCTGCCCCGGTTCGAAGCGCTGACCGGGCTGATCTACGCCGGGCTGGCGCTGCAGGGCCGCGAAGAGCTGGCCGATCCGGCGATCAAGGCGCTGGCGCTGGAATGCCAACAACAGATCGACGATCTGGGCGGCCTGCCAACCCGCAACCCCGAAGAATTGCTTGAGGTCTTCACCCTGCTCACCTGGGCGGCAGCGGCCCTGCACGAGGCAGGACGAACCGTACCGCACGCCCATACCGCAGCAATCGAACGCATCGCCCCCACCCTGCGCACCCTGCGTCACAGTGACGGCGGGTTGGCCCGGTTTCACGGCGGCGGCCGTGGCCTGGAGGGCTGGTTGGATCACGCATTGGCGGCCAGTCATGTGGCTGGCATCCAGGCAGACCGGTTGGCGATGGGCTATGCCCGATTGTCAGCCGGCCGCAGCTCGGTGCTTATCGACGCCAGTGTGCCGCCGCTTAGCGCCGCCTCGAATAACGGTCATGCCTCAACCCTGGCCTTTGAGCTCACCTCGGGGCGACGACCCTTTATCGTCAACTGTGGATCGGGTGAGGCCTTTGGCGTTGAATGGCGCCGCGCAGGCCGCGCCACCCCATCCCATTCCACCCTCTGCATCGAGGGTCACTCCAGTGCCCGCCTGAAACCACCGCAAAAGGGCAGCGGCCATGAGGCGCTGACGGAATCCCCCGATAGCGTGCCGGTTGAGATCAGCGAGATCGCCAGTGGCTTTCGCTTTCAGGGCGGTCACAACGGGTTTGCCCGCCATTTTGGCCTGACCCATGCGCGCACACTGGAACTGTCCTTTGATGGTCGGACGCTTTCGGGTGAAGATATGCTACTGGCGCTGGAAGACGCATCAAAACGGATATTCGACCGGGCGATGGACGCGGTGTCGCTCCGCGGTATCGGCTTTGACATCCGGCTGCATTTGCACCCCGAAGTAGACGCGGCACTTGACTTGGGGGGCACCGCCGTATCCATGGCACTCAGAAGCGGTGAAATCTGGGTGTTCCGCCACGACGGAGGCTGCGAGCTAAAGCTGGAACCCAGCGTCTACCTGGAAAAGAACCGCCTGAAACCACGCGCGACAAAACAGATCATTCTCTCTGGCCGGGCAATGCAGTATGCCACCCGCGTAAGGTGGACGCTAAGTAAAGCCCAAGAGACTGCGATTGCCGTGCGCGACCTGAACCGGGATGACCCGGTAATCTTTGACTGAGCCTGCAAAGGACTGCCTGTTATGACCGACCTTCACCCCGTACGCCGTGCGCTGCTTTCCGTATCCGACAAGACCGGCCTGATCGAGCTGGGCCAAGCGCTGTCCGCGCGCGGTGTTGAACTGCTCTCCACCGGCGGCTCTGCCAAGGCGCTGCGCGATGCGGGCCTGACGGTCAGGGATGTCTCTGACGTCACCGGCTTTCCCGAAATGATGGATGGCCGCGTCAAGACCCTGCACCCCGGCGTTCACGGCGGGTTGCTGGCGCTGCGCGACAATGATGCGCATGTTGCAGCGATGGCTGAGCACGGCATTGTTGAAATCGACCTGCTGGTGGTCAACCTCTACCCGTTTGAGGCCACCGTGGCCAAGGGCGCCGACTATGACACCTGCATCGAGAACATCGACATCGGCGGCCCGGCAATGATCCGCGCGGCGGCCAAGAACCACGGCTTTGTCAACGTGGTGGTGGATGTCGAGGACTATGACGCCCTGCTGGCCGAGCTGGAGGCCAACGATGGCCAGACCAGCTACAAGTTCCGCCAGTGGCTGGCGCAGAACGCCTATGCCCGCACCGCCGCCTATGACGCCGCGGTCAGCAACTGGATGGCCGCTGCGCTAGAACTGCAAGCCCCCCGTCGCCGCGCCGTGGCAGGCCAGCTGGCGCAGACTCTGCGTTACGGCGAAAACCCACATCAGCAGGCGGCCTTTTACCTGGATGGCTCCGCCCGCCCGGGTGTTGCCACCGCCACTCAGGTGCAGGGTAAGGAACTGTCTTATAACAACATCAACGACACCGATGCGGCGTTTGAGCTGGTGTCGGAATTTGACGCCGCCAACGGCGCCGCCGTGGCGATCATCAAACACGCCAACCCCTGCGGTGTGGCACAGGCGGCGAGCCTGACCGAGGCCTACCAAAAGGCCTTTGACTGCGACCGCACCTCGGCCTTTGGCGGTATCGTGGCGCTGAACATGCCGCTGGACGCCGCCACCGCAAAAGAGATTGTGCAGATCTTTACCGAGGTGGTGATTGCCCCCGGCGCATCGGATGAAGCAAAAGCAATCTTTGCCGCCAAAAAGAATCTGCGGCTGCTGCTCACCGACGGGCTGCCCAATCCGCTGGACAGTGGCATGACCACCCGTCAGGTCTCGGGCGGCATGCTGGTGCAGGACAAGGACGTCGGCCACCGCGCCATGCAGGATCTCAAGGTGGTGACCAAAATCGCCCCGACAGAGGCACAGATGCGCGATCTGCTGTTTGCCTGGAAAGTGGCGAAACACGTCAAGTCCAACGCCATCGTCTATGTCAAAGACGGCCAAACCGTCGGCGTCGGCGCCGGCCAAATGAACCGCCTCGACAGCGCCACCATTGCCGGGCTGAAAGCCCAGCGCATGGCCGATGTGCTGGAACTGGACAGCAGCCTGGCCAAGGGCTCTGCGGTGGCTTCGGATGCTTTCTTTCCCTTTGCCGATGGTCTGCTGGAAGCCGCCGCTGCCGGCGCCAGCTGCGTCATTCAACCCGGTGGCTCGATGCGCGACAATGAGGTGATCGCAGCTGCGGACGAGGCTGGCCTGGCCATGGTCTTTACCGGCATGCGCCACTTCCGCCACTAAGGAAACAGGCAGGGGTATGGCAATGCGTTGGATGTTTTGGGCTGCTTTTGCGTCCCTTTTGCTGGATCAGGCAAGCAAGTATCTGGTGATCCACTGGATGCAGCTATGGCGGCTCCGCAGCATCGACGTGTTGCCGCCCCTGCTCAACTTTCGCTATGCCGAAAACCGCGGCATCAACTTTGGCCTGTTCGGAGATGGCACGGACGCCATGCGCTGGATCCTGATCGGCGTGTCGCTGGTGATCTGCGTCGCGGTTGCGATCTGGATCCGGGGCTGGCACCCGTCGCGCTGGATGCAGCTTTCGGCCGGGCTGGTGATCGGCGGCGCATTGGGCAATGTGGCGGATCGGCTGCTATATGGCTACGTGCTGGACTTTCTCAATATGTCCTGTTGCGGCATTCGCAATCCCTATTCTTTCAACGTCGCCGACATCTTTATATTCGCCGGCGCCGCGGGCCTGATCCTCTTTGAAAACCGGGATAAAAAGGCCGCGTGACCTTGGAATTAAAATGCTGTAAAAGCACGTCAAACAGGCAGGAGTACGGGGCCATGCGGATCCCTCTGGGTGTAATTTTTCTGACCACAGCGGTGGCCCTGGCGGGTTGCAGCTCAACAGGCCTGCGCGAATTGCAGCAGCCCGGCACTGGACCAGATGAATTTCTGGTGATGCCAGCCGAGCCGCTGACAGCGCCCGAAGACTATACCGCGCTGCCCGCCCCGACACCGGGCGGCACAAATCTGACCGACCAGAACCCTCAGGCCGAGGCCATTGTTGCCCTTGGCGGCAACCCGGCGGCGCTGAACGCAGGTGGCGCCGTCCCCTCCAGTGATGGCGCCCTGGTCACCGCCTCCAGCCGATATGGGGTCGAGCCCGACGTACGGACCGCCCTCGCAGCCGAGGACGCCGTCTTTCGCAAGCGCGAGCACCGGACCGCACAGTTCAAGCTATTTTCAGTTGATCGCTACGAAGATGCCTATAAAAAAGAAGCCCTCAATCCATTTGAAGTTAGCCAGCGGTTCCGAGATTCCGGATATATCACCCCTTCGGCTCCTCCGGGACAATAGGGCTCACGTTTACGACAGACAGGTCGCTACACTCTTGACCGCGGCCTGCTGAACTCTGAACTCTGAACTCTGAACTCTGAACTATCCGGTCGGCCGTCCCTGGACCCAGATGCGCGTTTTATGCGCATCCAGATCACCTGTCGGCCCCTGTGAAACCAAGGAGAATTCCGTATGATCAGACGGATCGCATGGGCGAGCGCATTGCTCTCGGCCAGTTGGGCCGCCCCGACAATCGCCGGTGAGGACCTGGTGTCCAGTTTCACCCTTGGCAATGGGATGCAGGTTGTTGTGGTCGAGGATCACCGCGCCCCGGTGGTGCAGCATATGGTCTGGTACCGGGCCGGCTCTGCCGATGAACCCAAAGGCCAGTCCGGGGTGGCGCATTATCTGGAACACCTGCTGTTCAAAGCCACCGATACGCTGGCCTCTGGCGAGCTGTCATCGACGGTGGCGGCCAATGGCGGTAAGGACAATGCCTTTACCAGCCACGATTACACCGCCTACTACCAGCGGATCGCCTCGGACCGGCTCGAACTAATGATGCGGATGGAAAGCGACCGCATGGTCAATATCCGGCTGACTGAACGCGACATTACCACCGAGCGCGAAGTGATTCTGGAGGAGCGCAACCAGCGCACCGACAACAACCCCCGCGCCCTGTTCCGCGAACAATCCAACGCGGTGCAATACCACAATCACCGCTACGGTGTGCCGGTCATCGGTTGGCGCCACGAGATGGAAAGCCTCGACATGGGGGACGCGCTGTCGTTTTACGGCACCTATTATGCGCCCAACAACGCCATTCTGGTGGTCTCGGGCGATGTTGATCCGGCCGAGGTGAAATCGCTGGCCGAGGTCTATTACGGCGCAATCCCGGCCAATCCGGATCTGCCCACACGACTGCGCACCAAAGAGCCCCCGCAGACCGCAGCCCGGCGACTGACCTTCAAAGATGCTCGCGTCGCCCAGCCCTATGTGCAGCGCTCCTATCTGGCACCGGAACGCGACAGCGGCGCCCAGCAACAGGCGGCGGCGCTGTATCTGCTGGCCGAGCTTCTGGGCGGCGGCACCACCTCTTATCTGGCCAATGCGCTGCAATTCGACCAGCAGATCGCCGTCTATACCGGCGCGTTTTATTCCGGCATGTCGCTGGACGACACCACGTTTTCGGTCCTCGTCGTGCCCAGCGAAGGCATCACCCTGCAACAGGCCGAGGATGCGCTGGACCAGACCTATGCCGATTTTCTGGCCGAAGGCGTAGACGCCGAACAGCTGGACCGAATCAAACTGCAACTGCGCGCTTCTGAAATCTATGCCCGCGACAATGTCGATGGCATTGCCAACCGCTATGGCCGGGCGCTGACCTCAGGGCTGACCGTCGCCGACGTTCAGGCCTGGCCCGATATCCTGCAGGCGGTCACCGCCGAACAAATCATCGCAACCGCCAAGCAGGTGCTCAGACCCGAGGTTTCTGTCACCGGCTGGCTGATGCGCGACGAGGAGATCATCCAATGACCGGTTTCAAACGGATTGTGGCCACACTGGCCACCTGCCTTCTCGCCCTGCCCGCGCTCGCTGAGGTGAAAATCAAACAGGTCACCTCACCCGGGGGCATCACCGCCTGGCTGGTCGAGGACCACTCGATCCCCTTTACCGCGCTGGAGCTGCGCTTTCGCGGCGGCACCTCGCTGGACGCGCCCGGCAAACGCGGCGCCATCTACCTGATGTCCGGCCTGCTCGAAGAGGGCGCCGGTGATTTGATGGCACAGGACTACGCCAAAGCCCTCGAAGCGCTGGCGGCGTCGTTTTCCTATGACACCAGCAAAGACACCACGTCGATCTCGGCGCGTTTTTTGACCGAGAACCGCGACGCCGCCATCGCGCTGCTGCGCGACACCCTCCACTTGCCCCGGTTTGATCAGGTTGCAGTGGACCGGGTGCGGGGTCAGGTGCTGTCCGGGCTGCGCTCGGATGCCAAAGACCCCAATGACATCGCCGGGCGCGCCTTTTCGGCGATGGCCTACGGCGACCACCCCTATGGCAGCGACGGCAAGGGCACCATCGACAGCGTCACCGCGCTCAGCCGTCAGGATATTATCGACGCCCACGGGGCTGTGTTTGCCCGCGACCAGCTCTACGTTGGCGCCGTCGGTGACATCAACGGCGAACAACTGGGCGCCCTGCTCGACACCCTGCTCGGCGATTTGCCCGAAACAGGCGCGGCTATCCCCGGCCCGGCCACGGTGACCATTCCCGGCGGCGTCACCGTGGTTGATTTCGACACGCCCCAGTCCGTCGCCCTGTTTGGCCAGATCGGCATCGACCGCGACGACCCGCGATTCTTTGCCGCCTATGTGATGAACCAGATCCTCGGCGGCGGCTCCTTTGAAAGCCGCCTGATGACCGAGGTCCGCGAGAAACGTGGCCTGACGTACGGGGTCTATTCCTACCTGGTGCCGCGCGACCTGGCTGCGGTCTACATGGGCTCGGTTGCCTCGGCCAATGACAAGATGGCGCAGGCGGTACAGGTGATCCGCGATGAATGGCAAAGCATGGCAACCAAAGGCGTCACCCCGCAAGAGCTGCAGGATGCCAAAACCTATCTGACCGGAGCCTACCCGCTGCGGTTTGATGGCAACGGCCCGATTGCCTCGATCATGGTGGGGATGCAGGTGCAGGGGCTGCCCATCGACTACATCGCCACCCGCAACGACAAGGTAAACGCCGTCACCCTCCAAGACGTCAACAGCCTGGCCGCTGAACTGCTCACCGCCAACGGGTTGCACTTCATCGTGGTTGGCCGCCCTCAAGGGCTGCAAACCAGCAACTAACAAAAAAACGGGGCCTGGCCCATTCCGCCACGCCCCGTTTCTTTTTGCCAAAACTACTCCCGCCGGAGGCAGCGGCCCAAGGGGCCGCTTTTTCACGGGTCGCTACAGCCCCAGAACATCCAGCATATCATACTGACCCGGATCCTTGCCCTGCCCCCACAGCGCCGCCTTCAAGGCACCACGGGCAAAAATGGCGCGATCGGTGGCCATATGGCGCAGCACGATGCGTTCGCCAGCAGCGGCAAACAACACATCATGTTCACCAACAATGTCACCACCGCGAATCGCACTGAACCCGATATCGCCCCGCTTGCGCGCGCCGGTGATTCCATCACGTCCACTGTCGGAAACATCGGCCAGGGTCACGCCGCGCCCCTCGGCCGCTGCCTCACCCAGCATCAAGGCGGTGCCGGATGGCGCATCCACCTTGTGGTGGTGATGTGCCTCGATCACCTCAATATCGAAATCCTCGTCCAGCGCTGCCGCCACCTTTTTGGTTAGCTGCACCAGCAGGTTGACGCCCAGGGACATATTGCCAGCCCGCACGATCACCGCATGGCGCGCCGCAGGCTCCAGCCGGGCGATCTGCGCCTCAGACATGCCGGTGGTGCCAATCACATGCACCGCCCGCGCCTGTGCTGCCAAGGCGGCAAACTCCAGCGTCGCCTCGGGCGCGGTGAAATCAATCACCGCCTGCGCCCGAGAGAACGCCTCAAGCGCGTCATCGGTAACTGAAACCCCCACCGCCGCGCCGCCCATGGCAACGCCAACATCCTGACCAACCCAAGAATGGCCCGCGCGTTCAACCACGCCCACCAGCCTGGCCCTGTCACTGTCCAGCACCGTGCGGATCAGCATCTGCCCCATCCGCCCTGATCCACCGGTAATCACGATCCCTGGCTTATCCGTCATCTGCCCTACCCTTTTCACTCAAGCTGCTTTTTTCCTAACCGCAATGGCACCGCTTGGCAAAGCCTCGGTTTCGGCATAAAGCGGAGCCATGGCTAAGAACAAATTCAATGATGGTGCTCCTTCTCAGCGACAGTTGCGTGTTGGCGAACTCATCCGGCGGGCTCTGTCGGAAGTGTTGGCGCGTGGTGATCTGCATGATGCCGAGCTGAACCGTCTCTCCATCACCGTCGGCGAGGTTCGCACCTCTCCCGATCTCCGTATCGCCACCTGCTATGTGCTGCCGCTGGGCGGCAAGGGCAAAGACACCGTGCTGAAACTGCTCGCCAAGAACATGGGAGAGCTGCGCCGCCTGGTGTCCAAGAAGACCGATCTGAAGCACTCGCCCGAGTTCCGCTTTCGTCTGGACGAGACCTTTGACCGGATGGACGAGACCGAACGGTTGCTCAATCAGGACGTGGTGCGCCGCGACATCGAAGAGTGATCCGGGCGCTGCTGGTACTGCTGGCAGCGCTGTCTGCCGCCCCGCTGGCGGCTCTCGACTGCACTGACATCACCTATGACGGCAATCGCTATACGATCTGCGAGGTCGATGCCGCCAGGGAACAGCTGCGGCTGTTCCTGCGCGATGATCAGGGCAAGGTCTACGGCCAGTTCGCCGCCATCGACGCCGCATTGGCGCAAGACGGCCAGAAACTGGCCTTTGCCACCAATGCCGGCATGTATCACGCCAACCGCGCCCCGGTGGGTCTGTATATCGAGGATCAGCAACAGCAGATGCGGTTGATCCCCAATGCCGGCCCCGGCAATTTTGGCCTGCTGCCAAATGGTGTGTTCTGCATGCGGCCCGGCCGGGCCGACGTTTACGAAAGCCTGACATATCGCGATGCAGGGATAAACTGCACCCATGCCACCCAATCCGGCCCGATGCTGGTGATCGACGGTGCGTTGCACCCGCGGTTTCTGGTCGATTCGACCTCCTATTACATCCGCAACGGCGTTGGCACCTCGGCAGATGGCAAGCGAGTCGTTTTCGCGATCTCGCGTAACGCCGTCACCTTTCACCAGTTCGGCCGCCTGTTCCGCGATCACCTAAACCTGCCCAGCGCGCTCTATTTCGACGGCAATATCTCGCGCCTGCACGCGCCCTCGGTCGGGCGCAGCGACAAGGGGTTCATGATGGGGCCAGTGGTGGGTGTGGTTGAGATGACCGATGACTAGAAAGCAAAATCGTAGATACATTCAGATTGGATTTCAGTGCGCAAACTTGACTGTTGCGTCATTTATACTGGCTGCATTTGGATTTGTTGAAGTCGCTGCACAAAATGGTTGGGGCTGGCTGTTCTTTTTGGTCTTTGCTGCGTCAATGGCGGGTATCGTAGTATTCCTTATACTACTTGGGCTGGGCCCTCGGTGGATTGCTTTTCTTAAGAAGCAGGACAGCCTGAGTGATGCGCAGTTTCAAGCACTTGAGATATTTCCTCAGATCGAGGGCTAGCCCGCTTTTTCATCGTCTCCAGTCACATTCCATTTGGTGCGTGCAAGCACACACCCTACGCTGGCTGAACGGTTGCCCCTCTTGTGAAAGCTAGACCTGATTTTCCGAACTGGAATTGACAGGCCTTCCCCCATAAGCTACCCCGCGCGCCTCACTGTAATTCGGGGAACGACATGGCACGCAAACGCAAAGGCCGCGATATTTCTGGTTGGTTGGTGGTGGACAAACCCGCCGGCATCACCTCGACCTCGGTCGTGAACAAGGTCCGCTGGGCGCTTGAGGCCAAGAAGGCCGGCCATGCGGGCACCCTTGATCCTGAGGCAACCGGCGTGCTGGCCGTGGCTCTGGGTGAGGCGACCAAGACGGTTCCCTATATCACCGATGCGCTCAAGGCCTATCACTTCACCGTGCGGTTGGGTCAGGCCACCAATACAGACGATACTGAGGGCGAAGTGATTGCCAGCAGCGATGCGCGCCCCACGGATGATGAAATCATCGCCGCGCTGCCGCAGTTTCTCGGTGACATCATGCAGGTGCCGCCTAAATTCTCAGCGGTGAAAATCGACGGTCAACGGGCCTATAAACTGGCCCGCGACGGCGAGGATGTGGAACTGGCGGCGCGGCCCTTGTGGGTCGAGGAACTGCTGCTGGTGGATCGCCCCGACGCCGATCACGTGACGCTGGAGATGACCTGCGGCAAGGGCGGCTATGTGCGCTCGATCGCTCGCGATCTGGGCGCCTCATTGGGCTGTCACGGCCATGTGCGCGAATTGCGCCGGGTCTGGTCGGGGCCGTTTGAGGTTGAAAACGGGCTGACCCTTGCGCGGATCGAAGAGATGGCCCGCACCCCAGAGCTGGATACCTTCATTCAGCCGCTGGAAATTGGCTTGGTGGATCTGCCCGAGCTGAAATGCACCCCCGAAGGCGCCGCCAAGCTGCGCAACGGCAACCCCGGCATGGTACTGGCCGCCACCGTGGAGTACGGCGACGAGGCCTGGGCCTCGCTAGACGGCGAAGCCGTCGCCGTTGGCGTCTACAAAGCGGGCGAGCTGCACCCCAGCCGGGTGTTTGTGCGCTAAACGGTTCTGCCCGGCGGCAGCGCCGGGCATCCACTTGCCTATCCGGCATCGGGATGGCATCCCTGCCCCATGATCACCCGCTCTCATACCAAAGGCGACGCGCCCTCAACCGCGGTCTATTCCGACTGCGAGACCTATCGCTATAGCCTGACCCGGATCTGGCACCCTGAGGGCCGCCGTGTGATGTTTGTGATGCTGAACCCCTCCACCGCGACCGAGCTGCAGAACGACCCCACCATCGAACGCTGCGAGCGCCGCGCCAGATCGCTGGGCTTTGGCGGCGTCCGTGCCACCAATATCTTTGCCTACCGTGCCACCGACCCGCGTGACATGCGCGCCGCCGCCGATCCTGCCGGGTCACACAACGACGCCGCCATCCTCGACGGGCTGGACTGGGCCGATCAGGTGATCTGCGCCTGGGGCACCAATGGCACCCACCTGAATCAGGGACGCCGTATCGAGACCCTGCTGCGCGCCCAAGGCCAGGCCTTGCATCATCTGGGGCTGAGCAAGGCAGGGCACCCCAAACACCCGCTGTACATCGCGTATAGCCAGGTCCCGCAGCTGTGGGACTAAATTGGTTTCGGCGCGCCACTGTTAACCGATGTTCCTGATTTGTTTTGAAATATCCCCGCCGGTATGAGACACTGCCCCCTGTTAATTGGTCTCCATTGTTGTGGGGTTGTTAAATGTTGTGGATGGCAAGTCTTATTGGCCTGATGGCCATGGGTGGTATGATCATTGGCGATGATGCCGACATTGAAGGCGGCGACGACAATGCGGGCGACGACGGCGCCCTAACCGGACCTATAGAGCCCGAGACCGGTACTGCATTGCCTGACCTGCTGCCTACCGGTGGCTCTCAGGGCGACGATATCCTTTCGGGCACTGCTGACAGCGACAGCCTTGCCGGAGGCGATGGCATTGACCAGATCAACGGCTATGGCGGCGACGATCTGCTGGACGGCGGCAGCGACGATGACCACCTATATGGGGGAGAGGGCGCCGACACGATCCTCGGCGGCGATGGGTCAGACCTGATGCACGGCGAGGCTGGCGATGACCAGATGATTGGTGGCAACGGCAGTGACAGCCTGTTTGGCCATTTTGGCGCCGACCTGATAATCGGCGGCGATGGCGATGACATGGCCCATGGCGGCCAGGACGGTGACACGCTGCTCGGTGGCGGTGGCAATGACGCGCTGCATGGCAACTATGGCGATGACACCCTGTTTGGCGGCGATGGGGCCGACACGCTGTTTGGCGGGGTCGGCGATGATCTTGTTTCGGGCGCTGACGACGCGGGCGAGCGTGACTATCTCAATGGCGGCGACGGCGATGACACTCTGGTGGCCGGGGCCAATGATGTGCTGACCCTGGGCGACGGTGCCGATCAGATCATCACCGGCAGCTGGATCACAGCGGGCGACTCCATCGAGATCATCGATTTCGACGCTGCCGAGGATCAGCTGGTGTTGCTCTGGGACCTACAGGATCAGCCCGACCCCGATATCCAGATTGAATCCGATCCCGATGCCCCGGACCAAAGCATCATCCGCATCAACGGCACCGAGACCCTGCGGCTCAACAGCTCAGCCGGGATCACCGCAGCGGACATTGTGGTGCTGGATCAGAACAGCAGCGCCCTGGCCGCTCATATGCCGGGTTGATCCGGCAACAAGCGGCAGCCCTGCCGGGCAAATTACCTTTGCCATTGCCGACGGAACGGCCTATATCCGCGCATCCACCATGGATTCGCGGATCTGCGCTGTCTTCGGGTGGGGACTACTCCACGGGCCTGTGCTGGACGACATCCCGGCCTGCGCCATTCACACAAACCTATATAGGAGACCCCGATGTCGATCACAGTTGAAGAAAAAAACCGCCTGATGAAAGAATTCGCAATCAAGGAAGGCGACACCGGTTCGCCAGAAGTCCAGGTTGCCATTCTGACCTCGCGCATCACCACCCTGACTGAGCACTTCAAAATCCACAAAAAAGACAACCACGGTCGTCGTGGTCTTTTGAAAATGGTTGCTCTGCGCCGCAAGCTGCTGGATTACACCAAGTCGAAAGATCTGGCCCGTTACCAGGACCTGATCAAACGTCTCGGCATCCGCCGCTAAGAATACCGATCCTTTTGGATCATCTAACGCCCGCTCATCTGAGCGGGCGTTTTTTCGTTGTGCCGGGCCTTTTGTGCCGCCGCCCGCATGCGCGCAGCTCGCCAGGTTTCAGACCTTTGCATTTGCGGCCAGTAAGTCCGAGCGGGACACCACAACCCTAAGACGCATCACCGCGCCCTATGCGCAGCCGAGATATAGTCTGAAAAACCGGCAATTCTCCTCCTGCAGATGGTGTTATTGCATTGAACCTTTCTTTTTGCGCCAAAAACATATACGGCGAAGCAATCTGGAATGGGGCATCCGAGACCCGCGCCCCAGATACGAAGGATAGGGTCGCGAGCATGGGCTCGCATTTTTCCGGCCAAAGGGGATACGCCCCGGCGGCCTACGTAGGAAACGTGATGTTTAACGTAACTAAGAAATCGATCCAGTGGGGCGAAGACACGCTGACACTGGAAACCGGCAAAGTAGCCCGTCAGGCTGACGGCTCGGTGATCGCCACTCTGGGCGAGACCTCAGTCATGGCCAACGTGACTTTTGCCCGCAAGCAAAAACCCGGCCAGGACTTCTTCCCCCTGACCGTGCATTACCAAGAAAAATACTATGCCGCCGGTAAAGTACCGGGTGGCTTCTTCAAGCGTGAGGCCCGCCCCACCGAGAAGGAAACACTGACTGCACGTCTGATCGACCGTCCGATCCGTCCGCTGTTTGTCCCTGGCTTCAAAAACGAAGTTCTGGTGATGTGCACCGTGCTGTCCCACGATCTGGTCAACGACCCTGATATGGTTGCAATGATCGCTGCTTCGGCTGCTCTGACCATTTCCGGTGCTCCGTTCATGGGCCCGATCGCCAACTGTCGCGTTGGCTTTGAAGATGGCGAATATGTTCTCAACCCAACTGTTGACGACATGCAGGACCTGCGCCTGAACCCAGAACAGCGTCTGGATCTGGTTGTGGCCGGCACCAAAGACGCCGTGATGATGGTTGAATCCGAAGCTTACGAGCTGTCCGAAGCTGAAATGCTGGGCGCCGTCAACTTTGCCCATGAGCAGATCCAGCCGGTTCTGGACCTGATCATCTCGCTGGCCGAAGACTGCGCCAAAGAGCCGTTCGACTTTGCCGCTCCGGATTACTCGGATCTGTCCGCAGCCGTTAAGGCCGCTGGCGACACCGAAATGCGCGCCGCCTTTGCGATCAGCGACAAGCAAGAGCGGACCTCAGCTGTTTCGGCTGCCCGCGACACCATCAAGGCTGCCCTGAGCCCTGAGCAACTGGACGACGCGAACCTTGGTTCCGCTCTGAAAAAGCTCGAAGCTGGCATCCTGCGTGGCGACGTTGTCAAAACCGGCATCCGTATCGACGGTCGTAAAACCGACGAGATCCGCCCAATCGTTTCGGAAACCGGCCTGCTGCCGCGGACCCACGGTTCGGCACTGTTCACCCGTGGCGAAACTCAGGGTCTGGTTGTCACCACTCTGGGTACCGGAGACGACGAGCAGTTCATCGACGCGCTGCACGGCAACTTCAAATCCAACTTCCTGCTGCACTATAACTTCCCTCCCTATTCGGTTGGTGAAGTGGGTCGCGTCAGTGGTCCTGGCCGTCGTGAAATCGGTCACGGTAAACTGGCATGGCGTGCGCTTCAGGCGGTTCTGCCTGCTTCGACTGATTTCCCCTACACCATCCGTCTGGTGTCCGAGATCACCGAATCAAACGGTTCAAGCTCGATGGCTTCTGTCTGCGGCGGCTCGCTGTCGATGATGGACGCTGGTGTGCCTCTGAAAGCTGCCGTTGCCGGCGTTGCAATGGGTCTGATCCTGGAAGAAGACGGATCTTATGCGATCCTGTCCGACATCCTGGGTGACGAAGATCACCTCGGCGACATGGACTTCAAAGTGGCCGGTACCGCAAAAGGTATCACCTCGCTGCAGATGGACATCAAGATTGCCGGCATCACACCGGAAATCATGGAAAAAGCCCTGGAGCAGGCCAAAGTTGGCCGTGTTCACATCCTGGGCGAGATGGCCAACGCACTGACCGAAGCCTCTGACTTCTCGGTTCACGCGCCGCGCATCGAAACCATGCAGGTTCCAACCGATAAGATCCGTGAAGTGATCGGCTCGGGTGGTAAAGTGATCCGCGAAATCGTTGAAGTGTCCGGCGCCAAAGTCGACATCAACGACGACGGCATCATCAAGATCGCTTCGCCAAACGCGGAATCGATCAAAAAGGCCTATGACATGATCTATTCGATCGTGGCTGAGCCTGAAGAAGGTGCCATCTACACCGGTAAAGTTGTCAAAATCGTCGATTTCGGCGCTTTCGTGAACTTCTTCGGCAAGCGCGACGGCCTGGTGCATGTGTCCCAGATCGAAAACCGCCGCCTGAACCACCCTTCGGACGTTCTGAAGGAAGGCCAGGAAGTGAAAGTCAAACTGCTGGGCTTTGACGATCGCGGCAAGGTTCGCCTGTCGATGAAGATCGTTGACCAGACAACTGGCGAAGAGATCAAGGGCGAAGAGTAAGCCGATACGGCTTAACTCTCTTGTGAAATAACCAAGGCCCTGCTGGCAACGGCGGGGCCTTTTTTGTATTATGCAGCTAAGATCGTCCGGGCCATTCTGCTCAAACCCGCGACCTCATGTTCAAGCATCAATTCTCCGTTTTTTGGGATTTGCTTGTCAGAGTACCGACGGCCCTTCGCGAGATCTAAAACACAAAATCGGCAATTACCGAACTGAGTATTCTGGAACATCTTGTTGAGGACAAAACAGCCCAACCCCGCAACCGATTGTGTTGAGGGTGTCATTGACGAAGCATAGACCAAATGAAGAAATGCCTCATTCTTTTCAGTGGTGATGAAACTGGGTTTGGACTTAAGCAAAAAATCATGGTCACCAAGGTACCAAACTCCCTCCAAATCAGCATTTTCCCACTCTCTGCTGTTGGGCTTAGACCACTTTGAGAAAACGTTTAGTGCAGCGACATTGTGCGAAAGCTCGCTCTTGTTTTTCAGGTCAGCGATATACCCTGGGTCCGCCTCAAAATCTTTGGCGGCAATTTTGTGGGAAATTGTTTTCTTCAGTGACCAATATCGATCTTACTTACCAGGCTGCAGTAACGACTCCATTGTCGGCCATTGTTTTTGTGGCTGCAACTGACTCAATCTCAGAAATATTGTTAATCCTACTTCCATTATCCCTCACGCCTCTTTTTGACATCCAACTCTTGCTCACGTCACTCAATCAATAAGGGCGTCGGAAAAGTGTTTAGCTCCTTAGGCGCGTTAAGATTTCCATAAACCCTAGCCCAACCCCCCCCGAACCAAGCCAAGCCCCTCCCCCTGCGGAGGGGCGCCCCCTGCTCTGGCAATCGCCAGTATCTCGGCCGACAAAATTGAGGTTGAAGTCTTGCTGAATGGCGTGGACAATGAGCGGGTCGTTGTTATGACCACCAGCATGCTGACCCGTTACGCCCCGACCCGCCTCCTTGCTGCGCCACGATGTTGTCGGGCTAGTTTTCTGACTGGACCTGCTGTAGGTCCCCACTGCGCCACATCTGCACCGCAACAGAGTTCGCTGTCCTCATGAGAATCAAACCCTTCATCATCCACCTTGCCCGCGCCACCCAGCGGCATGCGCAGGTGCAAAAGCTGCGAACCCGCTTGGGGCCGGACAGTGAAATCATCGCTGCGGTAGATGGCTCCACCCTGTCCAGGGCGGATCTGGCAGCAGCCTATCAACCGGTGCCACAGGCGCCTCGCTATCCTTTTGCATTGCGCCCCGGTGAGGTCGGTTGTTTTCTGAGCCATCGCAGGGTCTGGACCGCTCTTTTAGAAAGTGATGCGGATGCGGCGCTGGTGGTGGAAGACGATGTTGAGTTGAGTATGGATTTCGAAGCGGCACTTAGCCTGGCCCAGCGGAACCTGGACGCGCTTGGATATATCCAGCTACAAACTCGTGATTACCTTGGCTCCGAGATCGACCGCCAGGACGGCTACGCACTGATCCGGCCACAGCTCACACCGCTTCGCACATCGGCTCAACTGGTCAGTCGCGCGGCGGCAAAATCACTGCTCGATATCTCGGCGCCCTTTGACCGGCCCGTCGATAGCTTTCTTCAAATGCACTGGCACACCGGAATACACCTTGCCGTGATTTCCCCCGCTTGCGTGATCGACCGCACAGCCGAGACCGGCGGCAGCACAATTGGGACCTCAAAACCACTGCTGGAAAAACTACAGCGCGAATGGAAGCGTGCGCGCTATCGGGCAAGGATCAAGAGACTCTCTTCATCTGGCTAAAAATATCCTCGGGGGTGAATGTGCCAAAGCCACCGGCTTTGGCACAGAGGGGGCAGACAGCCCCCTTTTTCTGTTACTGCGGCGCTTTGGTCTTGCGCAGATAAGGAAAAATCGTCTCGAACTCACCAAATTTCGCCTTGGCATCCTCATTCGACACCGTCGGCGGAATGATCACATCCTCACCCGGCAGCCAGTTGGCCGGTGTGGCGACGCCCTTTCCCGACATCTGCAAGCCGTCCAGCGCCCGCAGGATTTCGGCAAAATTGCGACCCACCGTCATCGGATAGGTCATCGACAGCTTCAGCTGTTTGTCTGGCCCGATGATGAACACCGACCGCACGGTGGCGCTATGCGCTGCGGTGCGGCCATCCGGCATATAGGCCTCGGCGGGCAGCATATCAAACGCCTTGGAGACCTCCAGACCGGCATCGGCAATAATCGGGAATCCTGCGGCGGCACCGCCATAGCTCTCGATGTCGACCTTCCATTTCTTGTGGTCCTCGACCCCGTCCACCGACACCCCGATCACCTTGGTGTTGCGGGCGGCCCACTCATCCGCCAGCTGTGCCACCGCCGAAAACTCGGTGGTGCAGACCGGGGTGAAATCTTTCGGGTGGGAAAACAGGATGGCCCAGCTGTCGCCGATCCAATCGTGAAAAGTGACGCTTCCCTGATCGGTTTCAGCGGTGAAATTTGGTACCACATCGTTGATGCGCAGGCCCATGGTGATCTCCTCCAATGTTCAAGTTCAGATCGTATACACGACCATGTAAGACTATTTCCCAGCGTTACACCCTCTCAGCCGTAGCACCAGTGCAAAAACAATTCCTCTGTTGGGCTATACAAAATGGGCTCCCCTTCCTCAGCCGCTCCTGGTGCCCCTGACATTTGATCAAACTTCTGGATATGGTCCCTTGCCGAGACCCCGGCGCAGTGACAAAGTGGCGCCAATTCCCCGACCGGTTGGTCGGGAACACAGTCTGTCTTGGGAGAATCGACATGATCGAGAAACGTGATTTTTACATCAATGGCCGTTGGGTCGCCCCGTCGGCAGCCAATGACTTTGCGGTGATCGACCCCTCAACCGAGGAGGCCTGCGCGGTGATCTCACTGGGCAGCGAGGCCGATACCAACGCCGCCGTCGCCGCCGCCAAGGCAGCGCTGCCAGGATGGATGGCAACCCCGCCGGCCGAGCGTATCGCCATGGTCGAAAAGCTGGTCGAGGCCTACAAGGCCCGTGGCGAGGATCTGGCTCAGGCGATGTCATCTGAGATGGGGGCCCCAATTGACATGGCCCGCAGCCAGCAGGTTGGCGCCGGCGTTGGCCACCTGAAGAACTTCATCCGGGCCGCCAAGGCGTTCCAGTTCGAAAAACCGCTGGGCGACCACGCGCCCAATGACATAATCATCCACGAAGCCGTCGGCGTTGCGGCGCTGATCACCCCGTGGAACTGGCCGATGAACCAGATCACCCTCAAGGTTGGCGCGGCAGCGATTTCCGGCTGCACCATGGTTCTGAAACCCTCCGAGCAAAGCCCGCTGAACGCGATGATCTTTGCCGAAATGATGGACGAGGCAGGTTTTCCGCCCGGCGTCTTCAACCTGGTCAACGGCGACGGTGTGGGCGTCGGCTCAACCCTGTCGGCGCATCCGGATGTGGACATGGTGTCCTTTACCGGCTCAACCCGCGCCGGCACCGCGATTTCCAAATCTGCGGCCGACACCCTGAAAAAGGTTCACCTGGAACTGGGCGGCAAGGGCGCCAACGTGATTTTTGACGATGCCGATGAAAAGGCTGTCAAACGCGGCGTGCTGCATATGATGAACAACACCGGCCAGAGCTGCAATGCGCCGAGCCGGATGCTGGTGCAGCGCGGCATCTATGATCAGGCGGTCGCCACCGCTGCCGAGGTCGCTGGCAAGATCACTGTGGGCCCAGCCTCGCAAGAGGGCCGCCACATCGGCCCGGTGGTCAATGAATTGCAGTGGGGAAAGATCCAAGGCCTGATCCAGGCAGGCATCGACGAAGGCGCCAAGCTGGTTGCCGGTGGCACCGGGCGTCCCGATGGGCTGAACAAGGGCTTTTATGTCAAACCCACCATTTTTGCCGATGTAACCAACCAGATGGTTGTGGCGCGTGAGGAAATCTTTGGCCCGGTTCTGGCGATGATCCCCTTCGACACCGAGGAGGAAGCCATCGAGATCGCCAATGACACGCCTTATGGCCTGACCAACTACGTCCAGACCCAGGACATGGGTCGCGCCAACCGCATGGCCCGCCAGTTGCGCTCGGGCATGGTAGAGATGAACGGTCAGCCCCGCTCTGCCGGGGCGCCTTTTGGCGGCATGAAGCAATCCGGCAATGGCCGCGAAGGCGGCAGCTGGGGCATCGAGGATTTCCTTGAGGTCAAAGCCGTCGGCGGCTGGACTGCGGAATAACGCGCGCGCCTCTGCTACAAACCGGTGTGCTCCCGCGCCCGGCAGGGATGCACTTGGTGCACCCCTAGCGGGCTTCAGGCGGGAGCCTGCCGGTTGCCCGCTGAAGATAATTCCGCTCTGTTTCAGACCGATATCAGCTCGACACTCAACTGCGGCACCCCGTCCGAGGTTTTGCTGACCGAGCAGCCATCCCAGCCAATGGTGCCGCTGACCCGTTGGCGAAAGTTTGAAAAACTGTCGAATTTAACCACATCAACCGGTACATCAAAATGCAGGGTAATGCGGCGTTGCTCGCCATCCCCCAGCACCGTCAGACTGCGTATGGTGGCGGCAAATCGCTGCCCCAGATAGCACCCCTGCACCCGCTCTCCGATCCGCAGATGCAGTTTGTTGCCCGCCTGGGCACTCAGTGTGTTCCAGTCCCGCAGACCATGTTGCTGCGCCAATAGCTCAAGCGATTTGCTGTGACTGATCTCATGGCCGCTAAAGCGCAGCCTGTCGCGCAAGCGTTTCGCCTGCGCCTTCAGCTCCGAAACCGGAGCCAGAATAGGGGTCTTCATCATCTTTGCCTCGTCCAATATCAACGGGCGCGTTATTTCTGACGGGGCTCGCATTGCCATCTGGCGCGCCATGATTGTGGGCGGAAGATGTAGATCAAGCAGGTTTCACCATAGCCAAAGGGCCGCGAGCGGCAGGGACCTGAACCTGCGGCCTAGATAGGCAGGCGCGGCCCCCTGGTCAATCCCCGACTGGCTTTGATCACCAGGACCACATATGAAGGCGCCAGCCGAATGATCAAAGGACCGCGCCGTGATCACTGCCCGCCTGCATGGCCGACTGGGAAACCAGATGTTTCAATATGCCGCCGCAGCCGGGTTGGCGGCGCGCCATAACGTGCCGGTGGCGCTGGATACGCGCGGCGCCGAGCGGCGCGGCGAAGGCGTTCCCACCCGGGTTTTTGATCTGGATCTGGCGCCGCCAACGGCGCTGCCGCCACTGAAACAGCAGGCACAGCTGCGCTATGCGCTGTGGCGGGCCTTGGGCACTGCGCCGCGGTTCCGGCGTGAAAAGGGCCTGGGCTACAACGCCGCGATCGAGGGCTGGGGCGATGGCAGTTATCTGCATGGCTATTGGCAATCCGAGCGCTATTTTGCCCATATCGAGGCGCAGATTCGCAGCGCCTTTACCTTCCCGGCGTTTTCCAATGCGCAGAACGCCGAGATGGCCGATCAGATTGCCGCCGACACCGCGATCTCGCTGCATGTCCGGCGTGGCGATTACCTGACCCTCGGCGCCCATGTGCTCTGTGATCATGCCTATTACCAGGCCGCCTTGACACGGCTGCTGGACGGGTTGCCGGGCGCTCCTACGGTCTATGTGTTCTCAGACGATCCACAATGGGCCAAGGACAACCTGCCGTTGCCCTGCGCCAAGGTGGTGGTGGATTTCAACGGGCCCGACACTGATTTCGAAGACATGCGACTGATGAGCCTGTGCCAGCATAACATTATCGGCAACAGCTCGTTTTCATGGTGGGCGGCCTGGCTGAACCAATCCCCGAACAAGCGGGTCGCAGGGCCTGCAAAATGGTTCGGAGATCCAAAGCTGAGCAACCCCGATATCCTGCCGCCAGACTGGTTGAAGATCAGCACCTGAGCGGGGCTGCAGATTAATTCAACGTTAGGTTGTTTCGCGCGCGAAACGTATTATGTTAAATGCCCCGCATTCCATGCGCAACGCACGGCCTGCGCCTGCCCCAGCCGCAAGCGGCCCCGGCGGGAACTCCACGAGATATTCTCAGATCAAAAATCAGGCTTGGCGCGGAACTTGATGGATTGGCTGGTCTCGGGGTGCTTGACCCGCAGTTCCTGCGAATGCAGCATCATCCGGTCATGCTCTCTCGCATCGCCGGTGGCATAGAGCGGATCGCCCAGGATCGGATGACCCAGCGCCAACATATGCAACCGCAGCTGATGGGTCCGGCCGGTCTTGGGGGTCAGCCGCACCCGGGTTTCATCGGCGCCGTATTTGACCACATTCCAATCGGTGAGTGAGGCCTTGCCGGTATGGTGACAGACCATCTGCCGCGGCCGGTTGGGCCAGTCCACGATCAGTGGCAGATCCACGGTGCCGGTGCGCGGCTCCAGCCGGCCGGTGATGCGGGCGACATAGACCTTGCGAGTGCTGCGCTGTTCAAACTGCATCGACAGATTGCGCTGCGCATGCGGGGTCAGGGCAAACAGGATCACCCCTGAGGTGTCGCGATCCAGCCGATGCACCAGCAGCGCCTCGGGGAATGCGATCTGCACCCGGGTCAGCAGACAATCGGCCAGATGCGCGCCCCGGCCCGGCACCGAAAGCAATCCGGCGGGTTTGTTCACCGCCACGATCTGGGCGTCGGAATGCAGGTACTCTAACGGGTCCTGCGGTGGGGTATATTCGCTTGATACTGCCATAGGCGCCTGCCTAGCGCCTGCAGGCTGCGGGGGCAAGTTCCCGCAACGTCGGGCTTGCCCCTCTTCTGCACATCGCCGCAGGATTGGAAGAACCAAAGGAGAGACCAATGCATCCAACACTCAGCGCCATGATGGAGGTCGTGGCCTCAGGCGACGACAGCAAAATCGCCGGCTTACTGGCCGAGGACGTGAAGTTTCTGCCACCCACCTACTGGAAAACCTGGACCGGGCGAGAGCCGGTGGCGGCGGTGCTGGGTCATGTGGGCAAAGTGTTCAGCGATTTCAGCTATCGCCGGGTGATGGGCGATGGCAACGATTGGGCACTGGAATTTCAATGCAAAATCGGTACACTCGACGCTGTTGGGGTGGATCTGATCACCCTGAACAACGACGGATTGATCCAAGTGTTCGAGGTGACCATGCGCCCTTACAAATCAGTCGGCGCCCTGCGCGAGGCGGTGAATGCGCGGGTGATGACCGATGCACGATTTCTGAAATACCGCGAGGCGCTCAGCTGATTGCCCTGGACCAGATCCTGCGTATCCCGCTGCTGCCGTTATTGATCACTCAGGCTATGCAAGTCCGTCGCAAGGCCCTGCTACTGCCCGAGCCCGAGGGCGAGCGCACCGGGGCCAACGGCAGCGGCCCTGCGCTACGCCTGTTGATCACCGGTGACAGCTCTGCCGCTGGGGTGGGTGCAGATACCCAATCCGAGGCGCTGAGCGGGCAATTGGTGCAGCAGCTGTCGAGGCGCCGTGCGGTGACCTGGCGGCTGGAGGCAGCAACGGGTCATACCACCCGCGACGCCATATCCCGGTTGCGGCCTCTGCAGGGGCAAACCTTTGACTGCGCCGTCATTGCCCTGGGTGTCAATGATGTCACCCGCGCCACCAGCGTGTCGCGTTTTCTGGCAAGCCAGTCAGAGCTGTGGACGCTGCTGAAACAGCAGTTCGGCGTGCGCCACATTCTGTCATCCGGTGTGCCCCCGATACAGCACTTTCCGCTGCTACCGCAGCCTCTGGCCTGGGTTCTGGGGCGTCATGCGGCCCGGCTGGATGCGGGACTGGGGGAACTGGCCGACGGGCATGGCAACGTCACCCATATTCCATTGACCCTGCCCCAGGATCCAGCACTGGCTGCCCCGGACGGGTTTCACCCCAACCCGGCAGCCTACGCATTATGGGCCGAGAACCTGGCGCGACATATCCCCTAGGCAGGCTTGCGCCGCAGCTGTTTCACCAGCGGCACCGAATAGATCACCAAAGCCGCCCAGATCATCGGAAAGGCAATCATCCGGGCGCCGCCGAATTCCTCGCCAAAGGCAAACACCGCGATCAGGAAGATCATCGTGGGGGCGATGTATTGCAGGATGCCAATGGTCGACAGCCGCAACAGTTTGGCGCCATTGGCATAGGTGATCAGTGGCACCGCGGTGACGAGGCCACAGCCCAGCAGCAGCGCGGTGTCCAGCCCTGCGCCGCCCATATGTCCGCTGCCGGTTACCGACAGATAGATCACATAGCCCAGCGCCACCGGCAACAGGATCAGCACTTCCAGCATAAATCCCTGATTGGGGCCGACCGGTAGTGATTTCTTGAAAAAGGCGTAAAAGCCCCATGACAGGGTCAATCCAACGGCCACCAGCGGCAATCCTCCGGCGGCAACCGTCAATAGCACAACCGCAGCAGCGGCCAGCGCAATCGCCACCATCTGCACCGCACTGGGCCGCTCGCCCAGCAGCAGCGCCCCCAGCAAGACGCTGAACAGCGGGTTGATATAATAGCCCAGCGCCGCATCCAGCGCATGGCCATTGGCAATCGCCCAGACATAGATCCCCCAGTTGACGGTGATCAGCGCCGCCGTGACAGCGGCCATCAGCAGCGTCTTGGGACTGCGCAGCGCCGCCATAAGATCATCGGTGCGGCGCAGCACAATCAGCAATAGCCCCGCCACCGGCACCGCCCAGATCACCCGATGCGCCACCACCTCCGCCGCCGGGAAATGCGACAGCGCCTTCATATAGAGCGGCATCAACCCCCACATCACATAGGCGGACAAGGCAAAACCCAAGCCGCGCGGGCTATCGGTATTGTTGGGGTTGGGGGATGTCATCAGGCGCGCCTCCCGGCATCAGGTCAAGGCAACATCAAGCAGCAGCGCCGCAATCAAAATGCACAGCGGGCCGTATCGGGTCTGGTCAAACCGGGCAAAGGGCTGCTCGGGCACCATCGCGCGCCACTGCGGGACATAGGCAACAAGCCCCCGGAACGAGAACACAAGGATCATCGCAACCAGCAGAATTCGGTACATCTGAAACAGCAAAAAACCCTGCATTAGACCCGCATAGGCCATCACAACATGGGCGGCGCCGGTCAGCACCAAGGCAACCATCAGACTGGCCAGTCGCGGCGGCATCTTTTTAATGCCTTTGCTGCCCACAACCGTTTTGGCCAGAGTTGCTTCATCCGCTGCCGGCCAATGGCTGCCCATGGCCCAAAGCAGATGCAGCAGGGCAATAGCCAGCAACAGGATGACCACAAGAATTGCGCTGAAGGGCATCATTAGGAGGACTTTCTGTTCGAACCGGCTGCCGCATGGCTCTCACCAAACGGCAGCATGTTCAACAGAAATCAGAGCTTCACGCGCTCGGACTTGGGGTCATACATCGGCTTCAGCGAGGCCTCGGCCTTGACCCGGGTGCCCATCACGTCGATTTCATAACTCGAGGCCAGCACATCAGCGGCGCTTTCGCCCTCGCAGGGCACATAGCCCATGCCAATGGCAGCCCCCAGCGTGTGACCGTAGTTGCCCGAGCTGATGTAACCGACAATCTCGCCATCCCGCAGCAACGGTTCGTTGTGATACAGCAGCGGTTCCGGATCAGTCAGCTTGAACTGCACCATGCGGTTCTTGGGGCCGGTTTCCTTGCGCTCCAGCACCGCATCCCGTCCGATGAAATCGGGCTTGTCGGTCTTCACCGCGAAACCCAGTCCGGCATCAATCACATGGTCCTCGCAGGTGATGTCATGGCCAAAGTGGCGAAAGCCCTTTTCGATCCGGCAACTGTCCATCATATGCATGCCGCACAGTTTCAGCCCCATGTCCTGCCCTGCCTCGGACAGGGTTTCAAAGACATGTCCCGCCATATCCGAGCTGACATAGACCTCCCAGCCAAGCTCACCCACGTAAGTCACCCGGTGTACCCGGGCGAGGCCCATGCCCAGCTCGATCTCCTGCGCGGTGCCAAAGGGGTTCACCGCATTGGAGAAATCATTGGGCGAGACCTTTTGCAGCAACTCACGCGAACGCGGACCCATCACCGCCAGAACGCCCTCGCCTGCAGTTACATCGGTCAAAACCACCCGGTAATCCCCCTGATTGCGCATCATCCAGGTTTGATCTGCCAGCCGGGTGGTTGAGGGAGTCACCACCAGATAGGCGGTCTCGCTCATCCGGGTGACGGTGACATCGGCCTCGATGCCGCCGCGCGCATTCAGGAACTGAGTATAGACGATCTTGCCCAGCGGCACCGAAAGACTGGCCCCACAGACATAGTTCAGAAAGGCCTCGGCATCAGGGCCCTCAACGCGGATCTTGCCGAACGAGGACATGTCATACATGCCGACGTTTTCACGCACCGCACGGTGTTCGGCGGCTGAATTTTCAAACCAGTTCTGGCGTTTCCAGCTATACTGATACTCACGCTTCTGACCTTCATTGGCAAACCAGTTGGCGCGCTCCCAGCCAGCAGTTTCACCCATCACCGCGCCGCGGTCCAGTAGCTGTTGATGGAACGGTGAGCGACGCACGCCACGCGCAGTGGCCTTCTGGCGGAACGGGAAGTGATCGGCATAGAGCAGCCCCAGCGTTTCCTTGGAGCGCTCATACAGGTAGTGCTGATTGCCCTGAAACGGATGCATACGGGACACGTCCACATCGCCCAGATCAAACGGCTTCTCGCCCGCATCCATCCATTGCGCCAGCGCCATGCCGGCGCCGCCAGCTGACTGGATACCGATCGAGTTAAAGCCCGCCGCCACCCAGACATTGTCCATCTCAGGCGCCTGACCCAAGTGATAGGCATCATCCGGGGTGAAGCTCTCGGGGCCATTAAAGAAGGTGTGAATACCGGCCTCGGCCAGCATCGGCATCCGGTTGCAGGCGGCCTCGAGTATAGGCTCGAAATGGTCGAAGTCTTCCGGCAGCTGGTCAAATTCAAAGCGCTCGGAAATGCCCTCCATGCCCCAGGGCTTGGCATTGGGCTCAAAAGCCCCCAGCAGGATCTTGCCGGCATCTTCCTTGTAATAGGCGCATTCATCCGGCACCCGCAGCACTGGCATCTGGGTCAGACCGGGGATCGCCTCGGTGACGATGTAGAAATGCTCGCAGGCATGCAGCGGCACATTGGTGCCCGCCATTTTGCCGACCTCGCGGCCCCACATGCCGGCACAGTTCACCACCATATCAGCCTCGATATGACCCTGCTGCGCACCGTCATCACTGACCCAGTCTACCCCGGTCACCCGGCGGCCCTGGCGGGTCATGCCGGTCACCTTGATGCGTTCCTTGATCAGCGCCCCATTTTGGCGCGCCCCCTTGGCCAGCGCCAGGGCGATATTGGCCGGATCAGCCTGGCCATCCGTAGGCAACCATATCCCACCAGTTACCCCATCAAGGTTCAGATGATCATAACGCTGTTTGACCTCCGCCGGTGACAGCTCCTCGGCGGGCACCCCAAAGGCGCGGGCCATGGCAGCACTGCGATACAGCTCTTCGCGCCGCTCCTCGGTCAAGGCCACCGAGATGGAGCCAACCTGGCGCATGCCGGTGGCAACACCCGTCTCCGCTTCCAGCCCGTTATACAGCTCAGCGGAATAGCGGGCCAGCTTGGTCATGTTGGAACTGGCACGCAGCTGACCGATCAGCCCGGCCGCATGCCAGGTGGTGCCGCTGGTCAGCTGTTTGCGCTCCAGCAGCACCACATCCTGCCAGCCCAGTTTGGCCAGATGGTAGGCCACCGAACAGCCGATGACGCCACCGCCGATAATGACCACACGGGCCTTGTTGGGAAGATCGCTCATGACATTGCTCCAGACTAAATAGTTCGGGATTAACCTGCCATGTCACCACAAATGAAAATGCACGATTTCCGCCATATCCTGACGATTATCCATCATTTTCGACACAGCTATTTGTCCTTTGCCCCCCTGCCCCGCAGCGCTTGCGCAGGGCCATCGGAGTAAGTCCGAACTGTGCCTTGTACAGGCTGGAAAAACCGCTGGGAAAGCCGCAGGCCAGGCCAATTTCACCGACGCTGAGGCGGCTGTTCAACAGCAGGTTATTGGCCTTGCTCAGGCGAATTTCACGATAGAAACTGTTCGGCGTGGTGTCGAAACCGGCCCGGAACCTGCGCTCAAGCGAGCGGGCGGACAGGCCCAGTTGCCGGGACAGTTCAGCAATTGGCACCGGCTCCTCGATATTGTCCTGCATGATCTGAATGCAGCGGTCGAGCGCGGTGTCGCCGGTGGTGTTGCTGCGCGCCCCGCCAAAGGGCTGACGGGTCGAAAAGTCCCGAATTCTGTCGTGCAACAGAACATTGGCCACCGTCACCAGCGCCGCCGGTGAGATATGCCGCCCCATCAGGGTCAGCACCACATCCACAGTTGCCCCCATGCCGGCACAGGTCACCACCAGACCGTCTTCGCTGGCCAGCGCACTGTCTGCCTCGAACAGGCTGCTACGCTCGCGCATCAGCGCCGAGTTTTCCCAATGGGTTGACAGATGTTGCGCCGCCCCCCCTCGATCCTTGATATAACGGCTTGCGGCCTCGGCCAGGAGAAACACCTGCGCGCCGCGAAAGGTATAAGCCGAGATCAGCGCCGGCGGCGACAGCGCCGGGCAGTCGGGATCACTATTGCCGATGACAAAAGCATAGTCCGCCCCGGGCCGCTCAACACAGGGGGCTGAGTTGACAAAAGCCTCACAGCGGCTCTCGATCAGGCCGCCCCGGGCAGAACGATAGGTCCAGGCAAACTGCGGCTGCGCAGCGATCCGGTTGGCAATGCGCAGGGCATCCACGATGGCCGCCACCTCCAGCAGCACAAAGCCATCGGCGACGATAATGTCGATCTGCCAAACACGCGGTGTTTGCGGGGTGTTGATATTGGTGGAACTGGCCATGGTAAAAGTCCTAGAACATCCCAGATGAATTCTGCAACGTTAATTCAGACGTTGGCGAGCGACGAAAGAAGTGGTGATGATGGATTTTCCCTGGCTGGTCGTTCTACTGTATCTGCTGGCCATCAACACCCTGACGCTGGCTCTCTTCGCTCTCGACAAACACCGGGCGCGACACCGGCGGTGGCGGATATCGGAGCAGAGCCTGCTGCTATCCTGCCTTCTGGGCGGCACCCCGGGCGCCTATTGGGCGCGCAAGAGGTTTCGCCACAAGACCCGAAAACAGCCCTTTTCAAGCCAACTACACATGATCGCTGGGCTGCAGCTGCTTGCAGGTTTGGGAGCCATCTGGTTGATCCTATCGGGTAAAGACCTCTGACAGGATTGCGGTCAGGGCATCCGCGTCCTGCTGTGAAAAGGCATCGGGCAAATTGCTGTCGATATCAAACACCCCGATCAGCCCCCCAGCGCTATCATGGACCGGCAGCACCAGTTCGGACCGGGTTGAGCTGGCGCAGGCGATATGGCCTGCAAAAGCTTCGACATCCGCCACCAGCTGCGCCTTACCGCTGCGGGCCGCAGCGCCGCAGACGCCGCGCGAGAACGGGATTTTCAGGCAGCCATGACCGCCCTGGTAGGGGCCGATTTTCAACACCTCAGGTTCCGTCACCCGGTAGAAACCGGTCCAGTCAAAGCGATCATCGCTGTAGTGCACCTCGCAGGCTACTGTGGCCATCAGCGCCACCTGATCACTTTCGCCTTCGGTCAGGGCGGCAATGGTCTTGGCCAGAAAAATGTAGTCGACTTTCATAGGGTAACCTCAGGTCGGAGAGGGGCGGAGGGGGCCAGCCCCCTCTTGGCCTGACGGCCAATTCACCCCCGGGATATTTTCAGCCAGATGAAGATCAGACCCGTTCGATGGCAATGGCAGTGCCTTCGCCGCCGCCAATGCAAATGGCGGCGATGCCGCGTTTGAGGCCGCGTTTTTCCAGCGCATTCAGCAGCGTCACTATGATTCGCGCCCCGGAGGCGCCAATCGGATGGCCCAGCGCACAGGCGCCGCCATTGACGTTGACCACCTCGCGGGACAGGCCCATGTCACGCATAAAGGCCATCGGCACCACGGCAAAGGCCTCGTTGACCTCCCACAGGTCGACATCCTCCCGGCGCCAGCCGATACGCTGCATCAGCTTTTGCGCCGCAGGCACCGGCGCGGTGGTGAACAGACCCGGCGCCTGGGCGTGACTGGCATGTCCGAGGATTTTGGCGCGCACGGTCAGACCCTGTGCTGCGGCTGCCTCGGCTGAGGCCAGCACCAGCGCCGCGGCCCCGTCCGAAATCGACGATGCATTGGCCGCAGTGACAGTGCCGTCCTTGCGGAAGGCAGGTTTCAGGGTAGGGATTTTCTCCGGACGGGCCGATTTTGGCTGCTCGTCCGCATCAAACACCAGCTCGCCTTTCCGGGTCTTGACCGTAACGGGCGTGATTTCGCCGTCAAAGGCATTGCTGGCCTGCGCCTGCAGCGCGTTGGACAGCGAGCGCAGGGCAAATTCATCCTGCTCCTGGCGGCTGAATTGATAGGTTTCGGCACAATCCTCGGCGAAGGACCCCATCAGGCGACCCTTGTCATAGGCATCTTCGAGCCCATCCAGAAACATGTGGTCGATCACCTGATTGTGGCCGATACGGGCACCACCGCGCATCTTTGGCAGCAGGTAAGGCGCATTGGACATGCTCTCCATGCCGCCGGCAACCATTGTATCTGCATGACCCAGTGCAATCTGGTCATAGGCCATCATTGCAGCCTTCATGCCCGATCCGCACATTTTGTTCAGCGTGGTGGCGGGCACCGCCTCGCCCAAACCCGCCGCAAACCCGGCCTGACGCGCCGGAGCCTGCCCCAGACCCGCCGACAGAACGCAGCCCATCAGCAGCTCATCGACGGTTGCGGCCCCAGCCCCCTTCAGCGCGGCCCGAATCGCTGCGCCCCCGAGATCGGCAGCGGCGACCCCATCAAATATCCCCTGAAACCCACCCATTGGGGTGCGCGCGGCCCCCGCAATAACAACCTCGATCATGCTCTTCCCTCCCTTGGCTGAACCATGCATACAAAATGGTAAGGATTGCGGTCTAGACTGCGCAGTAACGAATTACCATTTTTGGGGGAAAAAATGAGCCTGACCAGCACAATGACGGAGAGTGGCCAGATTGTAACGGTGAACGCCGAACGTATCGATGCCGCAATTGCCATTCAGTTCAAGGAAGACATGCGCAGTGAGACGGAGGGCGGCGCAAGCCGGGTTATTCTGGATCTGTCTGAGGTTAAATTCATTGATTCCAGTGGATTAGGCGCGATTGTCGCGGCGATGAAACAATTGGGCAGCAGCCGGAAACTGGATCTCGCGGGGCTAAGCCCAATGGTCGACAAAGTCTTTCGGTTGACCCGTATGGATACCGTCTTTGATCTCTATGCCTCGCTGAGTGAAGCCACGGCTGTGCGCAATATCTAACAAATGGATTCGAAGGCGCAAATCGCGCAGATTGAGAACTTGATGGTCGCTTCCTTTGCCTGCTCGTTTCTGGCCACGGAACAGGATGCCCGCTGGGGCATCGGTACCGTGGTTGAGCGATTGCGCCGGATGGGATTACCCGAGGACCGTGCCGAAGACGTGCAAATTGCCCTGGCCGAGGCTGTCAACAATGTTGTCGAGCATGCCTATGCCGATACCACCCCCGGTGATGTGGACATCGGCTGCAGTCTGGACACACAACAGCTGTGGATCAGCATTGGTGACGCCGGGCGACCACTGCCCAGGGAAAACCTGACCATAGGCAAGCCCGCCGACCTGTCGGTCCCCCGTGAAGATCTGCCCGAGGGTGGATACGGCTGGTTTCTCATTCGCGAGCTGACCAGCCACATAAAATACGAACGCAATAACGGCAATAATCGGCTGTCGCTTTGTTTCGATGTTGGCAATACCTGCCGTTAACCACCGCCGCCAGTTGCTGTGCCACAAAACCGCCGCAAAATCGGCAAAACTGCGCCTTACCCCTGTGCTGATACTGAGCTGTAGCTGCTGATAGCTTCCCTCGGCGCCGCGCTCAACAGCCCCCACCCAGTGCGCGCCGCCGGGGAATTCAAACCTCCCCCATGTCCACAGTCAAAATCCTGCCCCGCCAGCGCAGATTGCGATTGTTTTGCGTATTGCCTTTCGATGCTCAACTTCTAATCTCCCGGCAACGATCAAGGGGACTCAATTGATGCGCGATTTTCAACTTCAGGGCAGGTCAGCCGTTTTTGCCGAGAACGGCCTTTGCGCGACCTCTCATCCACTGGCAGCCGGGGCGGCGATTGACATCCTGAAACGCGGCGGCAATGCGATGGACGCGGCCCTTGCCGGTGCTGTTCTGCTGGGCATTTGCGAGCCTCAAATGACTGGCATCGGCGGCGATTGTTTTCTGCTCTACACCCGCCCGGGCAGCGACGACGTGCTGGCGCTCAATGGATCGGGTCGGGCGCCAGCGGCAGCCAATGCGGCGCATTTGCGGGATCAGGGGCTGGATATCGTCCCACCGGGAAGCCCACATGCGGTCACCATTCCCTGCGCAATGGACGCCTTTTGTCACCTCGCTGAAACCGAGGGCAAGCTGGGCCTGGATGTGATACTGGAGCCGGCAATTCACTATGCCGAAGCCGGAGTTCCGGTGGCGCCACGCGTTGCCTTTGACTGGGCCAATGATGCGGCAACCCTGCAAGGAACTGCCAGGCAGGACTATCTGTTTGACGGCCAGCCGCCCCGCGTCGGTCAAATGTTCCGCTCTCCCGGCCAGGCCGAAGTCCTGCGTCGGGTCGCCCGGCATGGCCGCGATGCCTTTTATACAGGTGAGGTGGCCGACGACATGTTGGCGGCATTGCAGCAGCAGGGTGGTGTGCACCAGGCCGAGGATTTTGCCGACGCTGCCTGCAGCACCGAAACCCCGGTCAGCGGCAGTTACCAGGGGATGGAACTGGTCGAGCACCCGCCAAACGGTCAGGGAGCCACCGCCATTTTAATGCTCAACATCCTCAAGCATTTTGACATTGCCGGCATGGACCCCTTTGGCGCCCAACGGGTTCATATCGAGGCGGAAGCGGCCAAGCTGGCCTATGACGCCCGCAACCGCTTTATCGCCGATCCCGATCACATGTCACACTTGCAGCATATGCTGGCACCAGAAACAGCGGCAAAACTGGCGGCGCTGATCAACCCAGGCCGCGCCATGGCCGCCGCTGCCCCGCTCAGCGAAGCTGTGCATAAGGACACCGTGTATATCACTGTGGTCGACAAGGACCGGATGGCGGTGTCACTGATCTATTCCATCTTCCGCGGCTTTGGCACCGGCATCGCGTCGGAAAAATTTGGCATCTTGCTGCAAAACCGTGGATCTGGGTTCACACTGGAAGCGGGGCACCCGAATGAATTGGGCGGCAATAAGCGGCCCATGCACACGATCATTCCCGGCATGCTGCGCCAGGACGGCAAGGTTGTGATGCCGTTTGGCGTCATGGGCGGAGCCTATCAACCCAATGGTCATGCCCGGTTTATGTCCAACCTGACTGACTTTGACATGGATATTCAGGCGGCAATGAATGCGCCGCGTGCGTTTAGCGACAAGGGTGTTCTAAAGGTCGAACGGGGATATTCAGACAAGGTGCGCCAGCAGCTTGCTGATCTGGGCCACAGAGTTGAAATACCACCAACCGCGATTGGCGGCTCTCAGGCCATCCGCATCCGCAGTGATGGCGTGCTGGAAGGCGCCAGTGATCCGCGCAAAGATGGCTGTGCATTGGGCTACTAACCACCGCAACCCGTGTAGGGTGCGTGCTCGCACGCACCTTCCGCAGCGACAGCGCCGTCAGTTCAGTTGGAAATGCAGCGGATAGGTGCCGTCTGAAAACGGGCCAAACATATCCGGGATATCCGGATGATCCACCGGCTCGCCAGAATAATCGGCCACCAGATTCTGTTCAGACACATAAGCCACGTAATAGCTTTGGTCATTTTCCGCCAGCAAATGGTAGAACGGCTGTTCTTTCGACGGGCGGCTTTCCTCGGGGATCGCCTGATACCATTCGTCGGTATTGGTGAACTGAGGGTCGACGTCAAAAACCACACCGCGAAACGGGTGTTTTTTGTGGCGTACGACCTGCCCCAAATGATATTTCGCGCGTATTCTTAACATAGTCTTGCTGCCCCTATGCGCTACCACTACCCCGTAACCTAGGACCTTGTCCAACAATTGACATGACTATCGGGGAAACAGTCTGTGAACCTTTCTTTAACAGTGCTCGAAATCGTAGCACCGGTTTTTATTCTCGCAGCAACCGGCTTTGGCTGGGTTAAATTCGGCTTTGAGTACCGCATTCAATTTGTCACCCGACTGGCGATGACACTGGCCGTGCCCTGCCTGATTTTCACCGCCCTGATGAAGACCAGTCTGGACAAAGGCACCCTGGGCACATTCCTGCTGGCAAGCCTTGCGGGCTATGCCTTGATCGCACTGGTGGCTCAGGGTTTGGTGCGCTTTACCGGGCTGGATCGACGCACCTATCTGGCGCCTCTGATCTTTGGCAACACCGGCAACCTCGGCCTGCCACTGGCGCTGTTTGCCTTTGGTGAGGCCGGGCTTGGCTACGGCGTTGTGGTGCTGGCTGTGTCCTCGGTTCTGTCCTTCACCTTTGGGATTTACCTGGTGGCGGGCCAGGGCGCTGGCCGCAAGGTGCTGAAGGAACCCATGGTCTGGGCAACCCTACTGGGGGGCTTGTTCCTGTGGCAGGACTGGCAAACGCCGCAGTTCCTGACAAATGCACTGGATCTGATCGGCCAGATGGCGATTCCGCTGATGCTGATTACGCTGGGCGTTGCCGTGGCCCGGCTGACCCCCGGCAAGATCTCTCGGGCGGTTGCCCTGTCACTTGCAAAACTGCTGATCTGTGTCGCTGTCGGCTGGGGGCTGGGGCTGATATTTGCCCTGGATAAAGTGGCTTTTGGGGTGCTTGTCTTGCAATTGTCGACCCCGGTGGCCGTCACCTCGTATCTGCTGGCGGAAAAGTTCAACGCAGATTCCGAGGCGGTGGCCGGCATGGTCGTGGTGTCCACCCTGATGGCGGTCGTGGCGCTGCCGCTACTGCTGGCCTTGGTTGTGTAAATGTGAATTTGTCCACCGGTCATTTTTTGCTATAGTCAGAAAAAAAATAAAGTAGGCAGAGGCAAATGAGCAGAATCATGAGCGCCCTGATCGCGTTGTTGATCATGGCATCCTGTGGCGGTGGCCAAAAATCGCCGCCGCGCAATCTGGACAATGCGTGCAGCATTATCAGCCAGAAATCCGATTACCTGAAAGCGTTCAAAGCGGCCGAGCGCCGCTGGGGGGTTCCGGTGCATGTGCAAATGGCGACCATCTATCAGGAAAGTCGCTATCGGGCGGATGCCCGCACGCCGCATAAATATGTGCTGGGAATCATCCCCATGGGCCGGGTCTCCAGCGCATATGGCTTTTCACAGGCGCTGGATGGCACCTGGGACGAATACCAGCGTGAGGCCGGCCGCCGCAGTTCCAAGCGCAATCGCATTGGCCACGCCACCGATTTCATCGGCTGGTACATGAACAAGACCCGTGCGAAAAACGGCATCGCCCTGTCGGATGCCCGCAATCAGTATCTTGCCTATCACGAAGGCCACACCGGCTATGCCCGGGGCAGCTACCGGTCCAAGCCCTGGCTGTTGCGGGTGGCGGACAAGGTTGATGCGCGCGCCGATATGTACCAGCGCCAGCTGGCCAATTGCCGCAAGTTCAACTGAGCCGGACAAGCTGAAAATGCCCGGCGACCGCGCCGGGCAGTGCCGCAATAACCATGTAGGTGATCTTGTCGGCGTAAGGGCAGATGCCCCTTAGCGCGACGCCCTGTTGGACGAGGTGTCAAACAGTTTGGATGGCAACTGCATTCCCGTTTCCAGCGGCCCCAGTATCACTGTGGTCCGGCCACCGCTGTTGTCATGCACCACCCATTTTCGCAGCTCCACCGGATCGCTTGTGAACATCAGCTCCAGGCTGCCGTAATCCGGATGCTCGGGGTCCTGCGTCTGCACCACGGTTGTGGTGCCGTCAAAGCCGTGGCCAACAACCATATTGGCCTGTTTCAAATCCACCCGACGGGCCAGTATAACCGAGAGCGGCGTGCGTCTGAGCGGATAGGTCTCGGGGGGCTGGTTGGATTTCTTGTCAAAGATCGCCACCGCACCGGCACCGGCGACCACGGTGCCAAAATCCGGCGGATCATATTCAAACCGCATCCGGCCCGGCCGGTGGATATACAGCCTGCCGGTGGACAGGCTGCCATCATCGTTGATCTGAGTGAAACTTGTCTGGGCCGTCTTCAACCCATTCAGATAGCCGGAAATTTCAGTCAGGCTCAGCTTCTCGGCGGCCCAGGCGGCGGGGGCGCAGGCAATCAGCGCCAAAGCAAATGCAATCTGTTTCATAGATCCTACATAAGCCTTGTGCGCCAGATGTGAAGAGCCGTGTTACTGCGGCTCGGGTATCAGAATTTCTCTTTTACCAACGTGGTTTGCAGGTGAAACAAGGCCTTCGTCCTCCATCTGCTCAACCAGTCTCGCGGCCTTGTTATATCCGATGGCGAGTTTCCGCTGAATATACGAGGTGGAACATTTGCGGTCACGGGTCACGATCTGCACTGCGGTGTCATACAGCGCGTCCTCAGTCGTGGTATTGCCCCCGGTCAGCCCCAGCACCGCATCAATATTGCTGGCCTTATCGTCATCCGGCGCATCGAGCACATTGCTCATGTATTCCGGCGGGCCAAAGGCCTTGAGGTGATTGACGATCTCCTCAACTTCTTCGTCCGAGACAAAGGGACCGTGGCAGCGTGTAATCTTGGCGCCACCGGCCATATACAGCATGTCACCCATGCCCAGCAGCTGCTCGGCGCCCATTTCACCCAAGATGGTGCGGCTGTCGATTTTTGAGGTCACCTGGAACGAGATCCGGGTCGGGAAGTTGGCCTTGATGGTGCCGGTGATCACATCAACCGAGGGCCGCTGAGTGGCCATGATCAGGTGGATACCCGAGGCCCGCGCCATCTGCGCCAGACGCTGGATGCAGGCCTCGATTTCCTTGCCGGCCACCATCATCAGGTCAGCCATCTCATCGACGATCACCACGATATAGGGCAGCACCTTGGGGGCGAACTCTTCGCTCTCGAACACCGGCTCGCCGGTGTCATCATCAAATCCGGTCTGCACCGTGCGGCTGAACATCTCGCCTTTGTCCAGGGCCTCGCGCACCCGGCCGTTATAGCCTTCGATGTTGCGCACGCCCATCTTGGACATCTTGCGATAGCGGTCTTCCATCTCGCCGACGGTCCATTTCAGCGCCACAACCGCCTTTTTCGGATCGGTCACCACCGGCGACAACAGATGTGGGATGCCGTCATAGACCGACAGTTCCAGCATCTTGGGGTCGATCATGATCATCCGGCATTCGGCTGGTGTCAGCTTATACAGCAGCGACAGGATCATGGTGTTGATGGCCACCGATTTACCGGAGCCGGTGGTACCGGCAATCAGCAGGTGGGGCATCTTGGCAAGATTGGCCACCATCGAATCGCCGCCGATGTCTTTGCCCAGCGCCAGCGGCAGGCTCATGGTGCTGTCACCAAAATCACGCGAGGCAAGGATCTCGCGCAGCATCACTTTTTCGCGGTTCTCATTGGGAAGCTCGATGCCAATCACCGAGCGGCCGGGCACCGTGGACACCCGCGCCGACAGCGCCGACATCGACCGGGCGATATCATCGGACAGGCCAATCACCCGACTGGCTTTCAAGCCCGGCGCTGGTTCCAGTTCATACATGGTGACCACCGGACCGGGACGCACCGCGACGATCTCACCCTTGACGCCATAATCGTCCAGCACGTGCTCCAGCATCCGGGCGTTTTCTTCCAGCGCGTCGTCACTCAGGTGATGGCGCTCGATACTATCGGTGCTGGCCAGCAGATTCAGCGGCGGCAGTTCAAAGCCGTCGTCGCTGTCCTCAAACCCCAAACCGGGCTGCGCCTCGGCAATGGCGCGGGCCGAGGGCAGCACCGGTTTCAGCACCGGCAGTTCTACCACCGATTTACGCGGCGCTGCCACCGGCAGCTCCATCGGCGCGAGCGGCATGACCGCCACCGGCGGAGCCATTGGTGACGGGGCCACCATGGCATTTTCTGGCTCCAGCTCAGGACTGTCCGGGGCTATGACCGGCGCCGTGACCGGTAGCGACACAGGCATTGCCGTCATCGGCGGCACGGGCATAGCCGTCATCGGCGGCTCGGGCGGCAAACCGTCCAACGGCGACTGGGGATTGAACACCAGCGGTTCGGGGCGGCGGCCACGGCCCTTGGTCAGGGGCAGGTTTGGATCATGCTCGGGCAACAGATCAGCGGCTCGGCGCTCGCGGACGGCATCGGCAATCTTGGCCGCAATCCGGTCATCTCCGGGGGCAGCATCCAGTTCAACCGTCGAATGGCGCTCAACCAGTTCCGGCTCGGGCATGGTGATCGTCTCGCTGCGGCGGATCATCGACGGCATCCGCGACAGCAAACCTCCACGCTCGGGGGTCGGTTCTTCGAGAACATCCTCCGCAGGTTCCGAGGCGGCCTCAGCGGCAGGCACCGCCCCATAGCGATCCGTGGTATCGATCACCTGCAGTTCATCGTCGGCATCGGCAGCACGTTGTGCGCGTTGGGCGCGATAGGTCATCGCCGCCTGCAACCCGCCAGTGGCACCCCGCCCCAGAAGATTGGCCAAGCCGGCATAGGCCATCACCACTCCGACCAGCATGAAGCGGCCGCCACGGGCCAGCTCAGGACGGGTGAACCCCAAGACAAAGGCGCCCAAAGTCAGCATGCTCAGCGCAGTCAGCAGTGTCATCAGTTTGACGGTGATCACATAGTTGATAGGCGACAGGGTCAGCAAAGCCCCCATAACAGTATCGCCGAACAATCCTCCCAGGCCAAAGTTATGGCTCACCTCCCAAATCGCATCAGGAACCAGATTGGCGGCATAGACAGAACTCAGCGCAATGGCGATTGGCGCAAATATCGTCCGGGGCATCGCCCGGTCTTCGCCCCAATGCAGCACAAACCGGGCGCCCCACATCAGCAGTATCAGGGAAATCGCCCATGCGCCTTTGCCGACAATCATGAACAACAACGCGGTAATCGAGGCACCGGGCCGCCCCAGCCAGTTTTGCACGGGAGCGTCGGTCGACACCCACCAGTTGGGGTCGTCCGGGGTATAAGATCCAATCATAGCCGCAGCCATCAGGCCCAGCATGATCAGCGCGATGCCGATCAGCTCCTTGCCCCGTTTTTCGATCGCTGCCTGCATATTACTGTCCAACAGCGGATCGCGACTGCGTGTTTGAAATGCCATGCCTACCTCGGTTCCTCATTTGGGCCATGCCTGCTGTTTTCGCAGGTCGCGGGCCCGGTCTTTTCTATGGGCGCAGCAACGGCCGACTGCTCGGGCCGTCGCGGCGCAATTCAGTACAGACAGCTGCGCAATTTCGTCAGCGCCGCCTCTGTTTGATCTTTCGGCGCCACCAGAGCGACGCGGATAAAGCCCTTGCCCGGATTTTGCCCGTCCGCATCCTGCGCCAGATAGGCACCGGGCAGAACCCGCACGCCGGTCTGCTGCCACAGCGTCAATGCAGCGGCCTCGCCATCCGCGACCGGCAGCCACAGGAAGAACCCAGCTTCGGGGGCCATATAGCCCGGCAATCCGGAGAACACCCGATCGGCGATCTCATATTTTTCCACATAGAGCGCCCGGTTTTTTACCACATGGGCCTCATCCGACCAAACCCGGGCGGCGGCGGCCTGCAGTGGCAGAGGTAAAGGCGCGCCAGAATAGGTGCGCAACTGTTTGATCCGCGCCATGTTCTGCGGCCCGCTGGCAATCAACCCTGAGCGCAGCCCCGGCAGGTTTGACCGCTTGGACAGCGAATTGAACAGCACCACCCGTTCCGGGTCGGCGCCCAGCTCTTGCGCCACGGTCAACGCGCCCAGTGGGGCAGTGTCACGGTAAATCTCCGAGTAGCACTCATCTGCGAAGATCTTGAAATCATAGCGCTCGGCCAGCTGGATCAACTGGGTCCAATAGGCGCGGTCAGCCACCGCGCCCTGCGGATTGGCGGGCGAGCAGATATAGGCAATTGCGGTGCGGTTCAGCACCTCTTCGGGCAGGCTGGCATAGTCTGGCAAATGGCCACTGGCCTGCGTGGCCGACACAAAGACCGGCTCAGCCGCCACCGAAAGGGCGGCCAGCATATAGACCTGATAAAACGGATTGGGGATCAGCACCGCCGGCTTCAAACCAGCCTTCTGCTCAGGGCACAGGGCCATTGCCGCGTTATACAGCCCCTCGCGGGTGCCATTCAGCGCCATAACTTGCGTTTCTTTGTCCACCACCACGCCATAGCGACGCTGGATCCAGGCGCTGATTTCACCGCGCAGCTGGTCCGTGCCCTCATTGGGTGGATATTTATTAAAGCCGGCGGCGTTTTCGACAATGACATCCGTAACCCACTGAGGAAACGCGTGTTTTGGTTCCCCAATGGTCATATGGACCACATCCCCACCCGGAGTGTGATGATCCAATAGCGTCCGCAAGCGCGGAAACGCATAGGCCGGAAGGTTCGAAAACCGCTCGGGAAAATTCATGTGTTAAGCCTCAAGTCCGGGATCATTTTCGCCCCGTTTTCCATAAGATACAGACCGGGCGGCAATCCGTCCAGACGCCCACAGCCAGTGAATTGGTTAATGTGGCTTTCAGGCCAAGGCCCGCTCAATCGCCGTTCCAAGCCGCAGCAGCGCCGCCTCTCCGTCGGGCTGCCCCAGCACCTGAAGCCCACAACTGGCAGTGCCTACCGGTAGCGACAATGCGCAGAGCCCCATCAGATTGCCAATCCGGGTGTTGCGCAGCGCCATCAGATTGGCGTGAACGTAATAGTCATCCTCGCTCAGCAGTCGCGCCATGTTCGGCGGCAAAATCGGTGAGGTCGGGCACAGCACCGCGTCAAACCCCGAGCTCGCCTGATCCCAGACCATGCGGATCTGCTCTATCCTGGCCCAGGCGGCCACATAGTCCGCGCCGCTGACATCGCCGCCGGCCCGGAACCGCTCCAGGATGGCCGGGAACATCAAATCGGGCGAGGCCTCGATCACCTCTTTCCACAACCCGTAGGCCTCGGCGGTGAACAGCACGCCGCTCAGCGCCATTGCCTCGGGCAGCTCTGGCACCACCAGCGGCACCACCTCGGCCCCCGCAGCCCGCAGCCGGTCCAGCGCCATTTCATGCGCTGCCCGCACGGTGTCATCCAGATCATCCAGCGCCACGGTTTGCAGGTCGGCAAACCGGCGCCCCTTTAGGCTGGCGCCGCGCAGATCGGCAGCGGGCGCTCCCTCAAGCACCCCCAGAAACAGCGCCGCATCTTCGACGCTGCGGGCCAGCGGGCCGACGGTGTCGAATTTCAGGCACAGCGGCACCACGCCCTCAAGACTGATCCGCCCCGAGGTGGTTTTCAGCCCAACCAGATCATTCCACGCCGATGGGATACGCACCGAGCCGCCGGTGTCGGTGCCAATACCGCAGGCCGCCAGCCCAAAGGCAACCGAGGCCGCCGCGCCAGACGAAGAGCCGCCGGGCACCGCATCACCGTCGTTGATACAGGGCGGCGTTTCCTTGACCGGGTTCAGCCCCAGCCCGGAAAAGGCCAGCTCGCTCATATGGGTTTTGCCCAGACAGACGGTGCCCATGGCGGTGGCGTTGCGCAGCACCAGTGCATCTTGGTCCGGCACCCGGCCCAGCAACAGGTCCGACCCCGACTCGGTGCCCACTCCGGCGCTGTCGTACAGGTCTTTCCAGCTGATCGGCACCCCGTCCAGCATTGAGCGGCGCTGGCCGGCGCGGGCGCGTTTGGCTGCAGCGGTGGCTTCACTCAGCGCCCGGTCATGGGTGACGCGGGCATAGATCCGGTCGCGCAGGGGATGGGCGTCGATGGCCTCCAGATAGGTATGGGTCAGTTGCAGCGGATCGATCTCGCCGCACTCAATACCCCGACCCAGATCCGCCGCGCTCATTTTCAACCAGTCCGACATGTCTTATGCGCTCCCTTTAGCTGTCAAAGCGACGGTAGCGTCACTGCCGCCCATGGACAATCCCGAACACAGGCGCATAGTGCGGCGCATGAAAAACACATCCGATATCCTGATCGTTGGCGGTGGGTTGAACGGCCCGGCGCTGGCGCTGGCGCTGGCCCAGACCGGCTTTTCCGTCACCGTGATCGACGCGCTGCCGCAGGCCAAATTGCAGGACAGCGCCTTTGACGGTCGCAGCTATGCGCTGGCCCTGGCGTCGCAGCGGTTGCTGCAACAGGTCGGCGTATGGCAGCATGTGGGCAGCGATAACGCCCAACCGATGTTGGAAATCAAAGTCACCGATGGCCATGCCGGGCAAGGTCCGTCACCGTTCTTTATGCACTTCGATCATGCCGAAATCGAAGACGGCCCGATGGGCTATATGGTCGAAGACCGTTTCCTGCGCCGCGCCCTGATCACCGCGATGGAGGCCGAGCCCGGCATCACCCTGATCAACCAGCGCCGGGTCGAGGCGCAACAGGTGGATGTCAGCGGTGTCACCCTGACGCTGGATGGTGGCGATACCCTGCGCGGCCGGATGCTGGTCGGCTGCGACGGTCGCAACAGCGGCACCGCCCAACGGGGTGGCATCAAGCGCAGCGGCTGGGACTATGGCCAGACCGCGCTGGTCTGCGCCATCGACCACGAAAAACCCCACCACGGCATTGCCCATCAGTTCTTCATGCCACCCGGACCATTGGCGATTCTGCCACTGCCCGGAAACCGGTCCTCCATTGTCTGGAGCGAGAGCACCGACACGGCCGCAGCGATCCAGGCGCTGGATGACGTCGGTTACATCGAAGCCCTGCGCCCCCGGTTTGGCGATTTTCTGGGCAAGATCAGCCTGGCCGGCCAGCGGTTCACCTATCCGCTGAACCTGACCCTTGCCAATTCTTTTGTCGGCGATCATCTGGCGCTGGTTGGCGATGCCGCCCACGGAATGCATCCCATTGCCGGACAGGGCCTGAACGCCGGGCTGCGCGATGTTGGGGCACTGGCGCAGGTGCTGACCGAGGCCAGCCGCCGCGGCGAAGATTTTGCCTCGGAGCTGGTGCTACAGCGCTATCAGGAGTGGCGTCGGTTCGACACCGCAACGCTGGCCGCCGCGACCGATCTGTTCAACCGGCTGTTTTCAAACGACAACCCGATACTGCGGTTGGGCCGCGATATTGGTATGGGAATTGTCGGCTCTCTGCCCGGCCTGCGCCGCAGCTTCGTGCGCGAGGCGGCTGGCCTGACCGGCGACCTGCCCAAGCTGTTGCAGGGCAAAGGGATTTAATCGCAACTTACCGAACCGGAGAGCCGGGCGCGGCCCGTTCACGCCTGAAAGGATCGCCCGGATCACTTTCTAGACGGCGATCATTCCAGCACGCGGGCCTCGTCCAGCAGCATCACCGGAATGCCATTGCGGATGGGAAAAGCCAGATTGGCCGCCTTGGACACCAGTTCCTGCGCCTCGGCATGATATTCCAGCACCGTGTGGGTCTTTGGACAAACCAGTGCCTCAAGCATATGACGGTCAAAGGCGGGGGTCTGAGTCTCGGTCCGGGTCTCGGTCATTGCAGCATTTCCTCGCTGGAACCGCCTCGCAGGGCAAATTCGATCAGAGTGGTCAGGGTTTCACGTCTTGTGGCAAGCCCCGGCGCCTCTAGCAAGGCCTGTTTGTCCTCGGGGTCAAAGTCCAGCATCATCGACAGCGAGTTGATCAGCAGCTCGTCATCCGCGTCCTTTAGCACCTCCCAGTCGGTCGATAGGCTGCGCGACGAGAAAAACCGCTCCAGCAGATCAAGGAACTCGGGCCGATCAAACCGGCAGTCATCCTCAACCCGGCCCAAATCCCGCTTATAGCCATCCCAGCTGACCTGACAGCGCCGATAGGGCGTAAAGCCATCGGTTTCTTGCTCGATCCGAAACCGGGACACCCCCGACAGGGTGATCAGATAGCGCCCATCCTCGGTTTCAGAGAACTGGGTCACCCGTCCCGCACAGCCAATATCGTGTAGGCCTTCGTCACTGCCCTGCCCGGCAAAGGGCTGCACCATGCCGATCAGCCGCTGCGGTGTCTTCAGGGCGTCTTCCAGCATCATCAGATAGCGCGGCTCGAAAATATGCAAAGGCAGCCTTGACCGGGGCAGCAAAAGCGCCCCGGGCAGAGGAAACACGGCAACCGTGTCCGGTAAGTCTGTGGACTGGATCATTGACTTGAAATTAGCCCTCAGCCGGGATTAGGCAAATATCATCGAGCTCAATTTGCGGCGACCGTTAAGAACAATCGGATCTTCCGGCTTCAGAGCGTCAAAGACGGTAAACAACTGAGCCTTGGCAGCTCCGTCATTCCACTCCCGATCGCGCCGGAACAGTTCCAGCAATTCCGCAACCGCCGCCTCGGCATCGCCGGCAGCATGCAGCGCCTGAGCCAGATCAAACCGCGCCTGATGGTCCGTCGGATCCGCATCAACGGCGCTGCGCAATTCTGCCACCGGACCGGCGTTTTCAGCTTGCCGCGCCAGCTCGATCTGCGCCCGGACAGCCTCGATCTCGGTGGCTTCGGCAATCTCGGCCGGGGCGCCGTTCAGCACCGCTTCGGCCTGATCCGCGTCACCGCCCGCCAGATGGGTCCGCGCCAGGCCGCCGTAGGCGGCTGCGTTTTTATCGTCTTCGCCAATCACCGCCGCAAAGATCTGCGCCGCGTCCTCGGCCTCGCCCTCGGCCAGCATTGCTTCAGCAGCCTCCAGAGCATCGCCCAGACCGCCGTCAGCAGCGCCGCCGCCAGCTTCGACAATCTTTGCAACAAAGGCGTCAATCTCAGACGGCGGCAAAGCCCCCTGAAAGCCATCAATCGGCTGGCCTTGGTAGAAGGCAAAAACAGCCGGGATCGACTGCACCCGCATCTGGCTGGCGATCATCTGGTTTTCGTCCACATTGACCTTGACCATGGTCACCGCCCCCTTGGCGCGGATGACAGCGGCTTCCAGCGCCGGGCCCAGTGTCTTGCAGGGGCCACACCAGGGCGCCCAGAAATCCACGATTACAGGCACCGTCTGCGACGCCTCAACCACATCCTGCATAAAGGTCGCCTCGGTGACGTCCTTGATCAAATCTGCTGCCGGGGCCTCGGCCCCACCAATAATATCCATCATAACCTTGTTCTCCACTTCGAGCTTGTCCTCTATATGAAAGCTGCCGAGCAAGAAACCAAGAGTGGAGTTGCGCAAATGCCCTGCCCCCGAATGGATATTTTTGCTCTTTGTGCGCGAATGATGGCAATGGGTGCTATCGCCAATTCCCAAAAACCAAAAGCTCCCGCGCCTGCAGGTGCATCGGCTACGCCGATTGACCTTAGCAGCCTTGGGCGTGGCGCCGCGCTTTGCGCGGCGCCACGCCCAACGGGAGGAACGCGTCCCTTGGGGCGCTGACGACGGGCGGGAGCCGCCCCTTTTGCTGTGTTAAAGGTCGAAGCTGGCAAAAACCGGGGCGTGGTCGCTGGGTTTTTCCCAACCCCTTGCATCCCGCAGGACCCGGCTCGAATGCCCTGCCGCCGAAATATCGGAGGTGGCCCAGACATGATCCAGACGGCGTCCCTTATTGGCTACATCCCAGTCTTTGGCACGGTAGGACCACCAGCTATACAACAATCCCTCGGGGATATCCTGACGGGTCACATCCACCCAGTTGCCAGCCTCCTGAACCGCCGCCAGAAGATCAACCTCAACCGGAGTGTGGCTGACCACTTTGAGCATCTTCTTGTGATCCCAGACATCATCAACGCGCGGTGCAATGTTCAGATCGCCCACCAGAATGGCCTTCTCGGGCGTCTCGTTGTGGAACCAGTCCCGCATATCACTCAGGTAATCGAGCTTCTGGCCAAATTTCTCATTGATCTCGCGATTCGGTTTGTCGCCACCAGCAGGCACATAGAAATTGTGGATGGTCACCCCGTTTTCCAACCGCCCGGCAATGTGGCGCGCATGATCCAAGCCGCCGAACTGCTGGCTGCAGACCTCTTCGATGGGCAGTCGCGACAAGATTGCAACGCCGTTATAGCCCTTTTGGCCGCGCGCAACCATGTGGCGGTAACCCAGCTCGGCAAAGCCATCCAACGGGATCTTGTCCACCGGGCTTTTACATTCCTGCAGGCACAGCACATCCGGCCCCTGTTCCGCCAATAGCTTTAGCACAAGGGGTTCGCGCAGGCGGACCGAGTTGATATTCCAAGTGGCAAGAGTAAAGGACATGCGCGTCTCATCTGTTGGGTCAGGTCAATTTCGAGCAAGTCTGCCCGTCTGCGCAGGGCGACACCAGTGCCGAATGGCATGGGCACAATATTTGTAGCAAGGCGTGGATTGTTCTTGCGGTTTGACCGTTTCTTGCTCAAATGCCCGCAGTTCCAAAAGATGTTGAAACGGAAATCGGACATGACTGCAGTGTTGGGGAGACTCCCCGGACACCCCTACACAAAGGTGCACGACTGGTGGCCACCGCCACAGACCGCATAGCCGGGCTGCGGCCCGGACTCTGATTCCCACAACATTTTTCTTTTTGGAGGTCTCCAAATGAGCAACGCAACTTTGCGTCCCGATACCGCTATGGTTCACATCAGCTGGCCGGACGGCAGCAATGCCGATTTCCCTTACATCTGGCTGCGCGACAATGATCCGGCAGCGTTTCACCCCCAGACCAAGGAACGCACCGGCGACCTGACCAGTTTCTCGCTGGATGTCTGCCCGGCCAAAATCGAAGCCGATGATAATAGCCTGACGATCTGGTGGGCCGACGAGACCACCGTCAGCAGCTTTGACATGGGCTGGCTGCGTCAACACCGCCCCGGCAAGCGCGCAGCCGATCCGGCGCATACAGGTTTTGGCCTCTGGCGTCAGGATCTGGGGGCCGAGGGTGTGCCCCGGGTCCAGGCGGACCAGGTGCTGAACTCTGACAGCGCGCTGCAAGACTGGCTGGTAAAGACCCAGGTCTCAGGCTTTTCCATTGTCGAGGGTCTGGCCGATAATACCGATGCGGGCATGGATGTGGCCCGCCGCATTGGATTTCTGCGACAGACCAACTTTGGCCTGACCTTCGAAGTGCAATCCAAACCCAACCCAAACAATCTGGCCTATACCTCGATCGCGCTGCCTTTGCACACTGATCTGACCAACCAGGAACTGCCGCCCGGGTTTCAGTTCCTGCACTGTCTGGCCAACGAGGCACAGGGCGGCGGGTCGCTGTTCTGCGACGGCTATGCCATTGCCGAAGACCTGCGGCAGTTGGACCCCGAGGCCTTTGAGCTGCTGTCGACGGTGTCGATCCCGTTCCGCTTCCATGATGAAGATACCGACATCCGAAGCCGCAAGAAAGTGATCAATCTGGACGAGGACGGCCAGGTAATCGAGATCTGCTTTAACGCCCATATTGCTGATGTGCTGGATCTGGAGCCCGCGTTGATGACCCGGTACTACCGGGCCTACCGCCAGTATATGATCATGACTCGCGCCGATGCTTACCTGGTCACGCTGAAACTAAAAGCGGGTGAGATGGTCGTCTTTGACAACCGACGGGTGCTGCACGGACGCGAGGCGTTTGATCCACAAACCGGGTTCCGGCACCTGCATGGCTGTTACGTCGACCGCGGTGAGTTCGAAAGCCGCCTGCGGGTTTTGAACCGCTGAGTCGAGAATAAAAAAAGGCCGGGCTCAGAGCCCGGCCAGTCCAACAGGGAGGTGCATATCATAACCCGGATATGCGCGGGGTCTCGTTAGAATCTAGGTAGGTGTTTATTTGTCATATTAAATACCTAGGCTAAGAAATTTTCAGGACACCAGCCGATATCCGCCGGATTCGGTCACCAACAACCGCGCATTCGATGGGTCCGGCTCAATTTTCTGCCGCAAACGGTAGATATGGGTTTCCAGCGTATGGGTGGTGACACCCGCATTATAACCCCAGACCTCGTGCAGCAGCACCTCACGCGCCACTACACCATCGTTTGACCGGTACAGGAACTTGAGGATATTGGTCTCTTTCTCTGTCAGCCTGATCTTGCGGTCATCCTCGGTCAGCAGAATCTTCATCGAGGGCTTGAAGGTATAGGGCCCCAGTGCAAAAACCGCGTCCTCCGACTGTTCATGCTGACGCAGTTGGGCGCGGATGCGGGCCAGCAGCACCGGAAATTTAAACGGCTTGGAGACATAGTCATTGGCACCGGCATCCAGCCCAAGGATGGTATCAGAATCGCTGTCGTGCCCGGTCAGCATCAGGATCGGTGCTTTGACCCCCTGCTTACGCATCAGACGGCACAGCTCGCGGCCATCGGTATCCGGCAGCCCAACGTCCAGAATGATCAGATCATACAGGGCCTCTTTGGCGCGTTCCATCGCACTTTGACCGTCCTCCGCCTCAAAAACATCAAAGTCTTCGGTCATCACCAGCTGTTCGCTCAGTGCTTCGCGCAGGTCCTCATCATCATCGACCAGCAGTATTTTCTTGAGTTGTGCCATTGGGAAACTCTCCTGTCCTGTTCTCACACATGTGCCCCGCATGGCAAAACGGCAAGATTTGCTGCAATGCTTTCACGCGCACGTGTTTTGTGCACGGGAAATGTTTCACTTTCCCTGCAATTAGGCCTAACTAACACCTGCTTATATTTCATCACATGCCGGAATCCCCTGATGAGTCTGCTGCCCTCAATGATCGAACTTCTGGCCCGCGCTCGGGTTGATCTGCGCATGGGATTGCCGGTGGTGCTGGCCGGCAATGGCGCGGCGGCACTGGCGATTGCCGCCGAAAGCCTCAGCGCCCAGCGGCTGGCGGATCTGCGCGCATATGGAGAGGTCTCGCTGGCGCTGACCGCACGACGGGCGGCAACCCTAAAGGCACGGGTCTATGATAGCGACATCGCCCGCCTGACCGTTCCCGCCGATGCGGATCGCAATTGGGTGCGCTCGCTGGCCGATCCGGCGGATGACCTCAATTCGCCAATGAAGGGCCCGTTCATCTGTCAGCGAGACGGCAATGCCGATCTGCACCGGCTGGCGATTGCGCTGGTTAAATCGGCCCGGCTTTTGCCTGCCGCCCTGCTGGTGCCGGTGGAGGCTGCGGCAGCCCTTGCTGCAGAGCTCGGGCTCACCCTGATCAACCACGCCATCGCCACGCCATTGCTGGGGCAAAGCTCGCCGTTGCATCCGGTTGCCGCCGCCCGACTGCCGGTTGAGGCCGCCGCGGCCGGGCGGCTGCATGTGTTCCGCCCCGAGGACGGCGGCGAAGAGCATTACGCCATCGAAATCGGCCGCCCCGACCGCAGTGCCCCGGTGCTGGCCCGGCTGCACTCGGCCTGTTTCACCGGTGACGTGCTGGGGTCGTTGAAATGCGACTGCGGGCCACAACTTCGCGGCGCTCTGGCCCAGATGGGGGCTGAGGGCGCCGGCGTGCTGCTGTACCTCAACCAAGAGGGCCGCGGTATTGGGCTGGCCAATAAGATGCGCGCTTATTCCCTGCAAGATCAGGGGTTTGACACGGTTGAGGCCAACCATAGGCTGGGCTTTGAGGATGACGAGCGCGACTTCCGACTCGGCTCAGAAATTCTGCGCAAGCTGGGATTTGATCAGGTGCGGCTGCTGACCAACAACCCCAAAAAGATCTCGATGATGGAACATGCCGGCATCAAAGTGACCGAACGGGTGCCTCTTCGAGTGGGGGAAAATGACTTTAACCGCGCCTATCTGGCCACCAAGGCCAACAAATCCGGCCATATGCTGTGAGCCCCGACGATCTGGTCCTGACCCCCAATGGGGTGCGGTTTCAGGGTCGCCTGCTGCCCTGTTCCATTGGCAAGGGCGGGCTGACGACCACAAAACGCGAGGGCGACGGAGCCACCCCAGTGGGCATCCACCAGATAGCTGGACTGCTCTACCGCCCCGACCGGATCCGCCGTCCGGTGCCCTGGGCGGAACCCATTGGTCCGGCTGACCTGTGGTCGGATGACAGCCGCGATATCGCCTATAACCACCACGTCCGCGCCCCTTATGGGCACAGCCACGAGCTGCTGCGCCGGGGCGATCCGCTTTATGATCTGGTATTGGTGATGGATTGGAACTGGCCCCATGCACAGCCGGGCAAGGGCTCGGCCATCTTCATCCACCAATGGCGCCGCCCCGGCTATCCAACCGAAGGCTGTATCGCCTTTTGCCGCTCTGACCTGCACTGGCTGGCCAGGCGGATCCGCCCCGGAACACGGGTTATTGTACCCGCCTTGGCCTAAGCGGCAAACCACCCAAGAAAATTCGAATTTTCTTGCCAAAATTCTGCGCAGAATTTTACACCCTGTCAGCCACGGGTGCCAAAGATTGCCGAGCCAACCCGCACATGGGTGGCCCCCTGGGCGATGGCGGTCTCAAAATCGCTGCTCATCCCCATCGACAGGCCCTCCAGCCCATTGCGCGCCGCAATTTCGGCCAATAACGCAAAGTGCCGCGATGCGTCTTCACCCACCGGAGGAATGCACATCAGGCCTTTGACCGGCAGGTCCAGCGCCTGACACTCCGTTATAAAACCATCAGCCCCGGTCGGCAGCACCCCGGCCTTTTGATCTTCCTCACCGGTATTCACCTGCAGAAACAGATCCGGACAATGACCTAGCTCTTGCGCCAACCGGGCCAGTGTTTTGGCCAGCTTGGGCCGGTCCACGGAATGGATTGCATGGCACAGCTCCATCGCCTGGCGTGCCTTATTGGTTTGCAAGGGGCCGATCAGATGCAGGTCAACACCTTCGAATCGCTGCATGAAATCGGGCCACTTGCCCGCCGCCTCTTGCACCCTGTTCTCGCCAAAACAACGCTGCCCCTGCTCTAGCACCGCCGCGACACGCGCGTTCGGCTGCAGCTTGGAAACGGCGATCAGCGTCACCGCGCCCAAGTCACGTCCGGCAGCGACCTCGGCCTTGGCAATACGGGATTTGATTTCATCCAGTGACATCTCTGCCCTCATATCTGTTTGACCGCAGAGAAACACTGTTTTGCGACAAAAGAAAAGGGCGGCCCCGTAAAGGACCGCCCTAAATACTCTAAGTGTCAGATCAGCTTAGAAGCTGAGTGCAACACCCAAGTCTGCCAGTGTGTTGCCGTTATCGGAAGCAACACCACCTTTAAGGGTAACACCGCCACCCAGGCTGTGCTTGAAGCCAACGCCGTAAGTTGCGTCATCGTCGTTTGCACCATCAGCAATCAGCGCCTGGATCGAAGTCGCCGAAGAGATTTCGTAGTTCATGGACGCACCAATGTGCATGTCGTCGAACGAATCTGCATCGCCGATCATGACCGCATAGCCGAACTGGCCAAAGTCACCGGAAACGGTAGCTGCCCAGTAGTCACCAGCAACGTCGTCGTCGCCATATGCAGCGCCAAAGGTTGTACCGTTGAAGTCATAGCCAGCACCGATCTGGAACTCTTCGGTTGCAGCAACAGCTTCCGCGTTGGTGATGGTTTCGGTGCTGGGGGTGGCGCCAGTGTGAGTGATGATTGTTACATCAGCAGCAACAGCTTTGGTTTCGGAGTAGGAAGCCGCAACAGTGAAACCGCCAGCAGTGTAACGTGCTTTCAAGGTTGTCATGTCCGCACCACCAGCGCCGAACCCACCGATGGTGTTGCCAGCATCTGTGCCGTACCAAGGTGTGTTGTGCTCAACCAGGGCTGTCAGGCCGATGCCGTAGCCGTAGTAGTTGATAACGTCGCCCGAGTCGAAGACGTCGGATACGTTACCTACGTCAACACGCAGACCTTCGTAGGACACGGCGAAACCAGCAGCACCAGGGCCTTTGCCCGAGATTGCGCTGTTTGCATCTTCGTTGCTTTCCAGACGGAAGCGACCTTCGAATTTCACGCCAGCGTCGGTGGTTGCGATGCCGGTGATGTTGATGCGCATACGCTGCTCAACACGAGTGCTTGTGTCATTGGCTTCGTTGTATGCCAGACCAAAACGAGCCGAACCACCGATGGTGATTTCAGCAGCAGCAACGCCGGCAGTGGCGATCAACGCAGTTGTTGCGAAGAGAATACTTTTCATGATTTTTTTCCCTCGGGTTTAAATTTTCTCAAACCAGCACGTTCCGGTACGAATTTGAGTACGATCCCCGTTTCGCTCTTTTGGGGGGTCTGGTGCAAGAGGCGGCTAAAGCAGCATTCTTTTCCCGCTAAAGTTGGTGCAAGGATGTCACAGTAAATTAACCCCTGGGGCGAAACCGGCGCTATACACTCATAAGACTCCTGAAGAATTCGCTTGTTGCAGCGCGGCGGCTTGGCTAGGACTGAAGCGCAACCGAAGTTTGATACGGAATTTGACCCTATATGCAGTGGCTAACGAAACTCGGAATGATATCTCTCGTCGTCTTGGTCGCGGGCTGCGGTGCCTTTGGTGGCAAGGATGGCGCAACAAACAGATCCGCCACCAACAATTCGCCGCCGGTACGACCGGAGCGTGACTTCCAAGATGCCATCACCTTTGATGATCCGGGAGAAACGATCTGGGATGCCTTTGGCGGATCCAACGCTGAGCAGACCGTGCAGGTAAACCGTTACCTGTGGTCGGCGTCGCTGGATGTGCTGAATTTCCTGCCAGTGCAGTCTGTTGATCCCTTTACCGGGTTGATCATCACCGGCTATGGCACCCCTCCCGGTGGCGGTCGCTCTTACCGCGCCACGGTGCATATCAAGGATCCGGCGCTGGATGCGCGGTCCCTGAACCTGTCGCTGCACTCCAAGGGTGGCACCGTCAGCGCCGCCACAACCCGCGCCGTGGAAGACGCCATATTCTCCCGGGCCCGGCAGTTGCGGATTGCCGACAAAAAGCTCTGATCCAGCTGACCTCTGGATCATCGCCGATAATCTCAGTATGACAGCGCCGGGTCTTGACCCGGCGTTTTTATTTAAAGGACCGCAAGATGTCGCGTTACGAAGCCTCCGAAATCGAAGCAAACTGGCAAGCGGCCTGGGAAAAGGCTGGAATCTTTCAGGCCAAGCGCACCGCAGACAAGCCAAAGTACTATGTGCTGGAGATGTTCCCCTATCCGTCGGGCCGCATCCACATGGGCCATGTGCGCAATTACACCATGGGCGACGTGGTGGCGCGCTATAAGATCGCGACCGGCCATAATGTGCTGCACCCCATGGGCTGGGATGCCTTTGGCCTGCCTGCGGAAAATGCCGCCATCGCCATTGGCGGCCACCCGAAAGAGTGGACCTATAACAACATCGCCGACATGCGTGGCCAGATGAAACCGCTGGGGCTGTCGATCGACTGGTCCCGCGAATTTGCCACCTGTGACCCGGAGTATTACGGCCAGCAGCAGGCGCTGTTCCTCGATTTCCTGAAGGCAGGATTGGTCTACCGCAAGAACGCCGTGGTGAACTGGGATCCGGTTGATATGACGGTGCTGGCCAACGAACAGGTCGAAGGCGGCCGGGGCTGGCGCTCGGGGGCCTTGGTTGAGCGGCGCGAGCTGACCCAATGGTTCTTCAAGATCTCTGATTTCTCGGACGAATTGCTGAGCGCGCTGGACGGTTTGGACAACTGGCCCGCCAAGGTGCGGCTGATGCAGGAGAACTGGATCGGCAAGTCGCGCGGGCTGCAGTTCTCGTTTGAGCGCACCGACGGCGGCGATTCGATTGAGGTTTACACCACCCGTCCCGACACCCTGAATGGTGCGTCTTTTGTCGGCATCTCGCCGGATCACCCGATTGCCAAACAGCTTGAGTCGGACAGACCCGAACTGGCTGAATTCCTTGCCGAATGTCGCAAGGGCGGCACCACCGAAGAGGCCATCGAAACTGCGCCCAAGCTGGGCTATGACACCGGCATCCGGGTCAAGCACCCGCTGAGCGGCGCCGAGCTGCCGGTCTGGATCGCTAACTTTATTCTGATGGAATACGGCACCGGCGCGATTTTCGCCTGCCCGGCGCATGACCAGCGCGACCTCGATTTCTGCCGCAAGTATGACCTGCCGGTGGTGGACACCTTCTATGCGATGGACAATGACACTCCGGTGGCAAATACCGCCTTTGTGCCCGCCAAGTCTGAAAAGGTCCGCTGGGTCGATCACTTTGCCGGGCTGACCGAGGCCACTGGCGAGGACGCGGTCAATACCACCGTCGATTTTGCCGAAAAAGCTGGCTGGGGCACCGGCGTCACCAAGTTCCGTCTGCGCGACTGGGGCCTGTCGCGGCAGCGGTTCTGGGGTTGCCCGATTCCCGTGGTGCATTGCGATGCCTGCGGCGTGGTGCCGGAAAAGAAAGAAAACCTGCCGATCGAGCTGCCCGAGGATGTCAGTTTCGACAAGCCCGGCAACCCGCTGAACTGGCACCCGACATGGCGTGACTGCGCTTGCCCATCCTGTGGTGAGCCCGCCAAGCGCGAAACCGACACCATGGACACATTCGTTGATTCGTCCTGGTATTTCGCCCGCTTCACCGCGCCAGATGCGGAAACCCCGACTGATATGGCCGAGGCCGAGTACTGGATGAACGTCGATCAGTATATCGGCGGCATCGAGCACGCGATTCTGCACCTGCTGTATTCGCGATTCTTTGCCCGCGCGATGCAGATCACCGGACATTTGCCGGACAAGGCGATTGAGCCGTTTGACGCGCTGTTCACCCAAGGCATGGTCACGCATGAAATTTACCAGACCCGTGGCGAAAACGACCGTCCGGTCTATCACCTGCCCGAGGATGTAACCGGCGGCAAACTGGCCGACGGCAGTGAAGTTGAGATCATTCCCTCGGCCAAGATGTCGAAGTCCAAGAAGAACGTGGTCGATCCGGCCTCGATCATCTCGGCCTTTGGCGCTGATACTGCCCGCTGGTTCATGCTGTCCGACAGCCCACCCGAGCGGGACGTGGAATGGACCGCTGCGGGGGCCGAGGCGACTTATAAGCATCTGGCGCGCGTTTACCGGATCGCCAATGAGATTGCCGGTGCGGATGTTGCTGCCAATGGCAACGACGACGCTCTGCTGCGCGAAATGCACAAGGCGATTGAGGAAGTCACCAAAGGCGTCGAGAGCTTTGGCTTTAACGCTGCCATTGCCAAACTGTACGGTTTCACCGCGACGCTGGCAAAATCCAAGGCCGGGTCCGACGCCAAGAAACAGGCGGTGAAAACGCTGGCACAGCTGATGTCTCCGATGACACCACACCTGTCTGAACAAATCTGGCAGATGCTGGGCGGCGAGGGCCTTGTCACCATCGCGCCTTGGCCGGTGGCGGACCCGGCGATGCTGATTGACGAAACCGTCACCCTGCCGATCCAGGTGAACGGCAAGCGGCGGGCGGAAATCAGCGTGCCCAAGGACATGGACAAGGCTGAGGTTGAAAAACTGGCGCTGGCAACGGATGCTGTGCAAAAGGCGCTGGATGGAAAGGCGCCGAAAAAGGTGATTGTGGTGCCAGGTCGTATCGTCAATGTCGTTGTTTGATCGCAGAACCCTGCTGGTAATGCTGGCGCCTCTGGCGCTGGCGGCCTGTGGCTTTACCCCGGTCCACGCCCCCGGCGGCAGTGGTGATGCACTATATGGTCAGGTGTCAGTGCAGGCGCCCGAGGACGTTCCCTCAACCAGCGAAGTCGATTCTTACCTGTTGGTGCAGAATTTGGAACATCGTCTGGGACGTACAGATGCAGGGGCCTATCAACTGGACCTGACGCTTAGCACCCGTGACGATGGCCAGGCGATCACCGATGACAGCCAGACCACCCGCTATTCCCTTCTTGGCAAGGCCAGCTATACGCTGACCCGGAAATCGGACGGCAAGGTGGTTGCCAGCGGCGAAGAACAGGCCTTCACCGGCTATTCCGCCACCGGATCCACGGTGGAAGCTCTGGCCAGTGAACGGGATGCGCATCGGCGGTTGATGGTGATATTGGCCGACCAGATCAACACCCGCATTTTGACAACTGTGGATCTATCGACCGACCCGACCCCGGTTGCGGCCTCTCCAGAATGAAGCTCAGCCCCCGCGACGCCGAAGGGTATTTCGCCCGTCCAGACCCGGATAAAACCGGGATACTGATCTACGGCGGTGATGCAATGCGGGTGGCGTTGAAACGCCAGCAGGTGCTGGCCGCGCTCTTGGGTCCGGCCGCTGAGGAAGAGATGCGCCTGACCCGGATGCCTGCCGGCGGATTGCGCAAGGACCCGGCGCAATTGCTAGACGCGGTCAAGGCGGTGGGCTTCTTTCCCGGCATCCGCGCGGTGTTTGTCGAAGAGGCCAATGATCAGGCCGCCCCTGCCATTCTGGCCGCTCTGGAGGAATGGCAGCCCGGCGATGCGCAGATCGTGGTCACCGGCGGCCAGCTGAAAGCCACCTCAAAACTGCGCAAGGGATTCGAGAGCCACCGCAACGCCTATGCGGTTGGCATTTACGACGACCCGCCGTCGCGCGCCGAGATCGAACGCATTCTGGCTGCCGCCTCGATTCGCGATATTCCCGGCGACAGCATGTCTTCGCTGACCGATATCGCCAATGACATCGGCCCCGGTGATTTCTCGCGGATGATTGAAAAGCTGGCCCTGTATAAGCACGGCGACGCCAGCCCGCTATCGCTGGACGACATCGAGGCGGTGGCGCCACAGTCCACCGAGGCGGCGCTGGATGATGTGCTGAACGTGGTGGCCGAAGGTCGCAGCGGCGAAATTGGCCCGTTGATCCGCCGGTTGCAATCCCAAGGCACCAACGCGGTGACATTGTGCATTGGCGCCACCCGACATTTTCGCACCCTCTATGCCTGTGCCTCGCATCCCGGTGGTGCGGCGCAGGGCATTGGCCGGATGCGGCCGCCGCTGTATGGCAAACGCCGGGACCGGGTGCTGCGACAGGCACAGGGCTGGGGCGTTGACCGGCTGGAAACGGCGCTGACACTGCTGACCGACACCGACCTGCAACTGCGCTCGGCTGGACAAACCGCGCCGGCACTGGCGCTGATGGAGCGCGCCCTGATCCGGCTGGCAATGTTAAGCCGCCTGCGCTGATTACCCCTTGACCTTGGGGCGATATTTCCCATTTTGAGATCAAATCAAAAGACAGGGATCAACATGTATAAACTTTACGGAAGCGTCAAAAGCCGGGCTTTTCGCGTCTTATGGATGCTGGAAGAAATCGGTGAGCCGTACCAGCTGATCGAAGCCGCACCGCATCACCCAGATGTGCTGGCGCTGAACACATCTGGCAAGATCCCGGTGCTGGTGGACGGCGATGCGGTGATCACCGATTCCACCGCCATCATCACCTATCTGGCGGACAAACATGGCAAACTGACCCATGCCGCAGGCACGATCAAACGCGCGCATCAGGATTCTCTGACCCAGATGGTGCTGGACGAATTCGACTCAGTTTTATGGACCGCCGCCCGCCACAGCTTTATTCTGCCAGAAGACAGGCGGGTTCCGCAGGTGAAGGACAGCCTGAAATGGGAATTTGAGCGCAATCTGGAACGCTTGGGCAAAAGCTTCGACGGCCCATTCCTGCAGGGCGACAGCTTTACCATCGCTGACATCACCGCCACCCATTGCCTGAACTGGGCCTTGGTTGCCGGTTTCCCGGTCAGCGACACAACCATGCGCGCCTATGCCAAGGAGATGCGCGAGCGTGAGGCTTTCAAGCGGGCCCTTGCCCATCTGCAAGACTAGCCAAACGAGGGTCGCGCCCACCCGCTGGGTGGGCGCCGCCCGACCTAACGGCCGGGCAAAACTTCGTCACACTGGCGGCTGGGTAAAACAGTCGTCACACTGGAGACGGGGGTTTGCTCAGGTATTGCGCTGCCGCCCGGCCGGCCCAACGCCCGGTGGCCAGACAGCCGGTCAGCAGATAGCCACCGGTGGGCGCTTCCCAGTCCAGCATTTCCCCGGCACAGAACACCCCGGGCCTCTGCTTCAGCATCAATCCTTCGTCCAGCGCGCCACGGGTGACACCGCCAGCGGTTGAGATCGCCTCGTCAATGGGCCGCAGCCCCGCGTGTTTCACCGGCAGAGCCTTGATCAACCGGGCCAGATCTGCGGGTTGCGGTGGCAGTGGGCGGGCAAATTCCTGCAACATCGCAATACGCGCCGGATCCAGTTTCAACACCTTGCGCAGATGGTTGGACAGGCTGGCCTTGCCACGAGGGCGCGACAACCGGCGGGTAACCTCATCCCCAGACAGATCCGGCAGCAGATCCAGCGTCAGCGGCGCACCGCCGCGCACCGCCGCGCAGATCGCGTAAATTCCACCGCCCTCAAGCCCGCGTTTGGAAATCACCGCCTCGCCGCGTGAAAACAGATCACCGGCCTGCAGGGCGATACCCTTGAGCGGCGCGCCAAACTGGGGGACCATGTGATCGGACCAGTCCACCAGCAGTCCGACATTGGCCGGCTTGAACGGGGCCAGCGCGACCCCTTGATCCGCCAGCACCGGCGCCCACATCCCGTCCGAGCCCAGCCGCGCCCAACTGGCACCGCCCAGCGCCAGCACGGTGACCGCCGCAGGGATGACCTGGGTGCCCTCGGCGGTGTCAAACAGCAGATCCGCCCCGTCCCAGCCGCGCCAGGACCAACCGGTGCGGCGCTGCACGCCCAAGTCGCCCAGCGCAGCTAACCAGGCCCGCAGCAGCGGCGAGGCCTTCATGACTTTGGGAAACACCCGGCCGGTCGATCCGGTGAACAGCTCACTGCCCAGGCCACGCGCCCAGTCCTGCACCGCCTGCGCATCAAACTGCCTGACCATCGGCGCCAACCAATCCGCCGCCTTGCCATAATTGGCGATCAACTGGTCAAACGGTTCATCCCTGGTCAGGTTCAAGCCGGATTTCCCCGCCATCAGCAGCTTGCGCCCCACCGAGGGCTTGGCCTCGACCACCACAACGCTGTGCCCTGCCCGCGCCAGTTGATCCGCCGCCATCAGCCCTGCCGGACCGGCTCCGATCACCACTGCATCATATTCCATTGCCATGCCTACCTCTTGTCAGCGCTGCGATCCGGCGCATTCTATGCGATGCTATAGCCCACAAGGCGCACCCTTGTCCGATCCGATCTGGCCGCTTTGCCACCACAAAATCGGCACATTCCTGAGCAAGGCCATCCCCGGTTGGCCAAATTCATTGTCAGCGCCGCCCGACACCCGCCAAACACCCGCGCCAGTTCAGCTCTAGCCAGTTCCGCTCTCGCCGACCCGGCAAACGGCATTACCGATAAGAACCGCCGCGCATTGCTCCCGCGCCCGCAGGGCGTCTGGCTGCGCCAAACACCCTTGGCGGGCTTGGGCGTAGCGCCGCGCTTTGCGCGGCGCTACGCCCAACGGAAGGCAGGCATCGCAGATGACAACGACGGGCGGGAGATCTTGGATCAGCTGTCCTGACACATCGCCAATATACGCCGGGCCAGCTCCGGCTTGGCCGCCAGACTATCCGCCATCAGATCACGGGCGACCTGCATCAGATCTGCGGGCTCTACCAGTTGATCGAGCAGGCCAAATTCATAGGCCTGCTGCGCCGATATCTTTTGGCCGGCCGCCAGGATCAGCTTGCATCGAGCCGGCCCCACCAGCGCCGCCATCCGTTTGACGTCCGAAGGCTGGGGTAGATAGCCCAGCTTCATCACCGGATAGAACAGCCTGGCACTGGGAACCGCAATGCGCAGATCACAGGCCAGCGCCATGCCATTGGCACCGCCCGCCAGGGTGCCGTTCAGCGCCGTGACGGTCAGGCAGGGCAGAGCCGCGATCGCCGCAGACAACTGCTCCCACAGCGGCGAGGTGGCGAGACCCGCCGCCGCCTCGTCCAGATCGGCGCCTGCGCTGAACACCTTGCCGGTGCCGGTCAGGATCAGCCCACGCGCGCCGACCGCGCGATTGGCAATATCCACCAGCTCCTCCAGCATCGCTGAGGTCAGCGCATTGGCCTTGTCCGGGCGGTTGAGGGTCACGATCCACAGGCCGGACTCCTCGACCGTCAGCTCGATCATGTCAGGCCGGCCCGCTTGCGGATCTCCTCATCGCGCTGGGAGATTTCACTGCCGATAAATTCATCCGCATCCGAGCTGCACATCCACAACAGGATCTTGGCCGGCCACTCAGCAGGCACGTGGTCCTCCCAGCTCATCTCGCTCACCGGATTGATACCACTGGCCTTGATATCCCGCTGCATCTGGGTGGCCACGGTTCCCGGCGACAAGCCAATGGCGCGGATACCATTGCTGCGTTCCTCCAGATCCAGCGAGCGTGTCAGCATCGCCGCCCCCGCCTTTGAGGTGCAATAGGCCCCCCAACCCTCAAGCGGGTTATGGGCAGCGCCGGAACTGACGGTCAGAATGGAGCCTCCCCCTGCCGCCTTCATCACCGGCAAGGCGGCCCGCATGCCATTGAAAACCCCCTTGATGTTGATATCAATCACCTGGCCCCACTGCTCCGGGTCCGCCTCGGCCAAGGGGCCAATGGGTTTTAACACCCCGGCGTTGTTGATCAGCACATCCAAGCCACCAAAGTGTTCGACGGTTTTCTGCACCGCCGCTTCAACCGCAGCGTAGTCAGCAACATCGCAGGTCAGCGCCAGCGCTTTTTCGCCGATCTCGGTGGCCAGTGCCGCCAGACTGTCGGCGCTCCTTGCCAGCAAGGCCACATTGGCACCCGCCGCCGCAAAGACCCGTGCAGCCTCAGCCCCGATTCCCCGACTGGCCCCGGTAATAATGACCGTTTTACCCTTGAATTCCATATATTTTATCTCCAATTCACGATTCCAAATCATGGTACTATGTTAATGGGGAATGGTCGACAATCAGGCCCCTTGACGGGCAATACCCTAACTGTTGACCATGGACCCACAGATTTTGATAGAAAGGTTGTCATATGTCAGTTTTCCCCGCACGCGGTTATGGTGCAGCGTTTGTATTGGTGCTTTCCAGCCAGGCTGCTTTGGCCGATCTTAGCGCCCAGGAGGTCTGGGACGACTGGAAGTCCTACCTCTCTGGCACCGGCTATGACGTCAATGGGACTGAGACACTGTCTGGCGGCACCCTCACGGTATCCGACATGTCGATGATGATGCCGATCCCCGACGAAGACGTCACAATCGGCTTGAGACTTCCTGAAATTCAGTTTTCCGAAAATGGCGACGGCACCGTTGACGTGCTGTTCCCCAAAGAGTTCCCGATCACATTCAACTTTTCCGGCGACAATGACAACGCCTCGGGCGAGATGATCTATTCGCACGACGGCAGCGCCATGTTGGTGTCTGGCGATGCCCAGACCATGACCTACGATTATTCCTCGCCGCTGGTGGAGCTGGCCCTGGGCAAGGTGATGGCCGATGGCGAAGAAATGCCCGCAGGCATGGTCAAGGCAACCATCTCGCTGATGGATGTGGTCACCAAGACCAGCATGACCATTGGCGACCTGCGCATCTATGACCAGTCCATGACAGCCTCCGCGCTGAACTACAGCTTTGGCGCCAAAGAGCCCGGCGGCAGCGATGCCGGATCGGCAACCGGCAGCCTGCAGGGGCTGAGTTTTGGCGGAACTAGCTCCATTCCGATGGGGCTGGATTTCAACGATATTACCGCCATGCTGGCCTCGGGTTTCGCCTTTGACGGGGTCTTTTCCTATAGCGGCGGCCATGCCTCGATGTCGGCGGTTGATGGCAGTGAAACCTTTGGGCTGGAGACCTCGTCCCAGGGCGGTAATTTTGCCATTGCGATGGGCAATGGGCAACTGTCCTATGACCTGAAACAGCTGCAGACAGAGGTAGACGTCAGCAGCAGCGATCTGCCGTTTCCGGTCTCTCTCAGTATTGCCGAATATGGCGCCAAACTGGCGATGCCAATTGCCAAGTCCGACAGCGAGCAGGATTTTGCACTTGGTCTGACCCTGCGCGATTTTGCGGTGCCGGACATGCTGTGGGGTATGGTTGACCCGACCGGAATGCTCTCGCATGAGCCCGCCACTGTTGTGCTGGACCTGGCCGGCAAGGGCAAACTGCTGTTCGATCTGTTCGACCCCGCAGCGATTGACGCTCTCGATATGGGGGATCAGGAACCGGGTGAGCTGACCGCGCTGACCATCCGGCAGCTGCAGGTCTCTGCGGCGGGGGCCAAGCTGACCGGCACCGGCGATTTCACCTTCAACAACGATGATCTGGCCAGTTTTGATGGCATGCCTGCCCCAGCCGGCAGCGCTGACCTGAAACTGGTGGGTGCCAATGCGCTGATCGACACGCTGATCCAGATGGGCCTGATGTCCGACGGCGACGCCATGGGCGCGCGGATGATGATGGGAATGTTGACGGTTCCGGGTGACGGCGAGGACACACTGGATTCGAAACTGGAAATCACCGGTGACGGTCAGATTTTGGCCAACGGCCAGCGCATTAAATAAGCGCTGAAATAACTAAAAGTTGAAGCCGTTTCCCCCTTGGGGGAGCGGCCTTTTTTACGCCTACTGGTTGAAATCACACTCCATAGCGGCTTAGTTGCCACTACCCCGTTCTGACCAAATCATTTGAAAGGCTGTTTATGAGCTTCAAGAATTCCACCGCCCTGCTCACTGTTGGCTTTGCAGCCCTGACCGCAGCCCCTGCACTGGCTGACATCTCCGCTGACGATATCTGGACCAGCTATCAGGCCATTGCTCAGACCGTGGGCGGTGAGCTGACCGCGACAGCCACGCGCGATGGCAACAAGGTTCTGTATACCGATGCCAAACTGCACTTTCTTATCCCCGACGGCAAAGGTTCGCTCGACATCTTGTACCCCACATTGTCCTATACCAACCATGCGGATGGGACTGTCTCGATGGATATGGCGGGGACCCACAGCTACAAGTTTGTCATTACAGGGCCCGACAAGAAATCAGATCAGATTTCAGCCAACATTATTTCCACCTATGACAATGCCGAGGTGATCGCCTCGGGAAACCCGGATGACATCACATTTTCCTACGCCGTGGATAGCTTTGCATTTGCTTTGCAGAACTTGGATTTGGGTGCCAGCGGCGGCAACAGCAACGTCGAGCTGTCTCTGACCGGCACGGGTTCAGCCGCACAGGGCAGCAGCCGATGGACACAGGGTGACCTTATCACTCTTGCGGGCCAATCCGTGATCTCGGGTTTTGACTATTCCATGCACAGCAAAGACGAGGATGGGGCGGTATCCACCACCTCAGCCACTTACGGCGAGATGGTCAGCAAATCAACAATCACACTGCCAACCGGAGGCATGTCGATCATGAACCTGGCCGCCGCTTTGCATGACGGGCTGTCAATCAAAGCAACAGGGACCTACGGCAGCAGCACGACGCAAGAATCCGTTGTGATGGATGGCGAGCAAGTCTCCTCGCAAACCATCACAACCGGTTCATCGACAAGCGCCTTTGCGGCCAATGCAGAGGCCATACAGCTCACCGCTGAAGGATCTGACATCGGCATGGATGTGCTCATCAATGCTGGCCTGTCGATGGCGCTCAAGACTGATATTGACCAAGTGGCCGGCGACTTCCGCATGCCGGTTTCCGCATCGGGAGAGCCGCAAGACTTCACCCTTGCGCTCGGCCTGAAGGGTCTGGATCTGGGCGATGAAATCTGGTCGATGTTTGACCCAAGCGAAGTGCTGCAACGTGACCCGGCAACCCTGGCGATAGGTCTGACCGGTCAGGCAACCCTGTTGCAGGACCTGCTGAACTTCACCGAAATGAAGGAACTGGCCGAGGGCAATCTTCCTATTGAGCTGAACACACTGGCCATCAAAGAATTCCTGATCTCGGCCGTGGGTGCCAGCCTGTCCGGCACTGGTAATTTCGCCTTCAACAACGATGATCTGACCAGCTATGACGGCATGCCCGCGCCATCCGGCAGCGCAGACCTGCAAATCACCGGCGCCAACGCGCTGATCGACAGGCTGGTCGAAATGGGTTTGGTCGAAGAGTCCGACGCCATGGGCGCGCGGATGATGATGGGGATGTTCACTGTTGCAGGAGACGGCGACGACACGCTGAGCTCGAAACTGGAAATCACCGAGGACGGCCAGATATCGGCCAACGGTCAGCGCCTCAAATAGGCGCATCGTCCACCGGAGCAGAGAGGGGCTGCCCACAGCAGCCCCTTTTACCATTGTCACCTTTGCACGGCCCCGGCGCGCTGGTAGGGTCGCTTGCAGACCCCCGCAGCCAGATCATCTCAGTAGGTACCCATGACCCAATCCCCAGAATCGCTCTGCCATGCCCTGATTGATGCAGCCATTGCGGCCGGCGCGGATGGCGCAGATGCGATGGCCGCCGAAGGCCAGTCGGTCTCGATCGAAGTACGCGAAGGCGCGTTGGAACATGCCGAACGCTCGGAAGGCACCGATCTGGGGCTGCGGGTTTTTGTCGGCCGCCAACAGGCGCTGGTGTCGTCGTCTGATATGCGCCCCGAAACGCTGATTGCGATGGCGGAACGGGCAGTGGCGATGGCGCGTGAGGCCCCCGAGGACCCCTATGCCGGCCTTGCTGACCCTTCGCAACTGATCAAAAGCTGGGACATGGCGGCGTTTGAGCTGGAGGATAGCGCGCCCGAGCCCGCCCCCGAGACCCTGAAACAGGATGCGCTGGCGGCAGAAGCCGCCTGTCAGGCGATTGAGGGTATCTCTCAGGTGCAATCGGCAGGGGCCGGCTATGGCACCCACACGGTTCATCTGGCCGCATCAAACGGATTTTCCGGCGGCTACCGCCGCAGCAGCCGGTCGCTGTCCTGCGTTGGCATTGCGGGTACTGGCAGCGGCATGGAACGCGACCACGACGGCGATTCGCGGACCTTTCACAGTGACATGCGCTCCGCTGACGAAATCGGCCGCACCGCCGGCCAACGCGCCGTTGAACGGCTGCAGGCGCGCAAGCCCGACACCGGCAGCTATCCGGTGCTGTTCGACGAACGCATCTCGTCCTCGCTGATTGGCCACCTGCTGTCTGCGGCCAACGGAGCGATGATTGCGCGCGGCTCATCCTGGCTCAAGGACAGTATGGGCGAACAGGTGCTGCCGACAAACCTGTCGGTGATCGAAGACCCGTTCCGCCCCCGCATCGCCGGATCCCGCCCCTTTGACGGTGAAGGTCTGGCCACCCACCGCCGCGCCATTGTCGAGGACGGCAGGTTGACCGGCTGGACCCTGGATCTGGCCTCGGCCCGCAAGCTGGGGCTGGAAAGCAGTGGCAACGCGGTGCGCGGTATCGGCTCGGTGCCGTCACCGTCAAACTGGAACATTGAACTGACACCCGGCGACCAATCGCGCCAGGAGCTGATCCGCTCCATGGGCAGCGGCTTGCTGGTCACCTCGATGATCGGCTCCACCATCAACCCCAACAACGGCGATTATTCGCGCGGCGCATCGGGGTTCTGGGTTGAAAACGGCGAGATCTGCTATCCGGTCAATGAATGCACCATCGCTGGCAATCTGCGCGACATGCTGATGCGCATCATCCCGGCCAATGACGCGCGCAGCTATCTGTCGCGGGTGGTGCCGTCGCTGTTGATCGAAGGCATGACCCTTGCCGGCAAGTGACCTGGACCTGCTGATCGACGCAGCACAGCGGGCGGGCAAGATCGCAACACAATTCAGTGGCCCCGAGGCCAAGCGCTGGGACAAACCCGACGGGGCTGGCCCGGTGACCGAGGCCGACCTGGCGGTCAATGCCATGCTGGAGGACATGCTGCCCAAGGCGCGTCCCGATTATGGCTGGCTTTCTGAGGAAACCGAGGACAGTGCAGACCGATTGTCCAGAGACCGGGTGTTTATCATCGACCCGATCGACGGCACCCGCAGTTTTGCCGCCGGGTCGCGCACCTGGGCGCATGCCTTGGCAGTGGCGGAAAAAGGCGTGGTGACGGCGGCGGTGATCTACCTGCCGCAGCGGGATTTGCTCTATACGGCGGCCAGCGGCCAGGGGGCCCGATGCAATGGCGCGCTGATCCGCACCTCCACCCTGACCGAGCTGAGCTCGGCCGAGGTTCTGGCGGCCCGGCCAATACTGGAGCCGCATCATTGGCAAGACGGGGTGGCGCCCGGCTTTAACCGAAGTCACCGGCCCTCGCTGGCCTATCGCATGGCCAAGGTGGCCGATGGTGGGTTTGACGCCATGTTGACCCTGCGGCCCAGCTGGGAATGGGACATTGCGGCCGGCGACCTGATCCTGCGCGAGGCAGGCGGCCATATCTCGGACCGCGCGGGCCTGCCGCTGAGGTTCAACAACCCGCAGCCACAGTTGAACGGCGTGGTTGCGGCCAATGTGGACTTGCACCGCGCCCTGATTGCCGCACTTTCCACCCCCACCCCATAGCTCGGGCGGCGCTTGACCTGCCTTGCCAAAGGCGTAGGTTGGCGCTGATCCGCAACATCTAGGCAAATTTATATGGGTCTCCCCTCACCCTCTACACGGGCCAAACCATGGCGCAAGTCAGCCGCCGTCGACGCCTGGCCGCCGCGGCCAAAGGGCGAGCTTATCTGGGCCCATGCCACCAGCACCGAGCGTTTTTTTGCGCTTGGCGATCTGGGGCAGCGGTTGAAAATGATGCGACCGGATCTGTCTCTGATCCTGACCTGCGAACCCGACCTGACCCCTTTGCCGACCCCCGACGGCTATGATCCGGTGATCGGAGAGCTGCCCGCCGACCAACCTGCGGATGTGCGCAGCTTTCTCAATCACTGGCGCCCGGACATCTGTCTTTGGACCGGCGGCAATCTGCGGCCGGTGTTGATGCGGGCCTGTAGCGAGCGCGGTATTAATGCGCTGCTCATCGACATCGAGGCGGACGAGCTGCCGGCCCGAGGGCGGCGCTGGCTGCCTGACAAAAGTCGCAAGCTGCTGGACAAGTTCTCGGTTATATTGACCCCCTCCCCGGCCGCCTTTGCACAGTTGCGCCGCTCAAGCCTTGCCGCCGAAAAGATCACGCTGACCTCGCGATTACGCCTGTCATCGACCCTGCCGGCCTATCACGAGGACGAGCTAAGCCGCATGCGGGGCAATTTGGGCAGCCGTCAGGTCTGGCTGTCAGCCCATACGCGCATGGGTGAAATTGACACGATAATTGGCGCCCATCGCAATGCCCTGCGCTTGTTGCACCGCCTGCTGCTGGTGCTGTCAATCGAGCAGTATTCCGATCTGGACGCGGCCCGTGATGCGCTAAAGGACACCGGGCTTCGCTGGGCAGACTGGGAGGCGGGCGAAGATCTGGACGACAATACACAAGTCTTGCTGACCTGCGACGAAGACCTGGGGCTGTGGTTCCGCGTCGCCCCTCTCAGCCTGCTGGCCGGAACACTGGAGGCAGGCGCAAGCGGTCACAACCCGATGGGTGCCGCAGCGCTGGGATCGGCCATCCTGCACGGCCCGCATGTTGGCCCCCACGCGCCGCTGTATGACCGGCTGACCACGGCAGGCGCCGCGCAACAGGTGCAGGGAAAGGACGAATTGGCGGTGCAGATCATCCAGCTGTCGGCCCCGGACAAGGCGGCTGAAATGGCTGTTGCCGGCTGGCAGGTTGTCACCGAAAGCGCCGAGTTGACGGATCTTTTGCTGGACAAGATCCAGGACATGCTGGACCTGCGCGAGGCTCGCCATGCGACCCCCTGATTTCTGGAACAAAGCCCCCCGGGCGTTTGACCTGCGTGCCACCCTGTTGGCGCCTTTGGGTTGGATCTATGGGCGTGCCACGGCGCGCCGGATGGCCAAGGGGGAGCCGATTGATGCCGGTGTTCCGGTGATCTGCGTCGGCAACCTGAATGCCGGGGGCACCGGCAAAACACCGACAGTGATATGGCTGCTGGAGGCGCTGCGCGATATGGGCCATCAGCCCCATGTGGTCAGTCGCGGCTACGGCGGCTCTCTGCGGGGGCCGGTGCAGGTTGATCCCAGACAACACAGCGCTGAACACACCGGCGACGAGCCGCTGCTGCTGGCCGCCTTTTGCAAGGTCTGGGTGGCCCGCGACCGCGCCGCCGGAGCCCGCGCCGCTGCGGCCAGTGGCGCCACGGTGATTGTGCTGGATGACGGCTTTCAGAACCCCGCAGTGGCCAAGGATCTGTCAATCATCGTGGTCGATGCCCAGCGCGGATTTGGCAACGGCCGCTGCCTGCCCGCCGGGCCGTTGCGCGAAACCGTGGATGTGGGGCTGAAACGCGCCGATCTGGTACTGTCGCTTGGCGCCGACACGGCGCAGGCCAGCTTTGCCGCGTTATGGCAGCACAGATTGCAAGGGCTGCCGCATTTCACCGGCGCGGTGCAGCCACTGGAAACCGGTATGCCGTGGGAGGGCAGCAAGGTTCTGGCCTTTGCCGGCATCGGTCATCCGCAGAAATTCTTTGAGACGCTAAAGGCGCTTGGCGCCGACATCCGCCGCGCCGAAGCGCTGGAGGATCATCAGCCATTGTCGCCGGCCTTGATGGCCCGGTTGGAAGCAGAAGCCACAGTTCTGGGGGCGCAGTTGGTGACCACCGAAAAAGACGCGGTGCGGCTGCCGGACAGTTTCCGCAGCAAGGTGATCACCCTGCCGGTCCGGTTGCAGATTGCACAAGACAATGAGCTGCGCCAGATCCTGCTCAGATCAGCTCCAATACCGTCCAAGGCATAGGGGCCCGGCCAAAACATAGGCCCGGCGCGCAAACGCCGGGCCAAATGCACTCAGCCTTCCAGCTCGGCGTCGATCAACGCCTTGAAGGAATCATATCCCTGGTTGGCAACGGCAGTGCCATTCAGGATGAACGACGGGGTCGACTGAATTCCATCCGCCTCGGCGTTTTCCTGGTACCAGCTGACCAGAGACTGCGCTTTGTCACCATCCGCCAGGCAGGCCTCAAGCTGATCGTTTTCGATCCCGGCCAGACGACCGATTTTGCGCAGCTCATCGACGATCTCAGAGGCGCCGCCGGCCCGTGACCAAGTGGACTGGCCGGAATAGATCAGGTCAGAAATACCAAAGAACTTCTCGGGGCCCGCACAGCGTGCGATCATCGAGGCCCACAGCCCATAGCGATCAAAATAGACCTCACGGTAAATGAATTTGACCTTTCCGGTGTCGATATAATCCGCCTTCAGCTGCTGATAGGCGCCGGAGTGGAAACTGGCACAATGCGGGCAGGTATAAGACGCATATTCAATCAGCGTAACCGGCGCATCTTCGGCACCCATGACCATCTCGGTGATGGATGAGGTATCAACCTCAGCTGCCTCTTGCGCGGTGGCGGCCCCTACAAACGGCAGCGCGGGCACGGTACCGGGCGACTTTGCCCCCATTAGGGCATAGCCCCCCGCAACCACTGCAACCGCAGCAAGAACACCAGACATCAAACGGGCCATTAAGTCCCCTTTCCTTGGGTTTTATTATTGCTCAAAACATTTTGCCCCAGCCGCTCAAGCGCTTGGCGCAATTCATCACTTTCAACTCCGGTCGCCGCCTTGGCCGCCTCGGCCACCGCCAGCGGGTCCGGTTTGATTTTTGCCCGCTCAACGGGGGCATATTGAAACTGCACCTGTCCATCGGCAAACCCGGTTGGGGCGGTTTGGGTGATCCGCACCTTGGAAATGGCATTGTAGCCATAAACCGCGTTCACCTTCTCGCGCAGACGTTCCTTTTGCATTTCCAGCATCGGCGCCTGCGCCCCGGTGGTCAGCACCGTCAGCGTCGCGCCCAAGCCACCGCGCCCATAGCCCACATTGACCGGCCGGGCGATGGCGGCGATATCCGCACCTGCGATCTCGGCCCAATGGGTCAATAGCCGCGACACCGCAAAACCACGGCTCTCGCCGGTTTTACGGATCTGCTCGTTGAGCAGGGAAACGGTGCGTTTAAAACCGCGCGTGGAGGAACGTCGATATGCCATGACCATGGTTTTGCGTGACTGTTGCCCCTATTGTAAAGACCGCAGAGGCGGGAACCAGCAAAACCACCGCACAAGGGGTAAAGAATGCGTGACCTGAACGATTGTGCCCAGAACGACGAGGCAGTAGGGCTGAGTGATCAGATCCTGACCTGGTATGATGTGAACGCACGCCCGCTGCCCTGGCGGGTCAGCCCGGCCGAGCGCGCGGGCGGTGTTGCGCCCGACCCCTATCGCATCTGGTTGTCCGAGGTCATGTTGCAGCAAACCACGGTGGCGGCGGTCAAAGACTATTTTCACCGCTTTACCGCCCGCTGGCCGACAGTTCAGGATCTGGCCGCCGCCGAAGATGGCGCGGTGATGGGAGAGTGGGCCGGGCTGGGCTATTACGCCCGCGCCCGCAACCTGCTGAAATGCGCCCGGGTGATTGCCAATGAACAGGCCGGGGTGTTTCCAACGACCTACGACGGGTTGCTGAAGCTGCCGGGCATCGGACCCTATACCGCCGCCGCCATATCCTCAATCGCCTATGACCTGCCGGAAACCGTTCTGGATGGAAATGTCGAACGGGTGATGGCGCGGCTGTATAATATTGATGCGCCATTGCCGGGGTCCAAGCCGCAGCTAAAGACGCTGGCCGCGGCATTGACCCCGGACCGCCGTCCCGGTGACTATGCGCAGGCGGTGATGGATCTAGGCGCCACCATTTGTTCTCCCAAATCTCCGGCCTGTGGCATCTGCCCCTGGCGCGCGCCCTGTCTGGCCCGCAGCGCAGGCACCGCGCAGGCACTGCCCCGGAAAACCCCGAAGAAGCCAAAACCAACCCGACGCGGTTTTGTCTATCTGGCCCGGGCCGCCAATGGGGACTGGCTGCTGGAGCGCCGCCCCGACAAGGGGCTACTGGGCGGCATGCTGGGCTGGCCGGGCTCTGAATGGTGCGAGACCGCCGCGCCAGAGCCTCCGTTTGCTTCCGATTGGCAGAGCCTCGGGGCTGAGGTGCGCCATAGTTTCACCCATTTCCACCTGATCTTGCAGGTGATGGTGACTGACCTGCCAAGGCAGCATAGCCCTGCGGCCGGGCAGCTCCGCGTTTCTGTCGATGACTTTCGCCCCTCCGATCTGCCCACGGTGATGCGCAAGGCCTTTGATCTGTGGCAAGGACAGTAACCGCTTGGGTTGTTAAGAAATTCGACGTAAGATTCGCATAATTCATGCTGACAGACTTGGAGTTGCCCGATGATTGCCTCGCATACCCTGGCCCGCTGGCAAAGCGCACTGCCGTTCTGGATGTCATTTCTGCTGCCGCCGCTGGTCTTGATCGGAGCCACCAATGGCGGCTGGACCCTGCTGCTGGCACCGCTGGTAACCTGGTATCTGTTCACCATTCTCGACGGCATCTTTGGGCTCAACCGGGAAAACGCCGACCCGCAGACCCCGGACGAGGATCTGACTTGGTACCGGGCCCTGACCTCGGCCTGGGTGCCGCTGCAATTTGTGATGATTTATGGGCTGATCTGGTACGTGACCCGCGCCGAGCATCTGTCAGGGCTGGGCAAATTCGGGGTGTTCTTTGGCGTTGGCGTGCTGTCGGGCACCATCGGCATCACCTACAGCCATGAATTGATGCACCAGAAAAACCGGATCGAGCGTGGGCTGGGGGATATCCTGCTGGCGATGGTGCTGTATTCGCATTTCCGCTCTGAGCATCTGCTGGTGCATCATCGCTATGTGGGCACCCCGCGTGATCCGGTGACCGCTCGCTATAACGAAGGATTTTTTCGGTTTTACCCGCGGGTGCTGCAACAAAGCCTGCATTCGTCGTTCAACGCGGAAAAGGCGATGCTGGCGCGCAAGGAGCTGCCGTGGAGCGACCTGTCCAACCCGTTTTTCCGCTATTGGGGGTTGCAGGCCGCCATGCTGCTGCTGGCGTTCCTGCTCGGCGGCTGGGTTGGGGTGGGGCTGTTTCTGGTGCAGGCAGGGGTGGCGATCTGGCAGTTGGAACTGGTGAATTATGTCGAGCATTACGGGCTGACCCGCAAACACCTGGGCGAGGGCAAATACGAACATGTGCAACCGCGCCATTCCTGGAACGCGGCGCATAAGGCATCAAACTGGCTGCTGATCAACCTGCAGCGCCACTCGGACCACCACTACAAACCCGATCGCCGGTTTCCGCTGCTGCAAAACCACACCACCCGCGATGCGCCGCAGCTGCCCTATGGCTATCCGGTGATGACGGTGGCCGCGATGATCCCGCCCCTGTGGCGCCGCATCATGAACCCTCGTGTGCGGCACTGGCGACGGATGTATTACCCCGAGATCAGCAACTGGAAACCCTACAACAAGTCCACCAATCCAATGCCAAAATAACGCGCCCGGTTTAGGGTCGCAGACGCGCCTCTAAGCCTTTGTAGGCATTTGAGATGCCATTGGTCAGTGGGAACAGCGTGGCCTGAAGTGAGTGGTAGATGTCGGGCTTGCCCAAGAACTGAACCTCGGTTGGCCTGCCCTGCGCGTCGATCTCAGGAAACCAGCCGCCAATGGCATAGTCAATGAAATGCTGATCGGCAAACAGCCACAGTTTGCGGTACCAGTCTTCGTCGCTGGGCTGCGGGTCACATTTCAGAAGCGCCGCCAGAACGCCAATCGCCTCGGTCACGGGCCACCAATAGCGATCGGTAATCGCCTGGCTGCCGTCAAAATTCAGCGTGTAAACCAACCCGCCGCTTTGCCCATCCCAGGCATCGCCAAGCGCCCGATAGGTCAATTTGCGCGCCGTTTGCAGCGCACCATCGTCAGGCCGCCCCCGCAAATCCCAATATTGCAGCAACAGCCGGGCCAGTTCAAACGAATGGCCGGGCGTGGTGCCGGCAGGGCGGAACATCGGATTGCCGCTATAGCTGCGGTCGATCGCCCAGTTTTCTGTGTAATGTTCGGGCAGCCGCCAGTTTTCACTGGGTGCAATTTTTCCCAGAAAGAAATCCAGAATACGCCCGGCCCGGTCCAGATATTTCTCCCGCCCGGTGGCCTCATAGGTCGCCAGCAGCGCCTCGGTCCCATGCATGTTGGCATTCATGCCGCGATACTTTGAGAACGGCGTCCAGTCCCGGTTCCACTCGTCGCAAAACAGCATCGGCTCGTCCTGCCAGAAATGACGATCCAGAACCGCGTCCACCTGCGTGATCAGCTTGGCCCCATCGGGATGCCCCGCAGCCAGCGCGCTGGACCCGGCCAGCAGGGCAAACACATGGCCATAGGCAAGTTTGCGATCATCGTGGATGCCATCATCATCCAGCGCCCAGACAAAGCCGCCATGTTCGCGGTCGCGGTGATGGCTGAACAGATAGCGCATACCCTGATCAATCATCGCGTCGCAGTTTTCCACCCCGGCGATTTTACCCAGGGCAAAGGAATGGATCATACGTGTCGTCGTGTGCAACTCCTGCACCGTGCTGTCCAGAGTCCCCCCATCCTGCGCCAGCACATGGAAGCCTGGCTTTTGCTGCAGGCTCGGCCGGAAAAAGTCGAGTTGTTTCAGGGCATTATTCGCCAGATAATCCTGGTGGAGCGGCGACCTTATCCAACAGGCGGTGGCCGCGTCAGGGCCAAGAGACGGGGTGCTCATGAGGGGGGAGGCTTTCTTGAAATGTGTCACGTTTAGTTTGTGGACAGGTTTACGCCTCGCCTCACTCGGTAAGCACAGCCTGCTGCACCGCCTCGTCCCAACCCAGATAATAGGTATCGCCATCCTGAAAAACCGGACGCGCCATCAATTTTGGCTTGGCGGCCAGCTGATCTTCAGCTTCTGAGTGCTTCAGCCAATCGCTGAGACCGCGCCAGTCATTGGTCGTTCGATCCACCAACCGATCGCCAAATTCAGCGATCAACACACCCAGTTCGACCTCGCTCAGCGGATCAGCCCGCACATCTCGAAAGGTGAAATCCTTGCCCAGGGCCTCCAGCGCCTTGCGGGCCTTCTGGCAGTCGCCGCAGGTACTCAGTCCATAGATTATCATGGCGCAGTCTCCAAAAATCATTGATACCGCAATCTCTAACATCAGCTACCAGAGCGCAAGATGCGCATTCAGGATGGATCATTCACGCCGTTGGCAGCAGGTCACACAAAACCGCAATCAATCGCAGTCATCGGGTAACGAAACCATATCCCGGACTGAGGCTGGAAATAACTGCCCTCAGATGGATAGCTGGTGACCCCGATTGGATTCGAACCAATAACCTGCCCCTTAGGAGGGAGTCATTCATGTTCTTATTTACCTTTCTTTTTCAGTCTGTTGGGTGAGATTGACATATTGCTTTGTACGCGCCCTGTACGGATCTGCTCTCTAATTTTGGACTCATCCGCTTCGACGTGTGCGTAGATTTGGTCCGGTAGAGAGACGCTTTTCCAGCGCCCTGCCGCTGCTGCGGTCACCGGATCAGCGCCCTGTCTGACTCGTAATTCTGTGTAAAACCCGTGGCGTCCTGCCGGATGTGCGGAGATATAGGGAATGCCAGCGGCTTTGCAGATCGTTTTCCATCGCGGATTATACCCAGTTGAGCTGCCATATCCGAACACTCGCGGGTCCATCCTGTAGCCAAGCTTGCGATTGTAAGGGCGTTTCGGTGGCAAGTTGGCAAGCTCGATCATCATGCCTTGAGAAATTGCCACCCATTGCGCCTGGTGGCCTTTCGCCGCCTTCAGAAAGACCTTTCGATTTGCTAGGTCCAAGTCATCAGGAGTCAGGGAAATCGCCTGATCAATCCGGGCTGCTGTCTCGAACATAAACCGCACCAGAGCGGCATTGTAGATGTCAGCGTGCTCACAGAACTGCTCGATCCACTGGCGGTCTGCTGGCATGCGCTCCATTCGGCTCAGTTTACCACGCTGGGTGTCCTGGTCGATCCGATCCTTTTCACTGTAGCGTTTAACCCTGATTGGAGGGCACTTCCCCAAATCATGGGCATTGTTGATTGCCGCCCTGATTGGGGTCACGACTTCCCGCCACATCGTGTCAGTCGCTGCATTAGGCTTGAGGGCATATCCTAGCACTCTGAGGTATTTCCCCGTGATGCTCGAAACTGGCTGCTGCAAGAACTCATCACCCAACGCCTGTACAATCTTATACAGCTGCTTCGCCACATTCGGCTTCGAACCATACATCTGAATCGCGGCGCCCATCGTCAATTGCTCCGCTTCTTCACCCAGGAAGTAACGACGCCTTTGCCGATCCGTTTCGTTTTGGATCCATTCGACTGCACCTTGCTTTGAAGATGATCCAGTAGATTTTCGGTAGTAACCGGTGATTGGCAGTCCTTCGTATTCAACCCGACCTTTGACCCACCATTTGCTTTCTCGGGAATAGACTTCGAGTGGCATGACTGATCCTCCATGAACATTTCGTCCAAATGCTCCGGTAGAATGAGCATCTCTTTGCCCAGCTTACCGCAAGTGCTCAGCTTGTTGGCTTTCTCTCGAAGTGTGCGTTCGGTGATGTTCACCCCTCGCTCGCACAGAATTTCCGCCCACTCAGCAGGCGTCCTGCCGTGGTCGAGAAATTTGGAACCTGTGGAGGTGGGGACAGTCATGACTACCAGTTCAACCCCATCTGTTTACGCTGCTCACGCATTTCACGTTTCGCTTTGAGAAGAGCGTCGAACAATTCCTTCGGTAAGCAATCCAGAACCTTGACGGCGTCCAAAATGATCGGCGCGGGCGCGTTAACCACGTGATCAATCTCGCCAATCAACTCAGCTTGGTAGGTGGCAAAGGGTGCCAGCGGGTCAAGCGGGAATTGGCGCCTATTCTCGGGCAGGGCACTGTTGCTCCAAACTGCCAAATAGCGGGGTTCCTTTGTTTCCTTAAAAAAACCGGCCTGATCCAAAACGGTGTTGGCGAAATCTTTGGCAATTTTGATCGCAACGCCACCATCTAGACCCGAACCGCGAATTTGCGTGCATATTGCCAACGTCAGGGCGTCTTTCAGGCTGTACTTCCAGCGATCATTGGCACCTTGCTCCCCGATCCCAACAAGATACTCGAGCCGCCGCCACTCGCGCAAAAACTGCGAGCTAAAGCCCGTTAAGCTTTCCACATCCTTCGGAGTTAAATCGCGGTCAGTGAAAGACATTGGTCAGTTCCGTGTAGTGATTACATAATTATTCATACATGGAGTCGCTACATGGTGCAACCCTTACCCCACTCACTGCATCCGCCCCAACGCCAGCCCACCGGAAATCGAAGCCAGGAACGTTTCGCCGAACTCGGCAGTTAATTCTTCTCGATTGTATTCAAGCAAGAGTTGGACTTGAGCGTCTGCACCCTCACGGGTTTTCGCTTTGGTTTGAACGATCAGGTCAAGCAGGGCGTATTCACGTGCGCAGGCTTCCTCGCATTCCGGGGTGTTAGAGTCTCCACTCGGGTCAACATCCGCAGCCCTGCACCAATCAACACGGGCTATCCGCCACTGCCTCACCCACTCAGTGTGAGGATCAACTGGAGCAATTAGGGCAACCGCAGGCGTTGCGGCTGTTACTACGGCAGTGGTCAGGAAGGCGCGGCGGCTTACAGCGGGCATAGTTTTCCCGTTCGCACAAATGCGTTGGTAGCTCATTGCTTTGGACTCCAAATTGAGTTATTGATAACGTGGTTATAATTTCACAGCGCCCATCGGTCAACATAAATATAACAAGGTTATCAAAATGAACGCAATGCAATGCAAAATGGCCCGGGTCGCATTAGGACTTGGTGTTCGAGAATTAGCTTCTCTGGCAGATGTGGCTCAGGCTACAGTTAGTCGATTAGAACGCGGCGAAGAATTGAAGGCTGGAACAGTTCAGATCATTCGCGCGGCATTGGAAGGTGCAGGGGTGATTTTTGTCGAAAGTAACGGAGAAGGCGAAGGTGTGAGAATGAGAAAGCTCAGAGAAGGCGACAAAGTAAAGTTGGTGAAGGGCACCTCCACTTGGGGTGCGCATCAAAATCTTCAGGGGAAGATTGGTGTCGTCATCGATGAAGTCGCAGATGGAACATCCACGCATAGAATTTCTGTGTCATTTGACGGTGAAGAAATTTTCACTGGAACCAGCGCTGGGGCATTTGAACATGCGGGCTCTTTGTCGACCCACTGAAACACGTTTGAAGACGCCAAGATGAAGTCCAGTGTCGAACATGGATGGGGCTGACGTAAGATTAGTAAAGCGCCGAAAGATTGGCGATTGCAGCCTGTAGATGCGCAGGAACTAGCGTTTTCGGCGGGGTATCGGTCAAAAATAGCACTATTGCCCGGGCAAGATCACCACTAATGACACCACGATCTTTGGCTCCCGCCAATTCACCCGCTGGAAAAGTAGTCACTCTAGAACAATCCAGATAGCAGTCCCGCGAAAGTGCTACATGATCGTTAGTTTCTAGAGAAAACTGCCCCACTCCATGACGCCGTGGGTCGGTGTTGATCCAAAAAAAAATATCACGTGAAGCACAAACACACAAAGTAATCTTACCCTTGGGTGGGTTAGAAAGAGCCGTCAATACAAAATATACGTGGCCTACATTCACTGAACACCATAGTTTGCAAAATCTTGTGCATCAGAAATTACTTCGTCGCGGAATTCGCCTTCAATCATCAACTCATAGTCCATAGCCGAGTTAGCAGGAGCATCCAGCCAAGCGCGTTCTTGGTGTGTTAACGTTGACAGATGACCGAAGCCCTTATCGCGACAGAATTCAATCGCCTCGTCCAAGCACTCCAGGTCGCTGGGAGATAAAGCACTCATGTCAGCTTTTCTAAGCGCTGTAATGCGAGGAACCCCGGTGGCCTCGACGTTCAAAGCCTTCACAATGGCTTCCGGATCGCCGGCCTGGTGTAACTTCCCTTTAGTAAAATCATAAATTGTCGACGGAACTGGGCCGTTCGCCATCGCAATAAATGTGTCCCCAACGATAGGACGAGCATACCGATTTAAGTGATACTTTTCGGCAAAGAACAGCACTTTTGCCGCAAAAAATGGCGTAATTTCATCCCACATAGAAGCTATGTAAGTCAGAGCTTCTACACCCTTTTTCTCATCGAACTGAAATCTCATCATGCTTTTCACCATTAAATGTGACCAAGAGGTAGCACCAATTGGTCAACAACATATAGGCAACCGTTATTCCCAAGGCAACCTGTGACACTTACAGAACATCTTCACCCTACGTCAAATTAGCCCAGCACGCCAAAAAGAAAGGTATTTGAGTGGCCCTTTATTCAACGACTATCAGTTTGACTATTGCCCCCAATCCACCAACTCTAACGCCTGTGCCGGATCGACCCCGGTTTCTTTCGCCAGTGCCAGCGTCTGAACCACAGCCGACAGTGCCCGCGCTCTGCCCCCGGCATCAAAAGCTTGAAGAGGCCGCATCACGTCCAGAGTGATTTCGGCCCCCAGCTTATCGGTGCATTCCTCGGCCATCACTGCTGCAATCGATTGTAAGGTCCACTGGGCAAGGTGACGTTGCGCCTCCCTGACCATCGGCCCCGTGGTGGCGCTGGACGCCAGCCCTGGCAAAATGCCGAACACCATGTGGATTGCATCGCGCGCAGCGGACAGGGACTCCTTGGTCATGCTCTTGGACAAGTCCGGGGATAAATCATGCGGCTTCCAATCCTGCATTGGAGCAGGTCCTCCAGCGGCCGCAACATTCACAGACTCGCGCACCTGTACCCGCCCACGGTAGCCACGAAATCCACGCGCTAACGCGGTCAAGTCTGTCTCTGGAGCTTCTGGAAACGGCACCACGCTTGAACCAAGCGGTGCATTCTCAAACACCTCAGCCAATGCGGTTTCGACCACTTGCAAAAGCCCCGCCGTAAGCTGCGCCCGCTTTAACGGTGCGGTGCCGTAGTATGGCGCAGACACATCCGCCCCGATCCTGAAATGCAGCACCTCGGCCGCCAGTGCAGTTTCAGTTCGCCCACCACCTGCCTCAGAAATGGACACACGGTACGCCGTGGGCCTGCTGTCACGGGTGCGCAGGTCCCAATCAGAGCAGGGAACCAATCCAGAATCGCGAACCAGAAACAAGGCTTCACCCCGCAACGCCAGAGACCGGGCGGTAAGTGCAAGATTGCGCCGGTCCAGCAGATCGGTGCCGGTCACGTCTGCCAGAGACAAGCCACCTTCCCAGAGACTGACACAGCTTTGCACGGTAGCGGTCAGCTCACCGATGCCCTGACGCCCAGAGATATAAGCCTCTCGCGCTGCGATGATTTCAGCAGTGAAGCCGGAACCAGCAGAACGGGTTTCGGTTTCGAGCTGTTTTTTCTTGAATGGCCACATGCTCAGGCCCTCCTATACGTGCGCAGCAGATCAGCCGCACCGCTGTTTTGCATAGCTTTTGCTAACCAATTTGACGGGCGTTGGAATGAAACTTCCTGCCCACCGTCACCCGGCCCTTTGACGCTCAAAGAGGTTGCAAAGTGATCCGGCCCACGCACTATTTCTCCGTATGTGTCCGTCTCGATGGTGACCAATAGATAGTTGGTTATCCGCCGAACCGCTTGGGCCACAGCGTCGGGAACGTCGAACGTTGTTACATCATCAACGGTGATGCCAGCGGGACCAACTGTTGCCGTGATACGGTAAGGCCCGTCACCTGGCAGGCAATAGCCATAGGGGCCGTCAGGCAACGTTGTTTCCACCCATGCGCCCATCTCCCACACCTCTACTGTGGCGATTACTGCAGGGAAGAGAGGTGGTGCCCAATCACCGTCTCCCTCTACCGTCCAGATCACCTGACGGGGCGTCCAGCGATGTGCGCAATAGGCTTCAACTCGCTCCCATATGTCGCGGCCTGGGTCGTGGCCAAAATCGGAAGAGCCAATGTCAGGAAAGACATCGGGCTTAGCTTCGATCTGCTTTATCGTTGTCGCCATTCTCAAGCCCTCCATCTGTTGTGGTGTGACCTCGCCCCGGCGTGGGCAAAGGTTGTAGTTGGCGACCAGCTTCGCGCCTCGATCTCGGTTTCTGAGTAGGCAGGCCGCGTGACCAGACTCAGTTCAAACAGGATCGCTTGATGAATTGTCCTGATCAAAGCCGTGCCTTCACTCGGATCTTCTTCCTCCACGCTTTCCGCATCTGGAACCGTGCGTTGCGGCGGAATGCGAAACCCCGGCGAAATGCCCACGATCAGGCCTGCGGCCAGCCCTGCCAAGGCGTCCCGGACATAGGACACATCTGCCAGCTCAGGTGATATTTCCGCCGAGAATGTCAAAGCATCGTCAGCGTCGATCAGTTTCAAAGAGCTGGCCCCACGGCTAGCCAGAGGCTTGTCAAAGGAATGACCGGACAACAGATGAATTTCTGCATCCGAGTCGACCGAATACCGGAATGCTCCAGATGCAAATTGCTCCTTGCGCGGTCTGCCAGTGCGGCCCCCATCACTGAGGACAGCACGACTGTTGTATGGGAATCGGCCCGCGAGGTGAGCTGATCCGTCCGATTTGCGGCGTAGTTCAAGCCCGCCAATAGCAAAGCCGGTCAGCATTACTGCAGGCCTGTCAGGATTTCGGTTTGCACTGAGCGCGAGACCGTCACGTCCATTGTAGTCAACGCCGTCAGACGCAGCCCGCCGGATTGTGCATCGGCATACGGATCGCGGATCATGTCCACAGCGCCCCAGGTGCCCACAAAGATCGGAGCAACGCCACCGCTCGAGGTGGTCATTACGCCAAGGCTTGCCAGAGGATCGCCAGTCGGTGCCGCCAGCGCATTGCTGGACAACACCACTTTGCCGACCTTGGAAACCAGCCGGTCCCATTCCGAGATAGCCAAGCCGCTGATAAGCTCATCCATGCTATCAAATATTTCCGGACGCAGCAGCAGGTTCACAGCCCCGCCGCCCGTGGCTGCATTCGCCGTCATGAATCGCACCACTGCCGCTCGGAACGCCGCATAAGACGCCGCTGCATCAATCGCGGTTTCGGTAATGCTCCAGCCCGACGCACCAGCCAATAGGCCGGTTGGCTCGCCAGCAGAACCAGAACCTTGGAACACAGCCTTATCCAGTGACTCGGAAATGGCCCCGTTCATATCCCGGCGCACTGCTTGTTCTAGGCCAGCCCCCGACTGTTTCAGGGTCTTGCGGGTGATCCGCATTTGAATGCCCAAGGTATTGTCAGGGGCAAGCGGACGATCCAGCGTGGTATAGGCAGATGGCCCCGGCACATTGCCGGTTTCACTTGCAGCCCAACCAGCCGTCACTGCCGACGAAGTGACGGGGTATTCCATTTCTCCAACGCCGACGTTGATCATGCTGGCCCCCATCTGAGAGGCTACTGAACCAGCAAACAGCCGGTCAATGATCGGTGCCGTGCGGATTGGGTCAGGCGTACCAGCCGCTACCGTCTCACCAGCTCGCATTTCCAGAGATTCCCAAGGCACTGGAATTCCGCGATAACCGCCTTGGCTGCGTAATTCGGTGACAATCTCCTGTGTGCGCCCGGTCAGAGTTGCGCCTTCATCCAGGGCAAGTGCCACCTGACGCATTTCAAACCCGGCCATCAACTCCGACCATTCCTTGTCAGAGCGAGTTTCCAGTTCGACACCAGCTTCACGGCGTTCGGTATCCTCAGAAATCAGCGCTGCCCGATAGCGAGTTTCTGCACTGCGGTATTCCAGATCCAGCTCACCCATCTTGCGAGTTTCATCTTCAGACGGGTTATCGTTCGCGGCCAGCTCTGCCAGCGACTGTCGGATATCAGAGCGGCGAAGCTCGATCTTCTTAGATGTCAGCATTGTGTATTCCTTTCATGCTCGACAGGAGGTCACGCCATTCCTGGCGCTTAGGAGGCAAAGGCTTATGCCCCACCTCAATTCGGGTTTTCCGGGCATGGCAACGACCGCACAGGCACTGCAAATTGCTCAGAATGTATGAGAGTTCAGGGTGGGTTCTGACCGGCTCGATGTGATCAACTTCAAGCCGCCGACGCTCGCCGCACTGGACGCACTGCCAGCCGTCACGGTCCAGCGCCTGCATCCGCAGAGCCTTCCAACGCGGTCCGCGCGTGACCTTGGCAGAGTGGTGTTTGTACTCGGAACGCTTGCGATTCATCCCCATGCGATCCGCCCCCCTTTGTGGGTAGGGCGGCCCATCATCCGGGCTCCCTCGGCCACAGCAAGAACCGTTGCCGCCGCCGGATCGATGCGACCGGTCGAACGTGCCTTTGCCAATTTCAGGTTATTGGCTGGATCGCGCAGGGTTACAGCGTCAGCAAAGGCAGATCGCAGCAGCAGAGACGGGGAAGTCTGGACCTTGCCGTCATAGGCCGCGCGCCGGAACCGCTCGCAGTCTTCACCGCCATCTTTGAAACCTTGGCCGCGCCAGATGATTGGGCACCGGATTCCTGCCTTGTCGATCGCCTCGCCAAGTTCGGCCTGTTTGTATCGATCGGCAGTAATCGCGGCGACGGTCTCACCTTCCACATGGGCCATGACCTGCATCAGCCACGGGGCAACCGGCACCGTCTGATCACCCAGGGTGGACAGTTCACAGCGGGCATTCATTTCGACATATCGCCCAGACACACCATCATTCTGACCACGATCCAGCAGGGTTGGCTTGCTGGGGAATGTGCCAAGGCATTCCAACCGCCCAGTATCTGGCCAATAGAAAGCCGCCGCCGTCATCGATGCAGAGCCGCCTAGATCCACCCCGATAACCACCTGACCCTTCCGGGCCGGAACCTCGGACACTTCGCAGTTCAGCCATTCGTCAACCGTCAGAAGCACGTCGCGGGTTTCACCGCTGACTCGTTCGTTTCGATTGTAGAGCCGGTAGCTTGTGAGGGTGGAGCCACCCCGTGCAATCGCCCGCCGCGCCTGACCTTGCAGCCATTCCAGCGACGATCCGATGCCATGCACCGCGCCGGGATTGGCCTCTTTCAAACTCGCCTTATCATCCGCAGGTAACCCCGGTGCAGGCCGGTGTTCCTGCACATAAACGCCTTCCTGAACCTCATCGAGCCAGACGGAGAAAGGGTGCGCATCGTCGGGTGCAGAGGTGGAAATGATCAGCGCCCGGCCGCCCCGCTTGCCCATGCCGGACAACAGCGCGTGTTCCAGAGCATCGCCCTGATCGGCCATCCAGTGGCCACGTTCGTCCATGAGCACCAGAGTAGGCGCAGAACCAAGCGCAGACTTACCATCTGCAGAAATGGCTCGGATTACATGCCCGCCGCCGTCACCGTCATATTCGATTTCCAGCCGTGGCGAGCGGCGCACCGTGAACAGCTTCTTTTCCTCGTCAGACAGCGAGCGCATGAACCCGACTACAAAGTCAAAAGCAATGCGCGCCTGATCCCGCGTCCTGGCGGCAATCAGGATTTCCCGGCGGGGCTGCGTATCCCACTTGCCCATGACCGCACCCAAAGCGATGCCAGCCGACAGTGCGGTCTTCGCGTTTCCCCGTCCAATGCTGAGAACAGCAGCCTGCACACCATCCGCCAGAGCGCCCCGTACGAACTTCTTTTGGAACGGTGCCAGCTTGATCAGCTCGCCAGCTTTCGGTCCCTCAGGGATTGCCAGCGTTTCCAGAAAGCGGATTGCTTTGGTTGAAGCCTTCATGCAAGCCTCCACATTCGAAAGAATCGAGCAAAATGAAGGAGGAACACCAAGTGCCGATTGATGACGAGTTCGAAGAAGGTATGCACGCGTGCGTAAGAATTGACGTTGAACTGGACGTTAAAGGCGACGGTTACAAGGAAGTGCTGCCACGCGCCGCACACGTGCTGCGCGCACTGGCCACAAAGGTGGAGAACGACCTCGAAACCGGCCATCACGATGTTCACGATTCCAGTGGACGAAAGGTTGGCACGATTTACCTCGATCACTACGGCGAAGGTTTCTGAGCACAGCGCGAACGCATAACCCACCACCGCGGCGTCGGCCCTTCTCCAAAAGGGGGCCATTGGGACCATTTGGATTGCTGGCCAAGTCATCATCGTCTCTCCTGCCTTTCGATTAGACACAGCTCCGCCACCCGCTCCTTCCCCCCGATAAACAAGGGAAGGCCCTACGCTCTCTGCTCCGTATCCACGCGATGCCCGATGACGGAGGCCAACCGCTTCCCCGCTGGGATTACTCCAGCCCCACCCTTTGCAGCCTTGCTCTGGTGTGGTCCCCGGTCTGTGCCGGTGGGTTGTAGTAGTCGCGCTTATGATCGGGCCTAGTAGGAGCCGGTTCCCGACCGGGCCGGGTGAGATCCCCGGAGCATGTCCGCCTTTGGCACGGGAAGGCGGTAAACCGTGGCACAGCTCTTTCGTCATCCATCTCTGCGATGCTGATCAGGTAAAACCGCGCATAAACCTTGCATGTGGTTTGACCCCGCGCGGTCAGGCGCAGGGCTGGCGGTTACTCGAACAGTTGGATATCGCCCCCCTGATCTGGGTCATGGGAGAACAAGTCAGAGACCAACTCGCGCATGACCGGCAGTTGTTTCAGGGAAGGCTTCCAGCCCTTACGGCGGGATTGCTTGATGACCGACTGGGCGAACCCCTTGGCGAAATCGGTCTCGGCAACATTTGCCACAGTCGGCATGTGAAAGATCAGGCGTTCAATCTCATCCGGTGTGGCCTCGGGGGCGATGGCTTGGCGTTGATGCCTCATGTCACGACCTCCCCAGGCAGGGTGCCGAACAGAGCAGCAGATGCCGTCATGTAGGCGTGATCTTCGCTAAGGCTGTTGAGCGCAGCAAAGGCCAGTCCCGCTCGCTCGGCCTCACTTAGACGAGACATCAGAATAATCGTCAGACCATGCCATGCCGCTGTAGTGCCAAGGGTGAGTGCATAGCCCAAACTTCTGGAAACCCGTTTGTGCGCATCCTTGGCATACATGGACATTGCATTGCGGTGCAGTTTTGAGGTATTCTGTTGGGGAAGCTGGGAAGCTTTTCTATCTGATTTGACGCCGTGGCCCTTTGCAGAGGACGCGGCGTTTTTCTTTGCAGATTCGAGAACAGCAGGCGAACATTCACTGCCAACTTGTACGGGTTTTGTACGGATTACACCCGTATTGTACCCGTTTGTTCCCGTATTAGTCCGTTTTTGGGTTTTTGCGGCAGATGCGTCACCACTACAAGCACTTGATTTAGCTTGATTTTGTGGTGACCCCGATTGGATTCGAACCAATAACCTGCCCCTTAGGAGGGGGCTGCTCTATCCAGTTGAGCCACGGGGCCACGGGCAGTGATTGCCTGTACCCTCCCCTAGCAAATAGAATTTGCGAGCTCAATCCCGCGTCTTGCACTGCCGTCATATTTTGCGGCGCCAGATTGGATCGCCTGTTTCACCAAATTTCAATCTCATTGGTACAGCTTACGGGTCGGTTGCAAATGGCCCCATTGTGCTGCGAGGCCTGATTGCCTAACCTCATGCGGACAACAACAAGAGGCTGACACAGTGACATCGGACAACAAACGCCCCCTGACGCTCCGCGATGTATCCGAAGCCACCGGGGTTTCCGAGATGACCGTCAGCCGGGTGCTGCGCAATCGGGGCGACGTGTCGGACAAGACCCGCGTCAAGGTGCTCGCTGCCGCCAAAGAGATAGGCTATGTGCCCAACAAGATCGCCGGAGCGCTGGCGTCGAACCGGGTCAACCTGGTGGCGGTGATCATCCCGTCGCTGTCCAACATGGTGTTCCCCGAGGTGCTGACCGGCATCAACCAGGTGCTGGAGACAACCAAGCTGCAACCGGTTGTCGGGGTCACGGATTACCGGCCTGAAAAAGAAGAAAAAGTGCTGTACGAGATGCTGTCCTGGCGGCCCTCCGGGGTCATCATTGCCGGTCTGGAACATACCGAGGCGGCACGGGCGATGCTGAACGCGGCCGGCATCCCGATTGTCGAGATCATGGACACCGATGGCAAACCCGTTGACGCGATGGTGGGTATTTCACACCGTCGGGCCGGCAGCGAAATGGCCAAGGCCATCCTGAAAGCCGGCTATCGCCGTATCGGCTTCATGGGCACCAAGATGCCGCTGGACCACCGCGCCCGTAAACGCTTTGAGGGCTTCACCGAGGCGCTGGCCAAAGAAGGTGTCGAGATCGAAGACCGCGATTTCTATTCCGGCGGGTCGGCGCTGGCCAAGGGCCGCGAGATGACGCAAGAAATGCTGACGCGCTCACCTGATCTCGATTTCCTGTATTATTCCAATGATATGATCGGGGCGGGCGGGTTGCTGCATCTGCTGGATCAGGGCGTCGACGTGCCGGGTCAGATTGGTCTGGCCGGGTTCAACGGGGTTGAACTGCTGCAGGGGCTGCCCCGGCAGTTGGCGACGATGGACGCCTGCCGTCTGCAGGTCGGGCGTAAGGCGGCTGAAATCATTGCCGCCCAGCTGGACAACCCCGAGGAAGAGATTGAAACCCGCATCACTCTGACCCCGACCATCAGTTATGGCGACACGCTAAAGCGACGCTGATGGCGCTGCAACAGCTCGACAATCGCACCGCGCGACGACTGTTCATGGACCGGCACGCGCTGATCGAGACCCCGACCGGGGCGGCCACAGGGGCGGCCTTGCTGGAGCTGATCACCCGGCTTGGCTTTGTGCAGCTGGACAGTATCAATACCGTGGCACGGGCCCATGATATGATCCTGTATTCCCGACGCCCGTCCTACCGCCCGGAAAACCTGAAACAGCTGTACGAGGGCGACCGCGCGCTGTTCGAACACTGGACCCATGATGCCGCCGTCATCCCGATGCAGTTCTATCCACACTGGCATCTGCGGTTTTTGCGCGACGCCGCCCTGCTCAAGAAACGCTATCGCAACTGGCACCGGGATGGCTTTGAAGCGCAGTTCAAAATCGTCCTTCAGCAGATCCGTGACCACGGTGCTGTGGGATCGTCGGATGTTGGCAAGGGTGAGAAAAAGGCATCAGGCGGCTGGTGGGACTGGCATCCCTCAAAAACCGCGCTGGAATATCTGTGGCGATCCGGGGCGCTGACGGTGGTGGGGCGCAACGGTTTTCAGAAACGCTATGACCTGACCGAACGGGCGATCGAGGAACATCTGCGCCCCGGCGCCCTCTCCTGTGATGCCGACGAAACGCTCGATACCCTGTGCAATGGCGCGCTGGACCGTCTCGGCTTTGCCACCTCGGGTGAGATTGCTGCATTTTGGGATACCGTATCTTCAACCGAGGCGCGCGCGTGGTGCAAGGCACAGCTGGATCAGGGACGGCTTGAACATATCGAGGTGGCCCATACCGATGGCAGGTTGCGCCAGGTCTTTGCCCGCCCGGGAACTGTTGAGGCGGCGCAGGACATTGGCCCGGCACCAGCTCGAATGCGGGTGCTCAGCCCGTTTGACCCGGTGCTGCGCGATCGCAAGCGGGCCGAGCGACTGTTTGGGTTTCACTACCGGATCGAGGTCTTTGTCCCTGCGCCAAAACGCATCTACGGCTATTACGTTTTCCCGCTGTTTGAGGGCGAGCGCATGGTTGGTCGCATCGACATGAAGGCCCAACGCGATGCTGATCTGTTGCAGGTCACGGCGGTCTGGCCCGAACGCGGCGTCAGATGGCCCGCCGCGCGCATCCGCAAATTGGAAAGCGAGCTACAGCGGGTGGCGCGTTTTGCAGGGTTGGCGCAGGTGGCGTTTTCCGACAATTGGCTGCGCCCGGAGATCTGAAGATGGATCCGGAAAATTCGAATTTTCCGACCCGGAATTTTCAAAATTCCGGTGATCATTGGCCAACCTAAGTTATCCCAGAAACTCCCGATCGCGGATCAGATTGACCAGATCTGCCAGCGTGACCTCAACCTCCTGCCCCGAGGTGTCCAGCTGCGCCAGCGCCTTGCCATAGAGCGCCTCGCGGCTGGTCAGGATCGACCGCAGCTGCTCCATCGCCTCGGGATTGCCGGCCATTGGCCGCTCATCCCCCTGGGCACGGACCCGTGCCATGTGGTCTTCGGCGCTGGCCTTGATCCAGATGGTGTGAAAGCCGGTCAGCAGACTGTTGTAGGTTTCGGGTTCGGCAACCACACCACCAGCGGCGGCCAGGATCAGGCTGTCATGGGTGGCGGTAATCCTTGAAATCGCCTGCGCTTCAAGCTTGCGATAACCCTCTTGGCCATACAGTGCCATGACCTCGTCCACCGGCATACCGCTTTGCGATTCGATTTCCGAGTTCAGCTCGACAAACGGCAGATCCAGCGCCTGCCCGGCCAGCGCCCCAAGTGTGGACTTGCCCGCGCCGCGCAGACCAACAAGACAAATCCGCCCGGCGCGCAGGTTGGCCTCGGGTTCGGGGGACAGCAGCTCTTGCACCAGCCGCTGGGTTTCGGCGTTGGACCTGCGGTACAGATCCCCCACCCGCAGCGCCTCAGAGCTCCAGGGGTCCTCTTCGCCGGTCAGCCATTCGATACGGTGATCCAGCGCGATGGCCACCCGTTGCAGCAACCCGATCGAGATATTGCCGGCGCCGCTTTCGAGCTGGGCCAGATAGCGTGGGGACACCCCCGATTGTTCTGACAGGATACGCCGCGATATGCCCTTGCGTTCCCGCGCACGCCTGACCCGCTCGCCCACTCGGGTGATCAACCTCGCCACTGAGGCGTCGGATTCATCGCGGTCCGAGACCCCTTTGGCCTCGCCGCGGAAATTGGTGATCTCACTCATAGGGGCGCCAAATATGAATCATACTGCATAAATCTAGAGCGACTGGGCTGCACCTTCAAACAGAAACCGGCAGTTTCACAGTCAGGCTGCACTATTTTGCGAAAAACCGCGCTATTCGGGGCGGAGCAGCGGGGTGACGATGTCGCGGATGTCATGCGGTGCCGGTTTCGAGGTGAAAGTGTCAGGAGTGATAAAGACACAGATGAATTTACCCTCGAAACACAGTTTGTCATCCTGACGCGCATTGACCCTAAAACCGATCGAGCTGGTGCCCAGTTTGCACGGCCAAACCTCGCAGATCAGCCGATGGCGCGGGGTGATCGGTGCGCGAAAATCAATGCTCATATGCACAAAAGGCGTGCCGGTGCCGCGATCCAGCTCCATCTGAAACCAGCCGTCGCCGCCCAGGTTATGCTCCCACCAGGCATCGATGGCTTCCAGTGCAAACCAGGGCAGCCGCCCGGTATAGGCAATGCGCGCCGGGTCGCAATCGCCCCAGCCAACCCGAATTTGATGGGTGAAATTGGCCAGAGCCGCCGCTGGTTCCTGTATCGTCATTCAGTAGGTTTCCACGTGATATCGTCCGTCGAGGCGCATCTTATCCCTCAACTCGGGCCAGTTCAAATCAATGCCACGGGCGATGTCGCGCAGGGCCTCTTCGACCCCCTGTTCCATCGCCTTCAGTCCGCAGATGTAGATATATCCATTGGGGTTCTGCAGCAGTTCAGCCACCCGGGTGGATTCTTCACGCAGACGATCCTGCACATATTGCTTGGGCGCACCGTGCTGCCGGGAAAAGGCAAAGTGCTTGGCCATAAAGCCATCCGGGATTTTGTTGAGCGGGCCGAAATAGGGCAGCTCTTCCGGTCTGCGGGCACCAAACACCAGCGTCATGCGATCCCTGTCCCCGGGCGAGACCCGTTGGCGATGCATGGTAAAGCCGCGAAAGGGCGCTGAGCCGGTGCCGGTGCAGATCATCAGCATATCCGCCTGCGGATCATTGGGCATCAGGAAGGTCGAGCCAAACGGACCCGTCAGCTGCACCTCGTCATCCTTGCCCAGATCGCAGACATAGTTAGAGCAGACCCCCTGCGGCTCGCGCTTGACCGTCAGCGAGATGTTCAAAAATCCAGGCCGTTCACCGTCGCGCGGGCTGGAGACCGAATAGAGCCGCGGCAGATGTGGCTGCCCCTTGGCATCACTGCCCGGTGGAATGATGCCGATGCTTTGACCTTCGAGCACCGGAAACGGCAGGCCGGCAAGATCAAGGATGATATGGCGCACATCGGCGTCGCTGGCCTGGTCTGTTAGCCGGTAATTGCCCTGCACCCGCGCCTTTGCGGGCTTGCCAAGGGTATACATGTTGATGGTCGGCTTGGTGGCGCTGAGTGGTGCCTTGGCCTTGCCACCGGCCCCCGAATGCGCCTGAGCCAGCAAGGCGGCCATCGCGTCATCCAACGCCTCTAGCCCGTCTTCGGCCTCGCCGCCCTCGGCAATCTCGGCCTGTTCGGGCATCTCTTCCCAGCCAAATTGCTGGTCCACCGAATAGGGCGTGGTGACCACCCGCCATTCGTCGATAGAGCCGGTTGGGCAGACCGAAATGCAATCCATGCAAAAGTTGCACTTGCTGGCATCCACCACCACGTTGACATCGTCATGGACGATGGCCTCTTCGGGGCAGGCATTTTCGCAGGTGTAGCAGCGAATGCAAATTTCGGGGTCGATCAAATGCTGTTTCACGGCCTGGGTCATTGGGTCTTTATCGCCTTGTTCAGGATGATATCGGGCAATGTCAGCGCATCAATCAGCGCCATGCACAGCCCGGTGCAATTCTGACAGCCAACGCAGGGGCCTTGCAGGCTGCTGACTTGCAGCGCCAGATGCTCAATCCGGGGTGTTGCCGCCCGGTCACGTCTGATTTTCATCGCATATGCTCCTCTCAAGGCTAAACCCGGCTCACACATGGAGCCGGGTCTGGGGTCGTCACGCCATGTGCAGCTGCACATACTCAAAATCACCCGGTTTGTTGTCGATACCGACCTTTGGTGGCGCAATCCAGCTGGCAAATTTGCCCGGATCCATACAGGGTTTCATCAGCGATTGGATGAAATCGCCGTCTGCCTTGGTAGGCAGCCAGTCCTTGGCCTTGGCATCCCACTGTTCCCTGGAGATAATGTCACCCTCTGGGGAAATGCAAACGGGGGAAAAGACCCCGATTTTGCGGTGGAACCCTTCGTGCGGGATGGTCATCTCAAAATCAACGCCCAGCTTGGCAATCAGCTTGTTCCAGCGACCAACACCACCGGCAGCATCTTTGACGTAATCATCCCGCAGGCGCATGTTGATCGCGGTCAGGGCCGGCACTTCTTCGGCGACAATCCGGCCTTCCTTGATCGAGCGCACCACATAGCTGTCATTGGTCAGCTGGTGGTCATCCTTGATCCGCTGCTCCATGAACCGGCCTTTGATGCCCGAGTTAAAGGCATTGGCGGCGTTGGTTGACACCTCCTGGCCAAACAGGTCCAGTGACAGGGTGTAATGCAGGTTCAGCTTTTTCTGGATCGTCGGCAGGTCGATGACGCCCAGATCGCGGATTTTGTCGATGTCATAGGGATCGGTGATACCGGCCCGCTTCATCGCATCACAGGTCGCCTGAATGGTGCGGCCAACGCCGGTTTCACCCACAAACATGTGGTGCGCCTCTTCGGTCAGCATGAATCGGCAGGTGCGGCTGAGCGGGTCAAAGCCGGACTGGGCCAGGCTTTCCAGCTGCATCTTGCCGTCGCGATCAGTGAAATAGGTGAACATGAAGAACGACAGCCAATCCGGCGTTTCCTCGTTGAAGGCCCCCAGCATCCGGGGCGCCTCTTCGGAACCGGAGGAGCGCACCAGCATGTCGTTGGCTTCTTCACGACCATCACGGCCAAAGTATTTCTGCAGCAGGTAGACCATCGCCCAGAGGTGGCGGCCCTCTTCGACATTGACCTGAAACAGGTTGCGCAGGTCATAGAGCGACGGCGCGGTCAGGCCCAGGAACCGCTGCTGTTCAACCGATCCCGGCTCGGTGTCGCCCTGAATAACGATCATCCGCTTCAGCATGTTGCGGTATTCACCGGGGACCTCTTGCCAGACGGGTTCACCGTAGTGTTCACCGCAGGGAATGGTGCGGCCTTCGACCTGCGGTGCAAGCAGCACACCCCAGCGGTATTCCGGCATCTTCACGTAATCGAACTTGGCCCAGCCCTTGGGATCGACCGAAACGGCCGTGCGCAGATAAATCATGCTCTGCTGGAACTGCTGCGGGATCAGGTCATTCCACCAGTTGATATAGCCAGGGTGCCATTTCTCCAGCGCCTTCAGAACCTTCTTGTCACTGCTAAGGCCTACGTTATTTGGGATTTGGGTGTCATAGCTGACATTAATCAGATCGAGCATTTCATCTCTCCTACGGGGTGGTGCGTGCAAGCACACACCCTACGGTTGGTGTAGGGTGCGTGCTTGCACGCACCGTTGTTGTCTAGACGCGTTCCATATTGTATTCGCCGCGTTTACCGGTGCCATAACGTTGCAAGGCGCCCTCTGGGCCAACTGCATTGGGGCGCTGGAAAATCCAGTTCTGCCAGGCGGTCAGGCGGCCAAAAATGCGGGTTTCCATGGTTTCGGGACCGGCAAAGCGCAGGTTTGCCTCCATACCGGTCATCGCATCCGGCGAGAAGCTGGCGCGCTCTTCCATGAACAGCCGCACTTCGTCTTCCCAGTCGATGTCGTCAAAGGCATAGGTGATCAGACCCAGATTCTCGCACTCTTCGGCAACCAGGGCTTCGCCCATTCGTTCCTTCAGCGCCTCGACATCATCCGGGTCACCGAGAAAGCGGGTCTGCAGCCGGGTCAGGTCATTGCCCATTGGATAGCTGCCAAAATTGCCCTCGCTCAGAGAGACAGCAGCCAAGCTCCGGTTGTCGCCCTCAAACTCCTCGAGCATCATATAGCTGCGGTCCACCGACCACAGCAATTCAGCCAGCATTCCGGCAAAACAGGATCCGTGCTCGACCAGAGCCACCAGCGAGCGCGAGGTCATGTCGACCCGTTTCAGCACCCGCTTCCAGTACTTCAGGATCTCATTGGCCAGCCAGTGATCTTTGTTGGCCAGCAGCAACTCCTCGTGGGCCAGCAAGATCTCAGAGTCGCCCTGGGTGCGGAACACCATCAGACCGACTTCGCGTTCGTTCAGCCGCAGGTGCAACAGGGCATCGTCAAATTCACGTGCCAGTCGCAGAATATAGGACTCGGCCCCCTGCGCCTGCAGCGCGGCCATATCCGCCGGTGCGGCCTCATCCGGGCCCTTCAGCGTGATATTTGCACGGCCGTTTTTGCGATCAATCACAACCTCGACAGTGGAATAGCTCACCGAGCCATCGTCGCCAAAGCGGCGCTCCAGCGGTGTCAGCTCAATGCCCGACAGGCCCGATGGCTTGGCGCTGGCGGCTGCAAGTTCGGCGGCGCGGTCCAGCACTGCTGCGTCGAATTTTGAGTTGGCGACCACTTCGTCAACCAGCTTCCAGTCCACCGCGCGCTGACCTTTGACACCTTCCTCGATCGAGCAGAACACATCTGCCAGGTCACGCCGCACTTTGCGCTTGTCGGTCACCCGGGTCAGCCCGCCAGTGCCTGGCAATACCGCCAGCAATGGCACTTCGGGCAGCGACACCGAGGAGGCGCTGTCGTTGGTCAGCATGATGTAGTTGCAGGCCAGCGCCAGCTCGTAGCCGCCACCGGCGCAGGCGCCTTTGATTGCGGCCATATACATCTGCCCGGAATCCACCTCTGCGGCCTCAAATGTATTGCGGGTTTCATTGGTGAATTTGCAGAAATTCACCTTATGGGCATGACTGGCGCCGCCCAGCATGCGGATATTGGCGCCGGCGCAGAACACCTTGTCCTTGGCCGACTGCATCACCACAACTTTGACCTCGGGGTGTTCAAACCGCATCCGCTGCACCACGTCTGCCAGCTCGATGTCGACACCAAGATCATAGGAGTTGAGCTTGAGCTCATAGCCCGGAAACAACCCGCCGGCCTCGTCCACATCCATGAACAGATTGGCAACCTCGCCATCATATTCAACCCGCCAGTGACGGTATTTCGTGGGGTCGGTCTGAAAATCAATCACTTGGGTCATGGCGCGCACTCCTGAGTCTGTCTTGTTATGCAGCATAGCGCAGCAAGCCACCTCGGGTAAAGCTTGTTGTGCACAATAATGCAGATACTTGCCTGACCTTTCAATTTTATGCGAGGATTTCATGCATTATAATGCACGTTAAGAGTCCTGACGCAGTTTGAACCGTTGAATCTTTCCGGTTGCGGTCTTTGGCAGGTCATCGGCAAATTCGATCCAGCGCGGATATTTCCATTTGCCAATCTTGTCTTTGACAAAGGCCTTCAACTCGGCTGCCAGCTCCGGGCTGGCGGGGCCTTCTTTCAGCACGATATAGGCTTTGGGTTTTTCCAGACCGGCATCGTCGCGGGCCGAAACCACCGCCACTTCGAGCACCGCCGGATGGGAGACCAGCGCCTGCTCGACCTCAAACGGTGACAGCCAGATGCCCGAAACCTTGAACATGTCATCGGTGCGGCCGCAGTAGATGTACCGCCCCTGCGAGTCGCGTTGGTACTTGTCACCGGTGCGCGTCCATTTGCCTTCAAAGGTCGCCCGGTTCTTGTGACGCTGATTCCAATAGCCATCTGCCGCCGAATCTCCGCAGACCAGAAGCTCGCCGATCTCCCCCTGCGCCACTTCATCCCCGGCTTCGTCCACCAGCCGGAGTTGATAGCCGGGTACCGCAACACCCGAGGTTCCATAGACCACATCGTCTGCGGCGTTGGAGAGAAAGATATGCAGCATTTCAGTGGAGCCGACGCCGTCCAGGATATCAACGCCCCAGAAAGCTTTCCATTTGCGGCCAATATCCTCGGGCAGCGCCTCGCCTGCTGAAATGCAGCAGCGCAATGGCACCTCAGGCTTTGTCGCGCTCTCAAACCGGGCAAGTGTCGCCGCATAAAGCGTTGGCACCCCGCAGAATATCGTTGGCTTTTCTGCTTCCAGAATGTCCACCACCACGTCGGGTGTCGGCCGGCCACTGAACAGAACCGCCGTCGCGCCGACCGCCATCGGCAGGCTCATCGCGTTGCCCATACCGTAGGCAAAGAACAGTTTCGCCACTGAATACACCACGTCCTGTTCGGTGATCTTCAGCACCTGAGCGCCATAGGTTTCGGCGGTGGCGCGCAGCGCCCCATGCACGTGGCGCACGCCTTTCGGCAGACCGGTGGAGCCCGAGGAATAGAGCCAGAACGCCTCCTCATCCGCTGAGCAGGCCACCGCATGTTGCGGTTCGGCCCCGGCAAGAAAATCGCCAAACCCGATGGTGCCCTCGGGGGTCTCATCGCCAATCACTACGATGTGCTGCAAATCTGGTGCTGCCAGCGCCGCCTGTTTGACCACCGGCCAGACCTCGGCACTGACAAACAGGGCGGTGGCACGGCTGTCGCGCAGGATGGTTTCATAGACCGCCGTGCTGAGCAGGGTGTTCAGCGGCACCGGGATAACGCCAGCTTTAAGCGCGCCCCAAAAGATCTGGGGAAATTCGATCTGATCCAGCACCAGCATTGCGATGCGGCATTCGCGGGCAATCCCGGCGCGGGCCAGTGCCCCGGCAACCTGACTGCTGTCACTGGCCAACTGGCCATAGCTGAGACTGCGCTTTTTCCCTGCCGCCTCCCGAAAGGCGATTTTATCCGGCCGTTCGGTGCTGTGACGATCAACAAAGTAGCTGGCTGCATTGGCGCTGGCGGTCATTCTGGTTCTCCTCGCATGGGGGCCGGGTCAAGTGGTCCGACACCCCCAGGCCCTCCGCGATGTTGAGCCTTGGTATGCTGTCATAATGCACCAGAATTTGGACTATGCAACATATTGCGCATTTATTGTGCATAATAATGCAACAAAGGCGATTGAGAGGTAACCCGTGGGTTACCAGAGCCTGATTGAATCCGCCTGACCCATGCAATTCCCCCCATAGCAGGGCTGCTACGGGGGGATAATATTGCGTTCATGATGCGCCTCACCAGACCGCCACAGGAAGCGGTGGTGAGGGGTAAGAAAATGATCAGTACAGGAGCATCAACGGCAGCAGGGTTATGATCGGGAACAGCACCAGAATGATCACCCGGACAAGATCCGAAGCGACAAAGAACATCACCGCTTTGTAGGTGTCGATCATCTTGGTTTTGCGATCCATTGCATTGATGATGAACAGGTTCATCCCCACCGGCGGAGTGATCAGGCCAACCTCGACCACGATCAGCACCAGGATACCAAACCAGATGGCGACATATTCTGCCTCAATCCGGTTGGCCATGCCCTGGGTCACCCGAATGCCCAGTTCTTTCATCTGGTCGCGGGTTAGCTCCATACCGCCGGCAATGGCCTCTTGGATCGAGGCAAGCATCCCATCTGCCATGCCGTCGGGCACCCCGACATTGAGCACCTCCATCGCGGCGCTGGCCTGCATTGCGGGCAGCGAGACCAGATTGAAATCCATCGCCGAAATCACTGGGAAGAAGATCGGAATAGTCAGCAGGATCATGCTGAGACTATCCATCAGGCAGCCAAACAACAGGTAGAACACTAGAATCAGCGTCAGCACCATCCATGGGCTGAGCCCCTGACTGACGACAAAATCGGCCAGTTCCTGCGGCACTTTGGTCAGCGCCAGAAAGCCATTGTAGAAGCCGGCCCCGAGCACGATGAAAAAGATCATCGCGGTGGAGCGGGCGGTGACCATGAAGCTGTCGGTCAGGCTGACCCGGTCCAAACCACCATTCAGCCAGGCAATCATCCCGGTGCCAAAGGCGCCGACGGCGGCGCCTTCGGTTGGGGTGAACCAACCCAGGTAGATACCACCAACCACCACGCCAAACACCATCAGCACCGGCCAGACCCGGAACAGAGCGGCAAAGCGCTCGGCCCAGGGTATTGCCGGACGGGTGCCGGCCGATTCAGGATACAGCCGCACATAGATCGAGATGACAATCACATAGCCGAGGGCCGCCAAGATGCCCGGTATAAAGGCCGCGAGGAACAGCTTGGCGATATTTTGTTCGGTCAGGATAGCATAGATCACCAGCACCACCGAGGGCGGGATCAGGATGCCAAGGGTGCCGCCAGCCGCCAGTGTGGCCGCTGAGAAGCCGCCGGCATAACCGTATTGTTTCAGCTCAGGCAGGGCGACACGGCCCATGGTGGCGGCGGTGGCCAGTGAGCTGCCACAGATCGCGCCAAAGCCGGCGCAGGCGCCAATCGCCGCCATGGCAACACCGCCCTTGCGATGGCCCAGGAACCCTTCGGCGGCTTTGAACAGCGCGCTGGACATGCCGCCCAGCGTGGCAAAGTGGCCCATAAGCAGGAACATCGGCACGATGGTCAGCGAATAAGAGGAAAAGGTCGAATAGGTTTCGTTTTTCAACCGACCAAAGGCCACCACGGTGCCGTCGGTAACGATCATCAGCCCGCCCAGGCCAACCAGGAACATCGACAGGCCAATGGGCACCCGCAGAAAGATAAGCACCATCAGGAGCGGGAAAGAGGCAATTCCGATTTCAAGAGCAGTCACTGTTCAGTCTCCACGCCGTCCCAGACCAGGATCCGACCGGTAAGAAATTCGATGGTGCGCACAGCACCCATGTAAACGCCGACGATGGCAGCCACCACGGCAGCAACCAGACTGGCGGCATAGGCCCACCAAATCGGAAATTGCAGCAGAAACGAGGTTTCCCCATTGTACAACTTGCTGACCAATCCCGCCGCCAGCCGCCATGCGATCAGAACCAGCACTGCGGCAAACACGATCTCGGTCACCATGCGCAGAAATCTGTTCACCCGTTTGGGGAAGTTATCGACAAGGATGTCAACCGAGGCGTGCCCCGAAGTGATCTGGCACAGGGGCAGAAAGGCAAAGATGGCAAAGGCCACCCCGGCCTCGACCAGTTCGAAATCGCCGTTGATGGGTCCGACACCAATGGCGATCATCCATTCAGCAAAGTCTGGCGCAACGCTGCCCATCAGGTCGCCGTGAAAGAAGCCATTCAGCAGGCGACCGGATATCGACAGGCAGGTGAGAAGAATCAGCAGGGTCAGGACAAGCCCACCAGCGGCAGCCATAAATCTGGCCAGTTTTAACATGTGCTTGTGCATAGGTACGCACCCATCCCTTTCGCGTCACAAATAGGGCCGCAGCAAAGTGTTCGCTGCGGCCCCTTAGTCTATACCAGACTTACTTCGAGTATTTCTCGATCAGCATGGTGGCTTCGTCGAGCAGTGCCTGACCGTCGATGCCTTTTTCGCTCATGTCAGCCAGCCAATTGTCATAGATCGGCTGCGAACGCGCACGCCATACGGCAGTTTGTTCGGCGTCCAGAGTGATGACATTGTTGCCCATATCCAGCGCCATTTCGCGCGATGGACCATCGGCATCAGCCTGAGTACCGCCGGCAAACACCGAGAATTCCAGACCGGAGTTGTCGTCGATGATCTGTTGCAGATCAGCGGGCAGGCTGTCGAACTTGGGCTTGTTCATCGCCAGAACGAAGGTCAGCGTGTACAGCGCCTTGCCGGTGAACTCGGTGTGGTTGGTGACCAGCTCTGGAACTTTCAGGGCTGCGGTGACTTCCCACGGGATGGTGGTGCCGTCGATCACGCCTTTGGACAGGCCTTCGGGCACCGCCGGAACCGGCATGCCAACCGGGGTTGCACCCAGTTCGGTCAGCAGCGAGTTGACCGAGCGTGAGCCGCCACGGATCTTCATGCCGCGCAGGTCATCAGGTGTTTCCACCGGCTCCGAGGTGTGGATCATGCCGGGGCCGTGAACCCAAGTGCCGAGGATCTTCAGATCCTTGAACTCGGTGTCCTTCATATGGGTTTCGAACATTTCCCAATAGGCGCGCGATACCGCACGGGCATCGGTCATCATGAAGGGCAGCTCAAACACTTCGGTCGATGGATAGCGGCCCGGCGTATAGCCCACCACAGTCCAGACAATGTCTGCCACGCCATCAATGGCCTGGTCCATCAGCTCTGGTGGCTTGCCACCCAGCTGCATGGATGGATAACGGTCGATCTTGATGCGACCTGCGGACGCCTCTTCGATCTTGTCCGCCCAGACATCCAGGATCAGTTTTGGCACATTTGCCTGTGCTGGCAGAAACTGGTGTAGCTTCAGGGTAACTTCCTGAGCCATTACCGATGTCGCGCTAAGCGCTGCGATAGCTGCGACACCAAAGGCGCCGAGTAGCTTTCTCCGAGTGGTCATGTGATTCCTCCCTTAGGACCATAGTCTCGCACTATAATGCCTTCATTTTTAAAGTTTGCAATATAGTGCATCAATGTTCTTGTTTCTTCCTCAATTTTTCGGCGGCGCCCCTATTTTCCTCATTGGGTGCCACCCGTCTCAGTTCGATATTCGAACCGCTTGGGCGTTTGCTATTAGGTGAGTTTGTAACCATCAACAGTGGATATGCATATTTGACTCATCAATGGGCAGCGCTGCGCGGCTGGAATTGCGGGTATTTCAAGTGTCACCGTCGCCCTTCACCGCCATAAAAATAGACTGAAGCCCATCAATGCCGCCTTCGATCACATCGCCGGCCACAACAGGGCCAACCCCGGCAGGTGTGCCGGTCAGGATCACGTCACCGGGTCGCAGGTGATAGAATTGCGACAGGTGGCACAGGATTTCCTCAAGGGACCAAATCAGCTCGGCCAGTGTGGCATCCTGACGCGTCTCACCGTTCACAGTGAGATAAATGCGCCGCTCGGCGGATGCGGTCCAGTCTGATGCGCGGGTCAATGGCGCCAGAACGGTGCCATTTTCCACGTCCTTGCCCAGGCTCCAGGGGCGCTGCTTGTTGCGCTCTCGGATCTGCAAGTCGCGCCGGGTCATGTCCAGCGCGCAGCCAAAGCCATAGATCGCCGCGCGGGCCTGCTCCGCCGTCGCCTGAAACAGCGGCACCCCAATCGCCAATGCCAGTTCCATCTCGTAGTGAAAATTGTCAGTGCCCGGCGGATAGGGCACCTGCGCCCCGCTCAGCACCATATTTGCAGGCGATTTGGTGAAATAGAATGGCGCCTCGCGGTCCACTTCGACGCCCATTTCGGCGGCATGGGCGGCATAGTTGCGCCCCACACAGAAGATACGCCCAACAGGATATCCCGCGGCCTCGTTGAGGACGGGAACCACCGGGATGGCTGGCAATTGGAACAGAGTATCAGTCACGCACAGGCCCTTTTTGGGTCATTAATACAAAGCTAACTTGGGATTGCAACGTTCCCAAAGGAGACGCCAGAGAGGCGCAGGGGCATCGTGAAAATGCCGCAGGCGCAGCGCTCTGGATGTGGGATACATAACATGGCAATCACTTTTCGGGTATATCTGTTTAGGGATTTATGTCCGCAGCGTCGGGCCGCAGGTCAGGCAAGACATCCGTCCCTCAGGATCAGCTCAAGCGGATCATGCTCGGCGACATAGTGATTTGGGGCAAACTGGATCAGTTTCGGCAGGTAATTAATTTCTCCGGCAGCCAATCGACTGGGCAGGAATCGCAGCGCCGCGCGGGGGTCCAGCGGCGAAGGCAGCTCTCCCGGCAGTTTGATCCGGCACCTGCTCCGTTCAATGTCAGGATCTGGAATCGGCACCGCAGAAATAAGCGATTGCGTGTAGGGGTGTTGCGGGCGGGCGCAGACGGTCTCGCCGTCGCCCAGCTCAACCACCCGGCCCAGATAGAGCACCATAATCCGGTTTGAGATCGCCCGCACCACCGACAGGTCGTGGCTGATGAAGATCAGCGCCAAGCCGAATTCGGCCTGCAGTTCCCGCAGCAGCCCAATGATCTGCGCCTGAATGGAGACGTCCAGCGCCGAGACCGCCTCGTCACAGATAATCAGCTTGGGCCGGTTGATCATCGCCCGGGCAATGCCAACCCTTTGGTTCTGGCCGCCGGACAACTCGTGCGGGTAGCGGTTGAACAGGGTCCGGTCCAGCCCCACCCGCTCCATCATATCAGCCACCGTCATCTTGCGCTCGCGGTTGGTCAAATCGGGACGATAGGTCAGCAAGGGTTCGGCGATCGAGGCCGAAATGGTCATGCGCGGGTCAAGACTGGCCAGAGGATCCTGAAACACAATTTGCAGGTCCTTGCGGTATTTGTTCAGCTCGGCCCGTTTCAGCCCCACGATCGGCTGCCCCAGCCAGCTGACACCGCCACCGGTGGGTTCGATCAATTGCAGAACCGCGCGGGCCAGGGTGGATTTGCCACAGCCGCTTTCGCCCACCACCCCCAGTGTTTCGCCTTGCCGGACGTCAAAACTGACACCATCCACCGCCTTGAGCGGCACCCTGTGGCCAAACAACCCGCCGGGCATTTTCATCTGGAAGTGAACCTTGACGTCAACAACCTGCAGGATTGGCCGTGCTTTGGTTTCGAACAGCTGCGGTGCATCTGCCGCGTCGATGCGCGGCATCGCCTTGAGCAGGGCTTGCGTATAGGCGTGTTTTGGACTGCGAAAGATCTCGGTTGCGGTGCCACTTTCAACAAAGCCGCCCTGACGCATCACCTGTATGCGGTCACACATGCGGGCGACCACGCCCATATCATGGGTGATCAGCGCAATGGCGGTGCCCTGCTCTTTTTGCAGCTCGGCCATCAGATCAAGGATCTCTGCCTGCACCGTGACATCCAGCGCCGTTGTTGGCTCATCGGCAATCAACAGCCGGGGATTGCACAGCATCGACATGGCGATCATCACCCGCTGGCGCATGCCGCCTGACAGCTCGTGGGGGAACTGGTCCAGCCTGCGCGCCGCCACCGGCATCTGCACCCGATCAAGCCAGTCCAGACAGAGGCGGCGGGCCTGCCTGCCCACCATCCCCTTGTGGACCTGCAACACCTCGCGCATCTGCTCACCGACCCGCAAATGCGGGGTGAGCGCGGTCAGCGGGTCCTGAAAAATCATCCCAACATCGCTGCCGCGGATCTTATTCAGTTCGAGCCTCGCCAGATTAAGGATCTCGCTGCCGTTCAGCCGGACCGAGCCCGAGGCGCGCCCGTTGGCGGGCAGCAGCCCCATTGCCGCCATAAAGGTCTGGCTTTTGCCAGAGCCGCTTTCCCCGACGATGCCCAGACATTCGCCCGGCTGGATGTCAAAGCTGATGCCGGTGACGGCCTTGACCGGGCCGTCATGTGTCGTGAAATCGACGCTGAGATCTTGCACTGTTAGCAGGGGCATGGTCAGCGGTCCTTGGGGTCAAGCGCGTCGCGCAGCCCATCACCGATGAAAAACATGGTGATAATGATGGCGACATAGAAAAACAGTGGGATAGCCAGTTGCCAGAGGGTGCCATAGGCCATGGTGCCCGCCCCTTCCGAGATCAGGCTGCCCAATGAGGTATAGGGCTCCGACACCCCTAACCCGAGAAAGGAAATGAAGCTTTCAGCCAGGATCATTTCCGGCACCATCAGCGAGGCATAGACAATCACCACCCCCAGCAGGTTGGGCAGAATATGGCGGCGCATTATGGTGATCTCGCTGACGCCGGCAGCGCGCGCCGCCTCGATGAACTCGCGGTGCTTCAGCGCCAGAGTCTGGCCACGCACAATCCGCGACATGCTCAGCCAGCTGACCGCGCCCAGGGCGATGAACAGCATGAAGAAGGAGCGGCCAGCGACCACCAGCAGCAGGATGATCACCAGGGTCGCGGGGATCGCCATCAGAATATCGACGATGCGCATCATGATGCTGTCGGTGCGGCCACCGACAAAACCGGAAATAATGCCGTATATGGTGCCGACAAACAGCGCCATAGAGGCGCCGATCAACCCCACCAGCAACGAGGTGGTGGTGGCCTGAATGACCCGGCTATACAGATCCCGGCCCAGATCATCGACGCCAAAGTAGTGGCCAGTGGCCAGCGACGGCATGCCCTGCGCCGCCACATTGCCCATGATGTCCCAGTCGATCTCTTCGTTGTTCCACTGCGCGAACAGCGGGCCGAATATGGTGAAGGCGATGATCAGTGCCAGCACCAGCACACAGGCGCGGGCGGCACGGTTCTGCACAAACCGCGCCCGTGCGTCCTGCCACAGAGAGCGGCCCTGAACGGCGGTAAAATCGGTGACCTCTTCGGCGATCTGGGCGGCTTTTGTTGATTTTGCAAACATGGCGCGCCCCTAAAACCGGATCTTGGGATCAAACCAGGCATAGGCCAGATCGGTCAGCAGGTTCACCGCAACGGTCAGGATACCATAGAGGATCGTCACCCCCAGCAGCACCGCATAGTCGCGCGACAGGGCCGAGCCCACATAGGCCTGCCCCAGCCCCCCGGTGGAAAAATACATATCAACAAAGACCGAGCCGGTCAGCACGTAGACAAACACCGGCCCAAGGTAAGACACCACCGGCAGCAGGGTGGGTTTCAGCGCGTGACGCCAGATCACCGTCCGGGTGGGCAGCCCCTTGGCATGGGCGGTGCGGATGAAGTTGGAATTCAGCACCTCAAGCATGGAACTGCGGGTGATGCGGGCGATAGAGCCCATATAGGAGGTCGACAGGGCGATCACCGGCATGATCAGATATTGCCACTGACCGCCATGCCAGCCGCCACCGGGCAACAGGCCCAGCCACAGGGTAAAGGTCAGGATCAAGATCGGGCCCATGATGAAATTCGGCAGCGCCTGCGCGGCGATGCCAAGACCGACGGCGAGGTAGTCGATCCAGGTGTTGTGACGGATGGCGGCGGCGATGCCCAGCGACACCCCAACCACTGTCGCCACAAGAAAGGAGAGCGAGCCATAGGTGAACGAGATTGGAAAGCCCTGGGCGATGATATCGTTGACGTCGCGGTCTTTGAATTTGAACGAGGGGCCAAAGTCGAAGTGAAAGATGATGTTGAACAGATAGTCATACAGCTGCTTCCACAGCGGCTGATCCAGCCCATAGCGGGCCTCGATATTGGCAAGCACCTGGGGCGGCAACGGGCGCTCCGAGGTAAACGGCCCGCCCGGCGCAAAATGCATCAGGAAAAAGGAGGCCACGATCAGCACCAGGATCGTCGGAATGGCGGCAAGCAGACGCCGGATAATATAGGCAATCATTCGGGATCTCGCGTTGAACAGTTGCCCCGCCCCCAGATCGGGGGCCGGGCGGTGTTATAGGGGCATGCGATCACTCGGCGATTTTATAGAGGTTTTTGGAGTACCAATTCTGTTCGACGTTATCGACCGGCCAATTGCCGACATCGCTGTCCATCATATAGACCCCCGCATAGTGATAGATCGGGATAATGGGCGATTCCTGCGCCAGGATCTGTTCAACCTCGGTATACAGCTTGGTGGTATTGTCCGAGATCTTGGCCGCCGCCAGCAGTGCATCGACGCGGTCATTCTGGAATTTGCCGTCGTTGTAGCCCGAGTTGGATTGCAGCAGATCCAGGAAGGTCGAGGCCTCGTTGTAATCGCCACACCAAGCGCCGCGCGCCAGATCAAAGTCCTGATTGCCACGGGTTTCCAGGAACACTTTCCATTCCAGATTACCCAGATCGGTTTGCACCCCCAGCTTCTGCTTCCACATCTGCCCCAGCGCCACCGCGATCTTTTTGTGCGACTCTGAGGTGTTGTAGATCATGTTGAAGCTCAGCGGGTTATCCGGGCCATAGCCCGCCTCGGCCAACAGTTCCTTGGCCAAGGAATCGCGTTCAGACTGGGTCATGGCAGACATTTCGACCTGCGGCACGGTGAAACCTGCGGTGGCCTCGGGGGCAAATGTATAGGCTTCGGGCTGACCACCAGCGAGGATTTTTTCGGTTATGATCTTGCGATCAACCGCGAGGGACAGCGCCTGACGCACCCGCGGATCCTTGAAGGCCTCGGGGCCATCCTCAGATAGGTTGAAGGTGTAGTAATAGCTGCACAGGCGCGGGAAGCTGATCGCCTCGGTGGGATGTTCCTTTTGCAGGCGCGGGAACTGGCCTGCGGGCACCTCGGTGCGATCCAGCTCACCGGCCATATAGCGGGTCAGGGCGACGTTTTCGTCGTTGATCACCAGCGCCACCACCTTTTCAACGATGGTGTTCTCATTGTCCCAATACAGGGTGTTGCGCTCCCGAACCGAGCGTTCCTGAGGCAGGTGCTCGGTCAGTATATAGGCGCCATTCGAGACGATATTTTCGGGCTTGGTCCAGGCGTCGCCATGTGTCGCAATCACCTTTTGCGGTGCAGGAAAGGTTGTGGAATGGGTGGTCATCTGCGGAAAATAGGGCAGCGCCGCAGACAACCGCACCTGAAGCGTGTGATCATCAATGGCAGTCACCCCCAGGTCATCCAGCGGTTTTTCACCGGCAATGATGGCGGCGGCGTTTTCGATCGACATCAGCTCCATGAACCAGGCATAGGGCGACGACAGCTCAGGATCGACAGCGCGTTTCCAGGCATAGACAAAATCACTGGCCAGCACCGGATCACCGTTGGACCATTTGGCGCTGTCCCTGAGGGTGAAGGTATAGACATCCTTGGCGTCGTTGGTGGTGAACCCTGTGGCCACTCCGGGCACAAGATTGCCGTCGCGGTCCTGATTCATCAGGCCCTCAAACAGGTCACGGACAATTTCAGCGCCCGAGACATCTTCGACCACCTGCGGATCAACCGAACTGTGTTCGTCAAGAATACGGTAGGTAAAGGTTTGATCATCGGCCAAGGCTTCGCCGGTTTGGGGATGGGTCCCAGCCGCCAAAGCAGCCCCTGCGAAGACTGTACTGGAGAGAAGGCCGGCAAATAATAGGCGTGTTTGCTTATGCATTTTAGTACTCCCTGTTTTACCAAGAGCTATGCGACCCCGCTAAAGGATCGGTCGCATAACGCACAATTATACAAAAGCTTAAACTTATATTGTATCCAATATCCAGTACAATCACCGGATGCGCAGCCCCTGGCCCTCCCGTGACTATGCCTCTCGCGCGTTACGCACCCGTTTGGCGACACTCTCCAGCGCCTGAGTCAGGGCCTTTGTGCCGCCCGAGTCCGCGAAGACCGAAAACATCTGTTCATTCAGCCCACCCGGCGTGGAATGGTTGTCGCGCAGGCTGGCAAAGCTAGCCTGAGGTGCGCTGTCGGCCGTCCGGGACAGCTCCAGAAAGATCTTGGTCAGATAGCTCTGCGCGTTCTGTGGCGATGTGCCCTGGGTGCAAAGCCAATCCGATGCGGTCTCCATGACACCAAAATACAGCTCCATCAGCGCACTTGCGGCGGCATAGGCATCAAATTCATCCAGCGATTGCGCAACAACCACCGTGCCTAGGGCGTCATAGAATGATTCGAGCAGCTCATCCGCCGGATAGATCGCAGTCACACCCCGCCGGTTGGCCACCGCAGGCAATGGGATTGAGCGGCTGAGACTGACCGGCGCGCCAATCCAGTCCAACAGTGATTCGAATGTGACGGTTGCAATCAGGCTGGCGACCTGTTGGCCGTCGCGAAATTTGAGCACCCGCAGCACCTCTTCGGCGACCTGAGGCCGCACCGCCAGGAAAAGCAGATCGGCCTGATCTACGATCTGCTGATTGTCCGGGGTCACGCGGATCCGGCTATCCGCCGCCGCAAGCCGCGCCGATTTAGCCTGACTGCGTTCTGACAGGATGATCTCGCTGATCGGAAAATCCGTCGCAATCAAACCAGTAACAATCGCTTCGGTGATGTCACCAGTGCCAATAAATCCAATTTTCATAGCTATACTCTCCCTCGCATCAGATGGAGCGGCACCGCTGGCGCGCGCCGGACGTCTCCATATCACTCACCTGCATAACAGAGGTCGGGAGCCTGCCGACAACCCAAAACTCAGGTCGGCCACAATGCTGCTGCCATAGGCAGCGCCCGTGGTGATATTCAACAAAGGCGGAAAAAGTGGTGAGCCGTTCCGGGTTCGAACCGGAGACCTACTGATTAAAAGTCAGTTGCTCTACCAACTGAGCTAACGGCCCACTTTTTCGAAGCGATCGGATCGCTTCCGTGTCGCTCTTTAAGCCAATTGATCTAAGAAGATCAAGAGCTTAATTCGCTCCCAAGTCAGCTTGAAGATCTCATTCAAACCGTCCTGATAGGCGCTTCTCTAGGGCTAGCTAGGCAAGCGGTCAAGCGCTTTCTTCAACTTTTTCGGGCCAAGGGTAGATTCATTCCGGGGGCGGGGCTATATGCCCGACATGAGCACCAATTCCATCACCGAACTGCCGTTTATGAAGATGCACGGGCTGGGCAATGACTTTGTCGTTGTCGATGCCCGTGCGAATCCCGTGGTTATCACCCCTGCGCTGGCGCGCGGCATTGGCCACCGCCGGTTTGGGGTTGGCTTTGATCAGCTTGCGGTGATCGAACGGGGGCCCGGTGATGCCCATCTGACCTTTTACAACTCAGACGGCTCGACCTCGGCGGCCTGCGGCAACGCCACCCGCTGCATCGCCCGCTGGCTGATGGAGGAAAGTGGCAACAGCGAGCTGCACCTGACCACCGACCGCGGCGATCTGTTCGCGCGTGATGCAGGCAACGGGCTGACCTCGGTCAACATGGGACAGCCGCAATTGCTGTGGCACCAGATTCCGCTGGCCGAGGAATTGGACACGCTGGAACTGCCAATCGAGGGCGCTCCGACGGCAACCGGTATGGGCAATCCCCATTGCACCTTTTTCGTCGAGGATGCCGAGCAGGTGCGGCTGGAAGAATTTGGCAGCCGCTGCGAGCATCACCCGCTATACCCCGAGCGCACCAATGTGCAGGTGGCGCATCTGGTGGCCCCTGATCGCCTGCGCATGCGGGTCTGGGAGCGCGGTGTGGGCATCACCCTTGCCTCAGGCTCGTCGTCCTGCGCTACCGCTGTGGCGGCGGCCCGTCGTGGACTGACAGGGCGCAAGGTGCAGATCGATCTGGACGGCGGCAGCTTGTGGATTGACTGGCGCGACGACGGCGTCTGGATGACCGGCGCCACCAAACATGTGCTGAGCGGCGTATTGACCCGTGACTTCCTGGAAGGCCTGACATGAATACTCCCAAATTCGCGACCCTCGGCTGTCGGCTGAACGCCTATGAAACCGAAGCCATGAAGGAATTGTCGCAACAGGCTGGGCTGGAAAACGCCGTGGTGGTCAACACCTGTGCGGTCACCGCCGAGGCGGTGCGCAAGGCGCGCCAGGAGATCCGCAAGCTGCGCCGGGAACACCCGGACGCCCGGCTGATCGTCACCGGCTGCGCGGCGCAGACAGAGCCCGAAACCTTTGCCGCCATGGCCGAGGTAGACGTGGTCATCGGCAATACCGAAAAGATGCGCCCCGAGACCTGGAATGGCATGGCGGCTGACTTTATCGGCGACAGCGAAGCGGTGCAGGTGGATGACATCATGTCCGTCACCGAGACCGCAGGCCATCTGATCGACGGCTTCGGCAGCCGCAGCCGCGCCTATGTGCAGGTACAGAACGGCTGCGACCACCGCTGCACCTTTTGCATCATCCCCTATGGCCGCGGCAACTCGCGCTCAGTTCCGGCCGGCGTGGTGGTGGACCAGATCAAACGCCTGGTCGATAAGGGCTATAACGAGGTGGTGCTGACCGGAGTTGACCTGACCTCCTGGGGCGCTGATCTGCCTGCGGCGCCCAAATTTGGTGATCTGGTGATGCGGATCCTGCGGCTGGTGCCGGACCTGCCCCGGCTGCGGATCTCATCTATCGATTCGATCGAGGTGGACGACAACCTGATGCGGGCCATCGCCAGTGAGCCGCGGCTGATGCCGCACCTGCACCTCAGCCTGCAGCACGGCGACGACCTGATTCTGAAACGCATGAAACGCCGCCATCTGCGTGATGACGCCATCCGCTTTACGGAAGAGGCCAAAAAGCTGCGCCCGGACATAACCTTTGGCGCCGATATCATCGCTGGCTTCCCAACCGAAACCGAAGCGCATTTTGACAACTCGCTGAAACTGGTGAGGGATTGCCAGCTGACCTGGCTGCATGTTTTCCCCTACTCCAAGCGAGAGGGCACCCCGGCCGCCAAGATCCCGGATCAGGTGAATGGCAAGGTGATCAAGGACCGCGCCGCCCGCCTGCGTGCAGCAGGCGCGGACCAGGTGCAGCGGCACCTGCAGGCGCAAATTGGTCAGATACATCACATCCTGATGGAAAACGCCCATATGGGCCGCACCGAACAGTTCACCGAAGTGCAATTTGCCGCGCCGCAAAGCGAAGGCGAGATTGTCACAGCTAAAATCACTGGCTCCGTAAACAATCAGTTGACCGCCTGATCGTTACTGTCGATTCAATCGAGCGCCTAACGGCGCACCTGTTTGTCTCACCACCGGTCGTGACCGGTGCCTCAGGATGCCTCCGGCGGGAGTAGTTTAAGCAAAAAGAAACCTGGCGCGGCCCTGCTGCTTCTTTTTGCTCAAACTACTCCGGGGGAAGCGTGCAGACCTGCACGCTGGGGGCTGGCCCCCAAACACCGCTTCTGGCAAAGAAAAACCCCCGCGCCAAAGCACGGGGGTTTTCATTTTTTCAATCACACCAGCGTTCAGCTGTTTTTGCGGCCCTTGATCGGCGCCCAGATGCGTTTGTTGGTCAGATACAACAAAACCGACAGGATCGTCAGCATCAGCACACCGACAAATCCAACCTGTTTGCGCGCCATCATCTTGGGCTCGGCGCTCCACATCAGATAGGCTGAAACGTCCTGTGACATACTGTGCAGGCTAGTGTCGTGGCCATCGGCAAACTCTACGTAGTCATCTTCCAGTGGCGGCGCCATTGAGATCCAGCCGCCCGGAAAGGCGGTGTTCTCGTAGTAGGTGCTGCCAGCCTCTTCTTTTTCTTCACCGGTATAGCCGTTCAGCAGCGAGGCGATATAGTCGGGACCGCCTTTGCGGGCCTTGGCCATCAGGCTCAGGTCAGGCGCGCCAGCTGCGGTATTGGCGGGGAAGTGATCCACCGGTTTGGCGGGCACGTCCTCGTCCAGTTCTGCGTCATAGACGGTAAAGTTTTCAGCCGCATATGCGACCACCTGCTCGGGTGACAGGCCGGGGCCTCCCGCGTCAGCCAGGGTGCGCAGAGGCACAAACTTCAGCCCATGACAGGACGAGCAGACCTCGGTGTAGATCTGCAAGCCGCGTTGCAGCTGGTTCTGATCGTAGGTGCCAAAGGCACCGTTGAACGAGAAGTCGTACGACTCGATGTGCTGCTCGCCACCCGCCGCCAATGCGGCGACGGGGGCCAAAGCAAGAGCGGCACCGATTACAAGTTTCTTCAACATGGTTTTTCGGTCCCTTTTCTTATTCAGCCGCTGTGGCATCAGTCGAAGCATCGTCCGATTTGCCATAGTGCGCGTTGAAGTCATCTTCGATGGTGTCAGGCGTAGCGACTGGCTTTTCGATCACACCCAGAAGCGGCAGGATCACCAGGAAGTAGCCAAACCAGTAAGCCGAGGCGATCAGTGCGAAGGAGGCATAGGGCTCCTCGGCGGGTTTTGCGCCCAGCCAGGTCAGGACAAAGAAGTCGACGACCAGTAGCAGGAACCACCACTTGAACATTGGCCGGTACAGACCCGAACGCACGCGGCTGGTGTCCAGCCATGGTGCCAGAGCCATCACAGCGATAGCGCCAAACATCGCCATCACACCAAAGAACTTAGCGTCGATGATGCCACCGGTGATGAAAGAGGTGAACTGAACCACCCAGACTTCGGCAGTGAAGGCCCGCAGGATTGCGTAGAACGGCAGGAAGTACCACTCGGGAACGATGTGGGCTGGGGTGACCAGCGGGTTCGCCTCGATGTAGTTATCCGGTTCGCCCAGCATGTTTGGCAGGAAGCCAACAATCGCCCAGAAGATCACCAGCACAATTGCGAGACCGAGGAAATCCTTGATCACGAAGTAAGGCCAGAACGGCAGGGTGTCTTTCTTGACTTCTTCTTTCGACCCTTTGCGCACATCAACACCGGTTGGGTTGTTGTTGCCCGTGGTGTGGAAGGCCCAGATGTGCACGATAACCAGCGCCGCGATGATAAACGGCAGCAGATAGTGCAGCGAGAAGAAGCGGTTCAGTGTGGCGTTGCCCACTGCAGGTCCGCCCAGCAGCCAAGTTTGCAGCGCTTCACCGATAAAGGGAATTGCACCAAACAGGCCGGTGATCACGGTGGCCCCCCAGAAGGACATCTGGCCCCAGGGCAGAACATAGCCCATGAAACCGGCGCCCATCATCATCAGGAAGATCAGCATGCCGACGATCCAGGTGATTTCACGTGGTGCCTTGTAAGAGCCGTAGAACAAGCCGCGGAAGATGTGGATATAGACGGCGACAAAGAACAGCGAGGCGCCGTTGGCGTGCAGATACCGCAGCATATAGCCGCCGTTGACGTCGCGCATGATGTGTTCAACGCTGGCAAAGGCCAGGTCCACATGCGGCGTGTAATGCATCGCCAGGATAATACCGGTGACAATTTGCAGCACCAGGCAGAACGCCAGTACAATGCCCCAGATCCACCACCAGTTGAGGTTCTTGGGGGTGGGAATCATAATTGTGTCATACAGCAACCCAACAATTGGCAGGCGGCTGTGCAGCCACTTTTCGGCACCAGTTTTGGGTTCGTAATGATCGTGCGGAATTCCGGACATACGTCGCTTCCTTATCCCAGTTTGATCGTTGTTGCGTCGAGGAACTCGGCCATGGGAACCGGCAGGTTCTCAGGCGCGGGACCTTTGCGGATACGACCGGCAGTGTCGTAGTGCGATCCGTGGCAGGGGCAGAACCAGCCTTCGAAATCGCCAGCGCCGTCACCCAATGGCACACAGCCAAGGTGGGTACAGACACCCATCATCACCAGCCATTCGCCAGCGTCATCCATGGTCCGGTTTTCATCCGAAGCATCCAGGCCAGGCTTGTTGGCGTTGCGGACCAGCTGATCTGGCAGATCGTCCAGTACCACGGCGCGCGCCTTGTCGATCTCTTCCTGGCTGCGGCGGCGAATGAACACCGGCTTGCCCAGGAACATGACCCGCAACTGCGTGCCAACTTCGACGCCGCTGATGTCGACGGTAATCGACGACAGGGCTTTTACGTCCGCCGAGGGATTCATCTGATTGACCAGCGGCCAGACTGCGGCCCCTGTAACGACGACACCGGCACCGCCGGTGGCATAGTAGAGGAAGTCTCTCCGGGTGCCTTCGTTGTCTTCTGCGTGGGACACGAGGTTTTCTCCAATTCCAGCGCCCGTTTCGGGCAAACATGCGCATGCTACCGCGAAAATTCGTGGTGGCTCAGGCGGGTATCTACCGAGGAGAATGGCTTACGTCCAGCGGTCAAAGCCGCGCATAAGGCCGCATGGACCTTTTTTCTGGCAGGCGGCGCTCGCAAAGCAAGTCACATATAGGGGGCGCCGCCCGATTTTCAAGAGTTTGGTTACCCGGCAGGAGGCTGGGTTGCCAGCATGCTGGGCCGCGATTCGAAATCAGCGAACCAATCCGCAAGCGCCTCGTTGCCGTGACGCCAGTTGCTGTCTGGCTGACGGAAATCAACATAACCCAAGGCACAGCCGACGGCGATGTGACCGATATCCAGCGGCCCCTTCAGGTGGCTGATCCAGCGCGCATTCAGCGCCGCACAGGCGCCCAGAACCTTGCCCATCTGCGCTGCTTCCCAATCGTCCCACTGTTTGTCCAGCGGGCGCATCCGGCGTTCATAGACGGCTGACACGGCGGCATCCATGATGCCATCTGCGGTTGCTTCCAGCACTTTGCTGTCCCAGCCGCCAGCGTAGAGCCCGCTGCCCGCTCGGTCATCCAGATAGGCACAGATCACCCGACTGTCATACAGCGCTGGACCATCATCACGGACCAGCGCCGGGATCTTGGCCAATGGATTGGCGGTTTTTGCATCGTCGGCGGGCGATAGCGGTGTGGTGGCCACCGGCTGGATCTCAACATCGTCCAACTGGCCAGTTTCATGCAAAAGCACCATTACCTTGCGCACAAAGGGCGAGGTCGGGGCGTAAATCAGTTTCATGATATTCTCCTCTTTGTTGCACCTTAGGTATCGGACCCACAAAGAAAAGGCGGAAATGACCGCGCCGTGTCCGGCTTTGCGCAGGAAACGGGTCGCGCCCATGGGGCTGCGGCAGTTATGGGTCGGCCATTCAACAGGATGCCCCCATGACCCAGATCAGCCTCGCACTCATCGTGTTTCTGTTTCCCCTCGCCTACAGCCCCGGCCCCGGCAATATGTTCTTTGCCGCCAATGGCGCCCGTTTTGGGCTGATGGCGACCCTAAGGGCGAATTTAGGCTATCATCTGGCAACATGGCTGGTGACGCTGGCCATTGGGCTGGGCTTTGTGACGGCACTGGACCGCTACCCCAATGGCTTTTTAATCCTGAAGGCCGCCGGGTCGCTCTATGTTCTGTGGCTGGCGTGGAAACTGTTCCGGTCGGGCATCTTGCAGGACAGTGAGACCGCCCGCCCTGCCAGCTTTTGGGATGGCGCTACCTTGCTGGTGCTAAACCCCAAGGCCTATGTGATCATTGCGCTGATGTTCACCCAGTTTCTGCCCAAGAGCGATACCACCAAGATGATTGCGGTGCTGCTGATCACCACTGTGTTTACCCTGAACAATTTCATCGCCTTTCTGGTCTGGACGCTGATTGGTGACCAGATCGCCAGCCGGTTTAGGTCGCCAGACAGCGCCAGGCGGCTGAACACTCTGTTTGGCGCCATGCTGGCGCTGGTGGCCCTGTGGATGCTGGTGAATTGAGCCCCTTGCAAAGCGCAGCTAGTTTTGCCAATGTCCGCGCGTTCTCAGGGCGGGGCGAGATTCCCCACCGGCGGTAAGCAGGTCTATCCTGTAAGCCCGCGAGCGGCCCCAGTTAAACGGGGTGTCAGCAGATCTGGTGAGACTCCAGAGCCGACGGTCATAGTCCGGATGGAAGAGAACGTGCGATTTTGGGCTTGGGGAAACCTGCGCGCTCAATCGTTCGTTATCGCCTTGGGTGACGTGTCAGTAACCAAGGAGAGACCCATGACACCCACCCGCTATGCCTTTATCAAGGCGCAATGGCATGCCGATATCGTCGACCGCGCGCTCGACGGTTTTTTACAGCTTATCCCAGCAGATCAGGTTGACGTCTATGACGTGCCCGGTGCCTTTGAGATGCCGCTGCTGGCCCGCGATCTGGCGGCAACCGGACGCTATGGCGCCGTGACCTGCGCCGCCTTTGTCGTCGATGGCGGCATTTACCGGCATGATTTTGTCGCTCAGGCGGTGGTTGACGGATTGATGCGCGCCGGACTGGACACCGGGGTGCCGGTGCTGTCGGTGTCACTGACGCCGCATCACTATCAGGAAACCGATCACCACAACGCCATCTACCGCGAGCATTTTGTCGAAAAAGGCCGTGAGGCAGCAAATGCTGCGCTGATGATCAGCAAAACACGATCTGAGGTGCGCCAAGCGGCCTAGTGATCTGGGCTGCATCTGCCTGTATAGGTGCAGCCCGACGCAAGACCCCTAGCCTAAATAGGCCTTTAGCGCCGGCGGTGGATTGTCCAGCAGCGATGCGGTGTCCATTGGCGGATGCGCCTGCCCGTCAGCGACCAGCACCACCTGATCGGCAATCCGGCGGGCATCATTGGGGTCGTGGCTGACCATCAGCAGGGTGGCGCCACTCTCACCCACCAGTTCTGCCACCAGATCCAGCATCTCGGCCTTCAGGGCCGGCCCAAGTGCGGCAAAAGGCTCGTCCAGCAGCAGCAGATCCCGCCCCTGCACCAGCACCCGCGCCAGCGCCACCCGGCTTTGCTGCCCCCCCGACAGCGCGGCGGGTTTGCGGTCGGCCATACTATCCAACCCAACCCGGACCAAAGCGGCCTGCACCTGGGCACGCTGCGACGCATCCAGCCGTAGATTGGCGCGGATACCCAGGCCCACGTTCTGCGCCACGGTCAGATGGGGAAACAGATTGCCATCCTGAAACAGCATCGCCACCGGGCGCTTGCCCGGCTCGATCTGCGCCAGCGCGGCTTCACTCCAAAACATAGCCCCACGGCGCAGCGGGCGAAACCCGGCCACAGCCTCAATCAGGGTGGACTTGCCCGCGCCGGAGGGACCGATCACCGCAACCCGGCTGCCGGTGGCGATGGTCAGGTCGGCGTGCAAAGAGAAGCCGCCGTTCTCGATCAGACAGTTCTCAAGCCTCAGCATGCCAGCGGCCTCCACGATCCAAAATCCAAAACGCCGCCATCGACAGCGCCAGCAGCAGTAGCGCCGCCCCGGCCGCTGCCTCCATCCGGTAGGCGCCCATCAAGCGGTAAACCTGCAGTGGCAGGGTGGCAAATTCGGGGTCGGCGAACAGGGCAATCACCCCGAGGTCGCCCATCGACAGCGCCGCCGCCAGTCCAGCGGCAAAGCCAATCTGCGGGCGCATCCGTGGCAGCAGCACCCGCCAGACAAAGGCCAAGCCTCGCATATCAAGCGACAGCGCCAGGCGGCCATAACGCCCCACCACGGCCCGCGCCCGAGGCACCAGTATGCGCAGCGCAAAAGGCAACGCCATCACCGCATTGACCAGCGCCGTCACCGGCAGCGCCAGCGCAAACGGATCGGCAATGGGGTAGATCACGATGAACAGCCCGGTGCCGATCACTAGGGGCGAGGCCGCGAGGCCCAGGATGCCCGCCACCTCGATCATACCGCCGCGGCCCAGCGCCACGGCGGTGGCCATCGGTAGAGCCAGCAGTAGCAACACAACCGTGCTCAGCGCCGCCACCATGATCGAATTCAGCGCCGCCATCCAGACCGCCCCGGTCAAGGTCAGTATCCCCGGCAGCCCCGCCAGCACGATGGCCGACAAAGGGAGCAGCAGGAACCCGGCAGCCAGCACAATCCACAGCCCATCCACAAGACGCGCCGCAGCAGTGCTGCCATCCCAGCGTTGCAATGGGCGGTCCAGCCCGGTGCCAAACCCCTCACCCGCCGCGACCCTGACCGCCACCAGCGCCGCCGCGCCGGTCAGGATCAGTTGCAGGCCCGACAGCAGCGCGGCGCGGCCAAGGTCAAAGTCAAACCGAAACGCCTGATAGATTGCCAGCTCGATGGTGGTGGCCCGTGGCCCGCCACCCAGGGTCAGCGCCACCGCAAAGCTGGACAGGCAGATGGCAAACACCACCGCCAAAGCGCCGGGCACAATACGTTTCAGCATCGGATATTCCAACAGCTGCCGCATCGCCCGCGCATCGGCGCCCAGTTGCGCCGCCAGCCGGAACCGTTCGGCGGGGATTTCCTGCCAGCCCTGCAACACCAGCCGGGTTGCCAGTGGCAGGTTGAAAAACACATGTGCCAGAACCACACCGTGCAACCCGTAGATCTGCACCGGCTCCAGCCCCAGCAGCGCCAGCCCGCTGCTAAACCAGCCTGCCCGACCAAACACTGTCAACAGACCGAGGATCGCAACAATAACCGGCAGGATGAACGGCGCGCCCAGCAGTGATATCAGCAGCCGGCGACCCCTAAAGCGGCGCCGTGCCAGGGCGCGTGCAACCGGGATCGCCAGCGCCACACTCAGCCCTGCCGACAGGCAAGCCTGGATCAGGGTGAAGCGCAACGCCGCCCAATCACTGCTGCCCAAGCCGCGACCGGGTTCGGCGCGCAGGGCGACAGCCGCCAGAGTCCCAAGGATCAGCGCTGCCACCAAAATGGCGGCGCCAATCCCCAGTCTCGGGCTTACTGGCTGAGCGCAGTCAGCCATTCGTCCAATGCAACATCCCGAAGGGAGGCCGCCTCGTCTTCACTCAGCAGCAGTGATTTGCCCGGCTGCACCAGGGTTTCAAAACCAGCAGGCAGGCCCGCCGCAGGGGTCACCGCCGGATACATCCAGTTGGTGGTCGGGATGATCGACTGGAACGCATCGGAGACCATGAAGTCCAGGAACTGATCGGCCAGCTCGGGCTGATCACTGGCGGCCAGCTTACCGGCAACCTCAACCTGCACGTAATGCCCTTCGTCAAACAGCGCCGCAGCCTTGGAGGCGTCCTCCTCGGCGATCAGGTGATAGGCTGGCGAAGTGGTATAAGACAGCACCATGTCGGCCTCGCCCTCCAAGAACAGCCCATAGGCTTCGGACCAGCCTTTGGTGACGGTGACGATATTGTCCGACAGATCAGCCCAGATCGCCGGTGCATCGTCACCATAAGCCGCCTTGACCCACATCAGCAGGCCCAGACCAGGGGTGGAGGAGCGTGGATCCTGAATGACGATTTTCGCGTCACTTGCGGCAAGATCCTTGAAATTTGCAGGTGCGGCCGCATCGGCGTTATGCACAAATGAGAAATAGCCCCAGTCATAGGGCGCAAAGGTTTTGTCGTTCCACTCGATCGGCAACGTGTAGTCGGCGCTCACCGCATGGTCGGCAAACAGACCTGTTGCCTTGGCGGCGGCGGTCAGATTGGTATCCAGCCCCAGAACCACATCGGCATCCGAACGTGCGCCTTCCAGCCTGATCCGCGCCAGCAGGGCGGCGCCATCGCCGGCCCCGACCAGTTTCAAATCACAGCCACAGATCTTTTCAAAGGCCTCTTCCACCGCCGGGCCGGGGCCCCAATCGGAAACAAAGCTGTCATAGGTATAAACGGTCAGTTCGGGCACGTCGGCATTTGCCGCTGTGGTGCTCAACAGTCCCGCTGCAAGTACAAGATACTTCATGGCATCCTCCATTGCGGCGTTGGGCAAGGGGGATGTGTTCCCAGACCTTCCCTCCGCCGGTGTTAGCCGGTTCAGGTTCAACGGGTTTGATCTCAGCAGGTCTGACCTGCACCCCGAGGTGGGGCGAGACCTAGGCGGCATGGGGCATAAAGGCAAGCGGGATCACACGACAGACCACAAGACTTTGCCACCGGGCCGGACGGGGCCGTGACGGGGCAAAACCGCTTGGGTTTCGGTGATGGGGCGCAAGGGTCAGCCTCCGGATCGCCAAAACGGCGGATCTCAAACCGGGGAGAAAAAAATTGATGGTGGGGAATTCAATAGCTTGCCAATGATGTCCATACATCCTAATTGCCGTGGAGCAAAAAATTAAGAAAGCTCAATGATTAACAAGACCTTACTGGCTGTTGCCATCATCGGTTCCTCCAGTGGCCTTAGCGCCGCTGAGTTCAATGGCGCCGAGTTTACACTTGGTTACAGCCGCCTGTCCGAGGGTGGTTATTCTCTCAACACCAATGATCTCGGCGCATCTGGCAGCCTGTCATTCGGCGAAACATTCGTGCTGGATGGCGGTATTGCCTATTCCCGCGTGGGGTCTGGTTCGGATGATTTAGACCTGACCGTTCTGTCACTGTCTGGCGACTACACGGGCTTTGAAAATGCAACCGCCGGTGCGTTCCTGGATGTCTCCCGCCTGTCTGGTGATGGGGGTTCCTATGGGATTTATCACTACGGTGTGCAGGGAAGCTACAACGTTCAGAATGTTGTCTTCAGCGGATACCTGGGCCGCGGCGATTCAAGCGATATGGGTCTGAAAAGCACAGTTGGTGGCGTGACCGCCAACTACGCTTTTGCCAACGGGCTCGACATAGGCGCATATTTTGACCGTGAATACATTGATGACATTTTCGGCCTCAGCGACTATGGTGTTTCCTTTGGCTATGACCTGTCGGCAAATACCCCAGTCCCAGCATATCTGAATGCCAGCTTTGGACGGTATGAACTTGACGGCTACCCCAGGGATCAAATGCGCCTGTCGCTGACTGTTCCGCTGGGCCGCGAAGCCAGCAAGGGCCGCAAGCCCCTACACGGCCACTCGACCTTTTCGACTGTTATTGGCTCTTTGATGGGCGCTCTGACGATGGACCCTCCGCCCCCCCCCCCTTAATCCCGGTCCTTTCTTCAAAAACCATTTCCCCCGGCTTTCGGATGACCGCTTCTGTTCTTTCAGGAGCGGCCATTTTTTTGTGCAGGGTCCAGACTAGAATCGGAGGGTCAGCCAATACCCCTTGAGACAGCAGCGCAGCGAGGCTAAGCACGTCGGACAAAGGAGCCTGCCCCATGTCGATGAATAGCTTTGGCCATCTCTTCCGTTTCACCACCTGGGGCGAAAGCCACGGCCCGGCGCTGGGGGCCACGGTTGACGGATGCCCGCCCAATGTGCCGCTGGAGCCGGACATGCTGCAGGCATGGCTGGACAAGCGCCGCCCCGGTCAGAACAAGAACATGACCCAGCGCAACGAGCCCGATGCGGTGAAAATCCTGTCGGGGGTGTTTGAGGGCAAGACAACCGGCACCCCGATCCAGCTGATGATCGAAAACACCGACCAGCGCTCCAAGGATTATGGCGATATCGCCAATACCTTTCGGCCCGGCCACGCCGATATCACCTATTACCAGAAATACGGCAACCGCGACTATCGCGGTGGCGGCCGCAGCTCGGCCCGTGAAACAGCAGCCCGGGTTGCGGCTGGCGGGATTGCCCGCGAGGCAATCAAAGCCCTGATCCCCGGACTGGAGATCAAGGGCTATATGGTGGCGATGGGAGAGATGGAGATCGACCGCTCGCGGTTCGACTGGGACGCCATCGACAAAAACGATTTCTGGATCCCCGATGCGGCTGCGGTGCAGGGTTGGGAGGATTATCTGCAAGATCTGCGCAAGGACCATGATTCTGTCGGTGCCATTGTCGAGATTGTAGCCCGCGGCGTGCCTGCCGGCATCGGTGCGCCGATCTATAGCAAGCTCGACACTGAACTGGCGGCAGCGATGATGTCGATCAACGCTGTCAAAGGCGTCGAGATTGGCGAAGGCATGAATGCCGCGCGGCTGAAGGGCTCAGAAAACGCCGATGAAATCTTTCGTGGCAACGATGGCTCACCGGTCTATTCCTCGAACCATTCGGGCGGCATCCTGGGCGGGATCTCCAGCGGTCAGGACATTGTGGTGCGGTTTGCCGTCAAGCCAACCTCGTCGATCCTGACCCCGCGCCAGTCGATCCGCAAGGACGGCTCCTCGGCCGAGGTGATCACCAAGGGCCGCCACGACCCCTGCGTCGGCATCCGCGCGGTGCCGGTGGGAGAGGCGATGATGGCCTGTGTCATTCTGGACCATCTGTTGTTGCACCGGGGACAGATCGGCGAAAACCAAGGGGTAATCGGCTAGTCATGGCAACCATTCTGGCGATTACGTTCCCGATCTATGCCACCATCGGATTGGGCTACCTGATTGTCTATAAGGGATGGTTCAGCGCCGCTGAAATGCGCAGTTTCGGGCAATATGTGATGAATATTGCCCTGCCGGCGCTGCTGTTCAATGCGGTATCGTCGCGCGACATAAGCGACATATTTCAACCGGATTACATGCTGGTCTATGGCCTCGGCGGGCTGGCGACCATTGGGTTTTCCTATGCGCTGTTCAGCCTGGGAAACCTCGACCCAAAGCGGCGAGCACTTGGGGTCATGGGATCGACCTGCCCAAACAGTGCCTTCATCGGATTTCCAATCATGCTGTTGCTGTTTCCCGATCTGGCCAGCAGCGTCCTGACCCTGAACTTTCTGGTCGAAACCCTGCTGTTGGTTCCGATCTGCCTGGTGCTGATGGAGCTGGCCGACAGCGACAACACCCAGCCGGCGTACCAACAGTTTGGCACTGCCCTGCTGAAACTGCTCCGTATGCCGCTGATGATCGGTCTGTTGCTTGGGCTGGCGGCGTCGCTGATTGATCTGTCACTGCCCGCCCCGGTTGGCCGGTTTATCCAAATGCTGGCGGCCTCGGCCGGAGCGCTGTCACTGGTGGTCATCGGAGGGTCACTGGTTGGGCTGCCACTGCATGGCAACCGAAGTCTGGCGGCGCAGATCACCGGCATCAAACTCATTCTGCATCCGGCTCTGGTGGGGCTTGCGGTGATCATTCTGACGTTCTTTGGGCTGATCCAGCTTAGCCCGGAGATGCGCAGCGCGGTGATCATATCGGCCGCGATGCCAATGTTTGGCTCTTATACGGTGTTTGCCCAGAAGCTGAAACTGCAGGGGGCGGCCAGCCTTGCAGTGCTGGGCGCCACCACAGGCGCCTTTGTCACGCTCAGCCTGTTTCTACTCTGGCTGACCTGAGCCACGCCACAGTCTAGTCATGGGCGCTGGTGCATTGGCTGTGATCGCCCAGCGCCGTCAGCACCCGACACTGGCCACCGTTGCCACCGTCACACAGGTGACTGATCCGCTCCAGTTCAGTCGCCAATTGTTGCAGCTTGGCAATTCGGGCCTGAACATTGACCAACTGGCTGGCCGCAATACGGTCGGCCTCGGCGCAATCTGTGCCCAGATCGCCATTCAGCCGCATCAGAGCCCGGATATCGTCCAGCCCAAAACCCAGATCTCGGGCGTGTTTGATGAACCCCAATGTCTCTTTGCCGTGCTGATCATAGCGCCGCTGATTGCCCGCATTGCGCCCCGGAGCACGCAGCAAACCGATGTCTTCGTAATAGCGGATGGTCGGCACCTTAACCCCGGTGGCCTTGGACATTGCGCCAATGGAATACATTATTAAACCTCTTGAACCTCTAGGGACTAGAGCAATTACATTGACCTCGAATCAGACAAAAGGACAAGTGAAATGGCAGGATGCTGCGGCCATAACGCCCAATTTGATGGGGTTTCGGCGGATTATAAACGAAGGTTATGGCTGGTGATCGCCATCAATGCGGCCATGTTTGGGGTCGAGATGAGTGCCGGTCAGATGTCCGGCAGTCAGGCGCTCAAGGCGGATGCGCTGGATTTTCTCGGCGACGCGCTGACCTATGGTATTTCGCTGGCGGTGATCGGCGCCACCCTGCGCACCCGCTCGCTGGCCGCGATGGGCAAGGGCATCAGCCTGCTGCTGATGGGGCTGTGGGTGTTTGGCTCCACCGTCTATTCGGTGTTCTACATTGGGGTGCCGCAGGCGCAGATCATGGGCTCGATTGGCTTTATGGCACTCACCGCCAACCTTGCCTCGGTGATGATTCTAGCGCGCTACAAAGACGGTGACGCCAATGTGCGGTCGGTCTGGCTGTGTTCGCGCAATGACGCCATCGGCAACGTCGCGGTGATGATCGCGGCGCTGGGGGTCTGGGGCACCGCCTCTGGCTGGCCGGACCTGATAGTGGCCGGTATCATGGCTGGATTGTTCCTCAGTTCCGCCTTCCAAATTCTGCTGCAAGCGCTCAGGGAACAAAAGACAGAGGCCGCTCACGCCCATTAATCAGGCTCTAATAAGGTGATATCGTATATCAGAAGGGATCAATGGGATGAGCAGGCCCGGCTTATCGGGGTGAATTCAGCCCATTGATCTTTGCCGCCGCGGGGCGCAGGGTCGCGGCATGGTAAAATCGTTAACATCGCATCGACCACTGCTGGCCGTTGGCCTTAAGGTCGCCGCCATCGGGCTGTTCACCACCATGGCAGCGATCATCAAAGCCACCGCCGAACATGTCACCGCCGGTGAGGCGGTTTTCTTTCGGTCGCTGTTTGCTATTCCGATCATCGTGATCTGGCTGATGATGCGCGGGGAGTTGCGCCACGGGCTGATTGCGAAAAACCCTATGGGCCATGTCTGGCGCGGGGTGCTGGGGACATCTGCGATGGGCCTGACCTTTACCGGGTTGGGGATGCTGCCGCTGCCCGAAGTCACCGCAATCGGATTTGCAACACCCATTTTCACCCTGATCCTGGCGGCGGTGTTTCTCGGCGAGACCATCCGCCTGATCCGCATCAGCGCCGTTATCGTTGGTCTGGCCGGGGTGCTGGTGATGATCTGGCCACGGCTAAGCGGCGGAGTGGACACCGGCGACACCGCCACGCTGGGCGCTATTTTGATCCTGATTGCCACCATCGCGCGGGCCATGGTGCAGATCCATATCCGGCAATTGGTGCAGACCGAGCACACCGCCGCCATCGTGTTCTATTTTTCGATCACCGCCACCGGCCTGTCGCTGCTGACCCTGCCGTTTGGCTGGCAGGTGCCAAACTGGACCGTTCTTTCGATGCTGGTTGCCAGCGGATTTATCGGTGGAGTGGCGCAGATCCTGGTGACCTCGTCTTACCGCTTTGCCCCGGCGTCAATGCTGGCACCCTATGATTATGCCTCGATGCTGTTTGCCATCATCATCGGCTATGTCTGGTTCGCCGAGCTGCCAACTCTGGTGATGCTGGCCGGCGCCACATTGGTCATTGCGGGCAATGGGCTGGTGATCTGGCGCGAAAGCCGTCTGGGAGTGGTGCGTGGCAAAGCCCGGCCAATGATCGACCCCAAGGGGGGATAATCGGCTCTAATAAGGCCTAATGCAAAACGGGCACCACACCGGGCGCCCGTTTTCTATCTCTATTTCGACCAGGAATCAGGCCCGAACCAAAGCCTCGTAGGCCTCGGCGATCTCGCGGGTCAGGGTGCCAACCTCAAACATATACTCACCGATCTGCCCCACCGGGGTAACCTCGGCGGCGGTGCCGGTCAGCCAGCACTGCTCAAACCCGGCCATTTCCTCGGGCATGATGTGACGCTCGTGTACGGTGATGCCACGATCCTTGAGCATACCAATCACCGTCTGACGGGTGATGCCGTTGAGAAAGCAATCCGGCAGCGGTGTGTGCACTTCGCCGTCTTTGACGAAGAAGATATTGGCGCCGGTCGCCTCGGCCACATAGCCGCGGTAATCCATGAACAGAGCATCCGAGCAGCCCTTGGCCTCGGCCTTGTGCTTGGAGATGGTGCAGATCATGTAGAGACCCGCCGCCTTGGCGTGGACCGGAATGGTCGCCGGGCTGGGCCGTTGGTATTCAGCGATATCCAATTTGGCACCCTGCATTTTGGCGTCACCGTAATAGGCCCCCCAACCCCAAACCGCGATCGCCATGCGCACCGGGTTCTTGGCCGAGGCAACACCCATGTCCTCGCCGGAACCACGCCAGACCAATGCACGCACATATGCGTCCTGCAGCCCGCTGGCCTTCAGCGCCTCTTCCTTGGCCGCCTCGATCTGATCAACACTGTACGGCATCGGCATATCCAGCGCCTCGGCAGATTTGATCAACCGTTCCGAATGCAGCCGACTTTTGAAGATCTTACCGTTATAGGCGCGCTCGCCCTCAAAAACCGAGGAGGCATAATGCATAGCATGAGACAGCACATGCACCTGTGCGTCGCGCCACGGAACCATTTCGCCATCCAACCAGATCACGCCATCGCGATCATCATATCCCGACATGCTGTATCCTCCTAAGCACCATCATCTTTTCATTTATTGCGCCAATAATGACCGTATCGGACAGATTATTGCGCCAAAACTTAGATTCGATACCTCTTCACCCTTGGAATGTCAATAACGCTGACTTAAACTGGCGCAGCTGAGTTAAGGAGGCATATCATGTCGGACGGACGTTCAGGTCAGAGTTTTAGCGGCGAAAGCCTGCTTTTTCTAACTGACGAGCAGCTGCGGCAAGGGATTGAGGCGATGTTTTTTGCCTATCGCGGATTTACCGCCGACCCGGATCGCATTCTGTCAGAAATGGCCTATGGCCGCGCCCATCACCGCGCTGTCCATTTCATCAACCGCGCACCGGGCACCACGGTCAACAATCTGCTGACCATTCTGGGCGTCACCAAACAATCGCTGAACCGCGTCCTGCGGACATTGATCGGCGACGGGCTGGTCGAAAGCCGGGTGGGGACAGTTGATAAGCGCGAGCGGCATCTGTTCCTCACCGAACACGGGCATGCGCTTGAGGCCACCCTGTCGGACGCCCAGCGGGCGCGGATGCGGTCGGCCTATAAGGACGCAGGCCCAGAAGCGGTGCAGGGGTTCAAGCGGGTGCTGGAGGCGATGATGGATGCTGATATGCGCCGCGCCTATGGCAAAATGAGGGACACAGGGTCATGAGCCAGTTTGATGCCCATCTGTTGATTGTCGACGACGACGAGCGCATTCGCGATCTGCTGAAGAAGTTTCTGATGCGGGCCGGGTTTCTGGTCACCGCCGCCCGGGACGCCGCCCATGCGCGCCGAGTGCTTGCCGGATTGGATTTTGACCTGATTGTGATGGATGTAATGATGCCCGGCGAAGACGGGGTGTCCCTGACAAAACACCTGCGCGAAACCCGCAGCACGCCGATCATGTTGCTGACCGCGCGGGGGGACATCGAACATCGCATTGCCGGGCTGGAAGCCGGGGCGGACGACTACCTGTCCAAGCCGTTTGAGCCCAAAGAGCTATTGCTCAGAATCAACGCCATCCTGCGGCGGATGCCGGAAACTCCGGCCCGCGAAGCGGCGCCCAAAGTTCTGCATCTGGGGCCAATCCGCTATGATATGGACCGGGGAGAGATGTGGCGAGGCGATGAGTTGATCCGTTTGACCGGCACTGAAAGCCAGCTGATGAAGATATTCTCGGCCTGCCCCGGCGAACCGGTCAGCCGCTCTAAGCTGGTCGAAGATCTGGGCCGCGATCGGGGGCAGGCGCAGGAACGTGCGGTGGATGTGCAGATCACCCGCCTGCGCCGCAAGATCGAGCCGAACCCAAAACAGCCGCAATATCTGCAAACGGTGCGCGGTGCGGGGTATATGCTGGCCCCTGACTAAGTTTTGCAAAACCGGTCTCTCGGGCGATGCCCCGGACATCGGGAAACCGATGGGGCGCCTCGGCGAACGCCGCCTTGCGGCCTGTGCGGCTGGCGTCCTAAGGTCATGCCAAACATCCATTGAGTGAGTGCCCATGACCACAGCCCTGATCACCCATGCCGATTGCCTGACCCATGTAACCCCCGAAGGCCACCCCGAGCGGGTGGCCCGGCTGGAACACGTCCTGCACGCATTGGAACCGCTGGATCTGTTGCGGGTCGGGGCGCCGATGGCAGCCGAGGATGACATCCTGCGCATCCATCCGGCATCTTATGTGGCGGAGCTCCGCAAGGCCCGACCAAATGAGGGCTTTGGCCAGCTGGACGGAGACACGTTTCTGTCGCCCGGTTCGCTGGACGCCGCATTCAGGGGCGCCGGCGCCGTGCTGCGCGGCGTCGATATGGTGCTGAGCGGCGAGGCGCAGAACGTCTTTGCCGCCATCCGCCCGCCGGGGCATCACGCCGAAAGGGACACCGCCATGGGGTTTTGCCTGTTTGGCAACGCAGCGCTGGCGGCAAAACATGCGCTGGATCACCACGGGCTAAGCCGGGTGGCGGTGGTTGATTTTGATGTTCACCACGGCAATGGCACTCAGGATCTTCTGTGGGATGAAAAACGCGCGCTGCTGATCACCTCGCAGCAAATGCCGCTGTGGCCCGGATCTGGCCGCGCGGACGAGGATGGCGCCTTTGGCAACATCCTCAATATGCCGCTGCCACCTGAAAGTGGCGGAGTTGAAATGCGGGCGGCCTATCAGACCCAGGCCTTCCCGCGGCTGCGCGCCTTTAAACCCGAGTTGATCATCCTTTCGGCTGGCTTTGACGCCCACCGCGACGACCCTCTGGCCAACCTGAACTGGACGACCCAGGATTTCGCCTGGCTGACCGCCGAACTCTGTGCCCTTGCGCAGGATTTATGCGGCGGCCGTATCGTCTCGACTTTGGAAGGCGGGTATGATCTGAACGCGCTGAGCAGTGCCTGCAAGGCACACGTAGACGAATTGATAAAGGCATCGGCATGACCCAGACACCCGTTGAAGACATGAGCTTTGAGCTGGCGATGAAAGAGCTGGAAACCGTGGTGAGCAAACTGGAACGCGGTGACGTGGCACTGGATGCCTCGATTGCATTGTACGAACGGGGCGCGCTGTTGAAGAAACGCTGCGAGGACGAGCTGAAGCGGGCCGAGGAAAAGGTCGCGGCGATCACCCTGGACGCAGGCGGCACCGCAACCGGCACCACGCCGCTGGACGCGGGTTAAGACATTGGCCACCACAACTGCCGTCAAACCCCGGCCCTTTGCCGCGGCAATGGCCCGAACTCAGGATCTGATCTCTAACCGTGTGGACTGGGTTCTGGCGGGCGAAGACACATTGTCGGATGCGATGCGCTATGCCCTGACCGGCGGCAAGATGCTGCGTGGGTTTCTGGTTCTGGAGAGCGCCCGGCTGCACGGGGTCGATGAACAGGTGGCGCTGGACGCCGCACTGGCCATCGAATGCCTGCACGCCTATTCGCTGGTGCATGACGACCTGCCCTGCATGGATAATGACGACCTGCGCCGTGGCATGCCAACCCTGCACCGCCAATGGGACGAAGGCCTAGCCGTTCTGGCTGGCGACGCCCTGCAGTCGCTGGCGTTTGAGCTGCTGGCGGATGCAAAATTTGGGCCGCATGCGCTGGACTTGATCCGGGCGCTGGCACAGGCCGCCGGCAAAGAGGGCATGGTTTCAGGGCAGATGCTGGATATCGCCGCCGAATCCAGCCCCGAACCGCTGACTCTGGCGCAGATCATCCAGCTACAGAGCCGCAAGACCGGCTGCCTGATCTCGTGGTCTGCCATGGCCGGGGCGGTAATTGCCGGTGCCGACACCACGCCGTTGCGGCATTATGCCGATGCCCTCGGCCTTGCCTTTCAGATCGCCGATGACATTTTGGATGTTGAGGGCGACGCCGAAACGGTGGGCAAACGGGTGCGCAAAGATGCCGCGGCCGGTAAGGCCACGTTTGTCTCTCTGTTAGGGCTAGAGGCCGCCAAGGCCCGCGCCGTTGAACTCTGCGATCAGGCCTGCGCCGCGCTGGATGTTTACGGGGATCAGGGCGACACCTTGCGCGAAGCGGCCCGGTTCGTTATTTCGCGCGACAGCTAATTGCCGCCAAGGGAGGCGCCGCATGCCCGACCAGACCACAGATAGACCAAACACCCCGTTGCTGGATCAGATCAACCGCCCGGCGGACCTGAAAACGCTGAGCGATAGCCAGCTGACCCAGCTGGCCAGCGAATTGCGCTCGGAGACCATTTCGGCGGTCTCTGTCACCGGCGGCCATCTGGGCGCCGGTCTGGGCGTGGTCGAGCTGACAGTGGCGCTGCACGCTGTGTTTGACACCCCACGGGACAAGCTGATCTGGGACGTGTCGCACCAGTGTTATCCGCACAAGATCCTCACCGAACGCCGCGACCGCATCCGCACCCTGCGCACCAAGGGCGGCTTGTCGGGTTTCACCAAACGCTCGGAATCACCCTATGATCCCTTTGGCGCCGCCCATAGCTCGACCTCGATCAGCGCCGCATTGGGGTTCTCGGTGGCGCGGGATCTGGGCGGCGTGCTGCCCGAAGGTCAGGGCGACGCGATTGCGGTGATTGGCGATGGGGCGATGTCGGCAGGCATGGCGTTTGAGGCGATGAACAACGCCGGCCATCTGGACAAGCGGCTGTTTGTCATCCTCAACGACAATGAGATGAGCATTGCACCACCGGTGGGCGCCCTGTCGTCTTATCTGTCGCGGCTCTATGCCGAAGAACCGTTTCAAGAGCTGAAGGCCGCTGCCAAAGGCGCAGTGTCGCTGCTGCCGGAACCGTTCCGCCAGGGCGCCAAGCGCGCCAAGGACCTGCTGAAAGGCATAGCGGTGGGCGGCACTCTGTTTGAATCCTTTGGCTTCTCATATCTGGGGCCGATCGACGGTCACGATCTGGACCAGTTGCTGCCGGTCCTGCGCACGGTCAAGGCCCGCGCCACCGGCCCGGTGCTGATCCATGTGCTGACCAAAAAGGGCAAGGGATACGCCCCCGCCGAAGCCGCCCGCGACAAGGGCCACGCCACTGCCAAGTTTGATGTGGTCACCGGCGAGCAGAAAAAGACTCCGTCCAACGCGCCCAGCTATACCGGCGTGTTTGGCGACGAACTGGTGAAACATGCCGCCAGAGATGACAAGATCTGTGCGGTCACAGCCGCAATGCCGGATGGCACCGGGCTGAACCTGTTTGCCGAGCGTTATCCGTCGCGCTGTTTTGATGTGGGCATTGCCGAACAACACGGTGTCACCTTTGCCGCAGCACTGGCGGCGGGCGGCATGAAGCCGTTCTGCGCGATGTATTCGACCTTCCTGCAACGGGGCTACGACCAAGTGGTGCATGACGTTGCCATTCAGCGGCTGCCGGTGCGTTTCGCGATTGACCGGGCTGGTCTGGTGGGCGCCGATGGGGCCACCCATGCGGGCAGCTTTGACATCGGCTTCATGGCCAACCTGCCGGGCATGGTGGTGATGGCCGCCGCAGATGAGGGCGAGCTGGTGCATATGATTGCCACCGCCGCCGCCCATGACGACGGCCCGATTGCGTTCCGTTATCCGCGCGGCGAAGGCGAAGGCGTCGAAATGCCGGATGTGCCGCAGTTGCTGGAGATCGGCAAGGGTCGGATGATCCAGACCGGCGCGCGGGTGGCGCTGCTGTCGTTCGGTACCCGCTTGGGCGAGACCCGCAAGGCCGCCGAAGCACTGACCGCCAGAGGCATCACCCCGACCATCGCCGACGCCCGCTTTGCCAAACCGCTGGACCGCGAGATGATTCTGGATCTGGCCGCCAATCACGAGGCGCTGATCACCATTGAAGAAGGTGCTGTGGGCGGCTTTGGATCACACGTGGCGCAACTGCTGGCGGATGAGGGCGTGTTTGATGCGGGGCTGAAATACCGCTCCATGGTGCTGCCGGATATCTTTATCGACCAGGCCAGCCCCGAGGACATGTACCGGGTGGCCGGCATGGACGCGGCGCAGATCGAAGCCAAGGTGCTAGAGGTGCTGGGCGTGGCAAGTATTGGTGAAAAGCGGGCTTAAACCCCTGTCATAGGGTCTATCCAGCGCGGGCAGGTCGCTGCCGGACTGCTGGATAGACCGTCGTCGGCCCTCACAAGGCCGGTGGATCGGCCGGGGGGATAAATCTCTCCATGTCCTCGGCCTCGAACACTGCCTTTAGCCCGCTGCGATAGTCTGGGTATTGCAGCTTCACCCCCAGCTCCTGCTTGATCAGGGCATTGCTGACCCGCTTATTCTCGCTGTAGAAACTGCGCGCCATTGGCGTCATCGCCGCCTCTTCAAACGGCACTTCGGGCGGCATCGCCAAGCCCAACAGTTCAGCGGCATAGCTGAGCACGTCCTGCGGCGGCACCGGGACATCGTCACAGACATTGTAGATCACGCCGGGGTTGGGCTGGGCGATAGAGGCTGCCAGCACCTGGGCGATATCCTCCACATGAATGCGCGAGAACACCTGACCTGGCTTGATAATCAGCCGCGCCTTGCCCGTCATCAGCTTGGCAAACGGTCCCCGACCCGGCCCGTAGATGCCCGCCAGGCGAAAGATATGCAGCGGCAATCCGTCGATGGACTGCCAGTCCGCTTCTGCCTGCGCCCGCCATTTGCCCCGGTTGGCAGCCGGAGTAATCGGCGTGGTCTCATCCACCCAACCGCCGTCGTGATCGCCGTAGACCACCGTGGTTGACAGATAACCGACCCATTCCAGATCCTTGGCGGCGGCGATCTTGTCACGCAGACTGTCCAGCACCAGATCACCATCAGCGTTAGGGGCGATGGAGGACAGGATATGGGTCACACCGTCCAGCGACAGCTCGTCCCCCGGCCAAGTCAGCATCTCTATGCCATCCTCGGCCGCAGCCTCGCGAGAGGTTCCGATCACCCGCCAGCCATCAGCCGGCAGCTGCCGCGCCAAGGCGCGGGCCGAGTATCCATATCCAAGGCAGAGCAGTGTTTTTGTCATGGCGGTTTCATTCTGTGGCTGTGTTCTGGCTAGAAGGGGCGAATCTGGTCTTAGGCTACCGGGACATCAAACTGGCCAGCCAAATTGTCGTAATCGGTGACAAATCCGGATTTGACTGTCCGATGCCTCAATATTGATCGCTTGATGCCAATACCAGTGCAGATAAGCAGCAAAATCGGGCAAGTCGCACTGCGCCGCATCAAAAGCCGCCGCAACACCCAGATCGGCAACATTTGTCACGATGTGATGAAAATCAATCTGCGCAAACAGCACCGAAGCCTTGCCAAAGAACCCGGCATGAAAGGCGGCGCTTGAGTTTTGCGTCACCACAAGATTACAGTCGGCCAAAGCCTTGGCCATCGGCATTTCGACAAGTTGAAAACGGCTGTTTTGCTGTTGCAATGCGCTCACCGCGTCGAGCTCGGCCTGCGAATAGGTCTCGTTTGGGTGCAGGGTGGCAAGGATTGGCAAATTTGACTGCTGCAGGGTTGTCTCGATCATCTCTACCGGCGAACAGCACTGAAACGAGCGGCAGCTCAGCAGTTTGCCCTGCAATGGCATATAGATATAGCCCTGCTTGCTGGACGGCACCGCGATATCGCCATGAAGCTGTTGGCGCCAATGGGCAAAGAACGCATCGATATCACCCCGGGGAGTTTCATCCGGGGTGAAGACCTGCCGCGCAATCTGCCAGTTCCACCGCGCGCCGCTTTTATCAATCTGCCAGAACGGCCCGCCATAACAGTTGCGAAAGCTCAGCCCGCGCGCATTCAGCGGCGCCTCCATATGCACCAGAGAATACGCCTGCCCCCGGGCCGCGCTCTCTTTGGCCTGCGCCGTGTTGAGCAATAGCTCGACCCGCATCCCGGCCTGTTGGGCCACCGCAGAAACCGCGTTCACAATCTCATGGTCGCCATCTTCGGCGCGGGTCAGGCTGCGTTTGGTCAGATAGAACCGCGCCACATCCGGGGTGTTTTGGGTCTTGGTGTCGACATAGGCATTTCGGGCGATCGGGCGCAGCTGTTCCAGAAACCGCTGTTTACCGTGGCTCCGGTCGCGGCGGCGCTTTGGCACCAGCTTCAATTCTGACATCAGGCTGCTGAACAAAAGGAACCCAAGGCTGGGGTCATCAGATCCGGTCAGCTTGTAGCCGTCAAAAAACGCCTCGACCGCATCCGGTGGCACCACCTGCCCCGGCGGGATATCCTCAGCCGGGCGCATGAAGCGGGTGTAGTCCAGCAGGAATTTTGCAATATCATGCCCCACCGGTGCGGCGCCTGTTTTGGAGAAATCTATGCCGCCGATCGACTGCTCGGATACAATCAGATTGCGCATGTGAAAATCGCCGTGCTGTAGGCAAGACACCGTTTGCTGGCCCTCATACTGGGGCGCGATGGTCTCCATATGGGCGATACCGCGCAGGAACAGCGGTTTGGCGGGAACCTCACGTTGGCCTGACTCAATTTCCGCACGCAATTGGCGCAGATGCCGCAGGGTGAATTTTGGCTGAAATATCCGCCGCTCGTCCAGGTTGGCCCGGTGAAAATCATCCAGCCAAGCGCCGGCCCGTTTCAGCAGCTGCATCTGCGCCGGCAGGTCATCCACGGCGCGCAACATCGGCTCGGCCAGCGGTTCGCCGTCAAGATGGGACAGCAGGCAGGACTGGGTTTCGGCATCCAGATAGATCGGCTGCGGAACGCGGTGCTCGGGCGATTTGGGGAAGCTGTCAAAAACCAATTGATGGGCGTCGAATTGCCGCTTCACTGACCCGTTGTTTGTCGGTCTGAGCTGATGCTTGAAGATATAGCTGCCGCCGTCAGACGACACCGCGCGATAGACAATCCGGGCACTGTGGCGGTCGTCGCGCTTGGACAGCTGCTGCAACGTCCACCCTGTCGCTGGCAAATCGGCTTGATCCAGCAGAGACATCCAGGCCTGCTCGGCCGAGCGTTCAAGTTCTGTCAAAAACATAGTCAGTTTGATGTCCCTGGTTCCAAACTATTGCAAATCACCCGCCGCCGCCCGACGCGGTACCAAATGCCTAACACTCAATGCGGGTGCGAAACAAACAGAGCCGTGTATGGCTGGGCAATGTCACTGTCATCTTCTTGTCATCAAAGAGAGTGTATATGGAACTTCTAAACACGTCAGGGGCTTGCGCTCGGCTCGACAATCATAACAATTGGCACATGACAGACATTGCTTTCCCATCCTGGCCCGACGTCGCCCCCAAACTCATCTCAGTAGCCGCAGGGCGCTCTTTTGCGGATATGGTTATCCGTCAGGGTAAATGGGTCAATGTGCACACCCGCGAGGTGCTGCCCGATCATGACATCGCCATTGTTGCCGGGCGTATCGCCTATGTTGGCCCCGATGCGTCCTATTGCACCGGTCCCGACACCGAAGTGATCGAGGCCAAGGGCCGTTACATGATCCCCGGGTTGTGCGACGCCCATATGCATATCGAGAGCGGCATGCTGACACCGGCGGAATTTGCCCGCGCGGTGATCCCACATGGCACCACCAGCATGTTCACCGACCCGCATGAGATCGCCAATGTGCTGGGGTTAAGGGGCGTGAAATACATGCATGACGAGGCGCTGATGCAGCCGGTCAATATCTTCACCCAAATGCCCTCCTGCGCCCCCTCTGCCCCCGGATTAGAGACAACGGGCTATGAAATTTCCCCCGAGGACGTGGCTGAGGCGATGAGCTGGCCCGGTATTGTGGGCCTTGGTGAGATGATGAATTTCCCCGGTGTCGCCAATGCCGACCCCAAGATGCTGGCCGAGATAGCCGCCACTCAACGGGCTGGAAAGACCGTCGGCGGACACTATGCCTCGCCTGACCTGGGGCCCAATTTTGCAGCCTATGTGGCCGGTGGCCCGGCGGATGACCATGAGGGCACCTGCGAGGCCGACGCCATTGCGCGGGTGCGCCAGGGGATGCGGTCGATGATGCGGCTGGGATCAGCCTGGTATGACGTTGAAACCCAGATCACCGCGGTGACTGAAAAAGGGCTGGATCCGCGCAGTTTCATTCTTTGTACCGATGATTGCCATTCCGGCACGCTGGTCAACGACGGCCATATGAACCGGGTGGTGCGCCATGCCATCGCCTGTGGCTGTGATCCGGTGATTGCACTGCAGATGGCCACCATCAACACCGCCACCCATTTTGGTCTGGAACGCGACATTGGCTCAATCACGCCGGGTCGCCGTGCGGATGTTATCCTGACTTCGGATCTGACAGAGCTGCCGATTGAGCTGGTGATTGCACGCGGGCAGATTGTCGCGGAATCAGGCTCTATCAAGGTCGAATGCCCGCATCTGGACTGGCCCGACAGTGCCCGTGGTACGGTGCATCTGGGGCATGAACTGAGCGCGAAAGACTTTGAGCTTGCGGCGCCCGAAGGGGCCAACGCCGTCACCGTCAATGTCATCGGCGTGGTTGAAAATCAGGCCCCGACCAAGGCGCTCAAGGCGGATCTTCCGGTGCGCGATGGCTTGGTTGAGGGCGACGGCGACACCATCCAGATTGCGCTGGTCGAACGGCACCGCGGCACTGGCGGTGTGACCAATGCCTTTGTCTCGGGCTTTGGCTATCAGGGCAAAATGGCGATGGCATCAACCGTGGCGCATGACAGCCACCACATGATTGTGGTTGGTACTGACCGGGATCAGATGGCACTGGCCGCCAATCGTCTGGCCGAGGTCGGCGGCGGCGTCACCCTGTTCCGCGATGGCCAGGAACTGGCGCTGGTGGAACTGCCCATCGCCGGTCTGATGTCCGACCAGCCCGCCACCGAAGTCGCCGCCAAGGCAGAGGCCCTGGGCGCGGCCATGCAGGCCTGTGGCTGTTCGTTGAACAACGCCTATATGCAGCACTCGCTGCTGGCACTGGTGGTGATCCCCGAGTTGCGGATTTCCGATCTTGGCCTGGTCGACGTGCGCACATTCCAGAAAATTCCAATTATCGAGTCTGTTTCATGATTTCCATATCGTTACCCAAACACCCCGAATCCGAAGATTTCAACGATGCCACAGCGGCGGTCGAGCGGCTGCAATTGCTGTACCGGCAGGCCACCGATTTCCTGTGTGAAGGCTTTGCCAAGGCGATGACCGAAGGCGCGACGGGCGATCAGCGCATCCGCGCCTTTTATCCGGAAATCCGCGTCGCCACTTCCAGCTTTGCCCAGGTCGATAGCCGTCTCAGCTTTGGCCATGTCGCCGCGCCGGGAGAATATGCCACCACGGTGACCCGGCCCGACCTGTTTGAGAACTATCTGATCCAGCAGATTGGCCTGCTGATCCGCAACTATGGCCAACCGATCACCATTGGGGTGTCTGACACCCCGATGCCGGTTCACTTTGCCGTTGCTGCCCGCCCCGGCATGACAATCCCCCATGAAGGGGCGGCTGGTTTCACCCTGCGCGATGTCTTTGATGTGCCGGATCTGGCCACCACCAACGATGATATCGTGAATGGCACCCATAGCCCGACCAACGGAACTGGTCCGCTGGCGCTGTTCACCGCCCAGCGTGTGGATTATTCCCTGGCCCGACTGTCACATTACACCGCCACCGACCCAGAGCATTTCCAGAACCACGTGTTGTTCACCAACTACCAGTTCTACGTGGCTGAGTTTGAATCTTATGCCCGCAGCCAACTGGCAGATCCCGACTCGGGCTACACCAGCTTTGTCAGCACCGGAAATCACCAGATCACCTCGGCCGATGCAAAGATCCCCGAGACCGCCAAACAGCCGCAAATGCCCACCTATCACCTGACCCGCGAAGACGGCAGCGGCATCACCCTGGTCAACATCGGCGTCGGGCCCTCAAATGCCAAGACCGCAACCGACCATATCGCGGTGCTGCGGCCGCATGCCTGGTTGATGGTTGGCCACTGTGCCGGGTTGCGCAACACCCAAGCCCTGGGTGATTTTGTGCTGGCCCATGCCTATCTGCGCGAGGATCACGTGCTGGACGACGACCTGCCGGTCTGGACCCCGATCCCGGCGCTGGCCGAGATCCAGATCGCGCTGGAACAGGCGGTGGAAGAGGTGACCGAGCTAGAGGGCTATGACCTGAAGCGGATCATGCGCACCGGCACCGTCGCCACCATCGACAATCGCAACTGGGAGTTGCGTGACCAATCTGGCCCGGTGCAGCGCCTCAGCCAATCCCGGGCGGTTGCACTGGACATGGAGAGCGCGACAATTGCCGCCAATGGCTATCGGTTTCGGGTTCCATATGGCACCTTGCTATGCGTTTCAGACAAACCGCTGCATGGTGAATTGAAGCTCCCCGGCATGGCCTCTGACTTCTACCGGACCCAAGTGGCGCGCCATTTGATGATCGGAATACGAGCAATGGAAGGCCTGCGCGGCATGCCATTGGAGCGGTTGCACAGCCGAAAACTACGCTCTTTCGACGAAACGGCCTTCCTGTAGGGCTGTTTTCTGCGGAATTCAGCCGAAAATCACTGGTTTTCCCCATATTTCGTTATACCAATCGTTGTGTTGACCCACAACATAACGCTAAGATTACGCAATGAGGCCCCATAAGTCGGGCAGACGTAAGGAGACAAAGAATGTCCAAACCAATGACAAAAACCCAGCTCGTTGCCGCTCTGGCTGAAGACATGGGCAGTGATAAAAAAGCCGCAGGCGCCGCTCTGGAAGCCGTTTGCACACTGATCACCCGTGAAGTTTCCGGTGGGGGTGCTGTGACACTGCCCGGTGTTGGCAAAATCTATTGCCGCGAACGCCCCGAGCGCGAAGTGCGCAACCCGGCTACAGGCGAAAAATTCATGAAAGAAGCCGACAAAGTGGTCAAAATGACCATCGCCAAAGCGCTGAAAGACAGCGTCAACGGCTAAGCTTGAAATCGCTTGAGAATTAGGAAAGGGTCGCCCAAAAGGCGGCCCTTTTTTTGTGGCCGCAGGTTTGAGGATGACAAAGATGGACGCACGCGCAATTGCCATGGGGCTTACCTTTGCCCTGATGTGGTCTTCGGCCTTTACCTCGGCGCGGATCATCGTCGCCGATGCCTCGCCGCTGTTTTCACTGGCGCTGCGGTTTCTGGTCTCCGGGCTGATCGGCGTCGCGATTGCCCGCTGCCTAGGGCAGACTTGGCGCCTGAACCGCCTGCAGTGGCGCGCCACCATCATTTTTGGAGTCTGTCAGAACGCGCTGTATCTGGGGTTCAACTTTGTCGCCATGCAAACGATCCAGGCCTCGCTTGCCGCCATTATCGCCGCCACTATGCCACTGCTGGTGGCGCTGGCCTCCTGGCTGTTGTTCAAGGAACGGCTGAAACCGCTGGGTATCGCCGGGCTGATGGCAGGCGTGCTGGGGGTAGGTTTGATCATGGGAACCCGGATCAGCGCCGGAGTGGACCTGTATGGTGTGATGTTATGCGGGTTTGGCGTGCTGGCGCTTACCGTGGCCACACTGGCGCTGCGCGGTGCCACATCAGGCGGCAATTTCATGATGGTGGTGGGGCTGCAAATGCTGATCGGCTCAGCCTTGCTGTTTGTAGCGGCCCTGCTGTTCGAGGACATCTTTATCAATCCGACCCTGTCGCTGGCGCTGGCCTTTGCCTATACCACGCTGGTGCCCGGCCTGATCGCCACCTTTATCTGGGTGCTGCTGCTGAACCGCATCGGACCGCTGCGCGCGGCGACCTTTCACTTTCTCAACCCGGTGTTCGGGGTTGCTGTCGCCTCGGTGCTGTTGGGGGAACGCCTTGGGGTGATGGATATGGTGGGCGTGCTGATCGTCACCATCGGTATCCTGGCCGTGCAGCTGTCACGCCAACCTGCCGCAGCCACAGAACCTGCCGTTGCCGAATGACTGGTCTTCTCGAGTGCAGATCATCGTCTTTTGCAGTAGCATCACCGCAAGTAATGGGGAGCCGATATGTCTGAAAAATTGAACCAAGTCCTGCAAGCCATCGATGTGGCCAATGCTGCAGATCCCAAGCGTGAGGACGGCCAGCCGGCCTCGCAGCTCTATGGCACCCGCATGAGCGATGAACTGGCCCGACTGTTCCCGGGTGCAAGTGAGCCACTTCAGATCGCCGCCCGTGGTCAGCATGTTGAACGCTGGAAGCTAAAGCGCGACAGCTATCCCGCAGGCCGCGTCGGCTATCTCAACTGGCGCAGGGACCAGGCCCGCCATCACGGAGATGTTGTCGCCGCGCTGATGGTGGAGGCAGGCTATGCGGCCTCCGACATCGAGATCGCTGGCCAGATGCTGCGCAAGGAAGGCCTGAAACGCAACCCCGGCGTGCAGGCCCTGGAGGACGTGATCTGCCTGGTGTTCCTGAAATGGTATTTCACCCCCTTTGCTGCCAAACATTCAGCCGAGAAAATCCAAAGCATCGTGGAAAAGACCGCGCGCAAAATGTCCCCCGAGGGGCGCGCCCGTGTGCTGCAAGAGTTCGACCTGCCCGCAGATCTGGCCGCAGCATTCGCCAGCTAGCCCTCCCGCCCGTCGGCAGGATCTTGCGATCCCTTCTCCCGTTGGGCGTGGCCGCGCCTGCGGCGCGGCTGAACCGCCCAGTCCTGATGTTGCACAATAGCGCGAGTGGGCTGAAATATTGCTTTGCATAGGCTCCAAAACTTCCCATGTATTGGCTCAACGCGAACAACTGGAGATCCCGATGTCAAAATACAGCAAGAACCCGGACGTCATCGCCACTCTGTCGCCTGAGGAATACCACGTCACCCAGAATGCGGGCACCGAACGGCCCGGGACCGGCAAGCTACTCGGCAACAAGGAGCCTGGTCTTTACGTGGATATCGTCTCGGGCGAGCCGCTGTTTGCCTCATCCGACAAATACGAATCGGGCTGCGGCTGGCCCAGCTTTACCAAGCCCATTGAACCTGCCTATATGCAGGAAGTGCAGGATCAGACCCTGGGCATGGCCCGCACCGAGGTGCGATCCACCCATGGCGACAGCCACCTTGGGCATGTCTTCCCTGACGGACCCGCCGATCGCGGCGGCCTGCGCTACTGCATCAATTCGGCCTCGCTGCGCTTTGTCCACCGCGATGACATGGCAGCCGAGGGCTATGGCGACTACATTGACCAAGTGGAGGACATAACATGAGCACCACAGAACGCGCCGTTTTAGCCGGAGGCTGCTTCTGGGGCATGCAGGACCTGATCCGCAAACGCCCTGGGGTGATCCACACCCGTGTTGGCTATACCGGCGGCGATGTACAGAACGCCACCTATAGCAATCATGGCACCCATGCTGAGGCGATCGAGATCACCTTTGATCCCTCAGTGACATCTTTCCGCGAGATGCTGGCGTTTTTCTTTCAGATCCACGACCCCACCACCAGCAACCGCCAGGGCAACGACATGGGGATGAGCTATCGCTCGGCGATTTACGTCACCAGTGAGGGTCAGAAAACCGTGGCCGAGGACACCATTGCCGATGTCGATGCCTCGGGTCTGTGGCCGGGAAAAGTGGTTACAGAGGTCGCCCCGGCAAGTGACTTTTGGCAGGCCGAACCGGAACATCAGGATTATCTGCAAAACCGCCCCGACGGCTATACCTGTCATTTTGCCCGCCCGGGCTGGGTGCTGCCAAAACGCGCCATCGCCTCGTAGGGCGGGCCCTACGCCAACCGCTGTGCCGCCCAGCGCGCGGCATCAGCCACGGTAGCATCCGCATCATCGGCCAAGGCCTGCGCCACCGGGCGCAAGCTGGCGTCCTGCGAATTGCCAATTGCATATAAGACATTGCGGACAAATCGATCCCGACCAATGCGCTTGATCGGCGAGCCTGAAAACATTGCGCGAAACCCGGCGTCATCCAGCACCGCCAGCTCCGCCAATTTCGGCGCCATCAGGTCCGCGCGCGCGGCATAGCGCATGTCGCTGGCCGCAACTGCGAATTTGTTCCAGGGGCAGGCCGCCAGACAATCATCACAGCCATAGATGCGATTGCCCAGCTTGGCGCGCAGCTCTTCGTCAACCGGCCCCTTATACTCGATCGACAGGTAGGAAATGCAGCGCCGCGCGTCGAGCTGATAGGGCGCCACAAAGGCATCGGTCGGGCAGGCATCCAGACAGGAGCGGCAAGAGCCGCAGCGATCGGGTTCCGCCAAGTCCACCGGCAGCTCAAGCGTGGTGAAAACAGACCCTATAAAGGCCCAGTTCCCCCAATCCCGGCTTACCAGATTACTATGTTTGCCCTGCCACCCTAGCCCCGCAGCCTGGCCCAGCGCCTTTTCCGGCACCGGCGCCGTGTCGACGAACACCTTGACCTCCGCCTCAGAACCCTGCGCCTTGGCCGCCTCGATCAGCCATCGGGCCAACCGCTTCAGCCGTTTTTTGACCAGGTCATGATAGTCCTTGTTCTGCGCATAAACCGAGATCGCCCCCCGCTCGCGATGTCGCAAAATCTCGGTCGGATCATGCTCGGGGGCATAGCTTTCGGCCAACATGATCACCGAGCGCGCCTCCGGCCACAGCAGCGCCGGATCGCCGCGCCAATGGGTGCGCTCCGCCATCCAGCCCATCTGACCGTGATACTCGGCGTCAATATAGGCCGCCAGCCGACCGGGCACCTCTGGCACATCCCACGGGCGGCAGATCCGGCAGGACACAAAGCCCTCTTCCAGAGCGCGCTCCACCAGAGCCTGTTTCAACAAAGATCCCATATTCATCTGGCCCTAAATATCCTCGGGGGGAGCCGACAGGCGATGGGGGCAGACAGCCCCCACCTTATCCTATCAGAAATCCAAATCGGCGTAATGGGGTGGCGGGCGGAAGCCTGGCACCTGATCGGCCAGGATAGACCGGAACGCAGGTCGCGATTTGATTTTGGCGTACCAGTCCTTGACCACAGCAGACCGGTTCCAGTCCACATCCGAGATATAATCAAGGCAGGACAAATGTGCGGCCGCGGCAAAATCAGCCAGCGTCATCACATCCCCCGCCAGCCAGCGCCGCTGATCCAGCAGCCAGGCCATATAATCCAGATGATACTTGATCGCCTTGGCCCCATCCTTGACGTTGCGGCTGTCCGGGTAACCCTGGCCGGTGATCTTCTTGTTCACCCGCTCATACAAAAGCTTCGAGGTCACATCATGGTGAAACTTGTCGTCGAACCAGGACACCAACCGGCGCACCTCAAAGCGCGCCTCGGGGTCTTTTGGCATCAGCGGAGGCTCGGGGCGGGTTTCTTCCAGATATTCACAGATCGCAGCACTTTCAGACATCGTCTTGCCGTCCAACCGAACCACCGGCACCTTGCCGGCCGGGTTGCGGCGCAGAAAATCGGCATCCGCCTCCCAATAGCGTTCTTCAACCAGTTCCACCTCGATCTTCTTTTCCGCCAATGACAGGCGGACTTTGCGACAAAATGGAGAGAGCGGTACGTGGTGCAAGCGGGCCATAGGGGTCAGAGGCGTCCTGAAACAAGAGAAAGGTGCCGTCCAGCAATGCCCCGCGCCGACGGGAAATTCAATCCTCGAAACACGCCGCGCGACCATCTGCGCGGATGGTGGCCGCCCCATCTGCGATATGGCGCGCTCTCGTTGTCAGCTTTCGGCTGGGGGCCTTTGCAGATCGGCTTTTGGGCGCAGGCAATACCGCCGCCAGCAAAGACGCCTGTTTTGCATTAAGCTGATCCGGCGCCACATCAAAGCTGGTCCGCGCCGCCGCCTTTACACCAAATACGCCCTCTCCCATTTCGGCGACATTCAAATAGATCTCCAGAATGCGCCGCTTGCTCCAGACCGCCTCAACCGCCGGCGTAATCAGGGTTTCCAGCGCCTTGCGCAGCCAGCTGCGGCCCTGCCACAGGAACACATTCTTCACCACCTGTTGTGAAATCGTAGAGCCGCCACGTTGGCTGCCTTCGTCCAGCACCGCCCGCACTGCCCGCACATCAATGCCCCAATGCTGGCAAAACCGGGCATCCTCGGCGGCCACAACGGCGCGCGCCATAACCGGAGCGATATCCTCTATAGCCACCCAGTCCTGATCAATTCGACCTAACCGGCTGCCCTCGGTCCACATAGTATGCGTGGTGGGCGGGTTCACAACCGTATACAAAAGGATAAAAAATCCAACAAGCGCCACAAATGCCAGCACGCCGCGCAGCAGCCAGCGCCGCAGCCATTGCATGGGAGCGATCTTCTTTTTGCTTTTGGATTTCTTCTTTTTTGCCATGCCCCTCTATAGGCCGGCATCACCCTGCGTACCAACAGCAAAAATCACCGCCGTCTGGACCAGGTCCAGCTATCGATGCGAAACCTCGGGGTGCAAATGCTTAAAAATGCAGCCCCGCAGGCGACCAGCCTGCGGGACCGTTTGACAACAGTTTACTCGGCCGGAACCGCAGCCTTCTCGAGCGACAGCGGCTGTGGCAGATGCACCAGCATCTCAATCGGGCAGACCTGCAGGAAGTTGCGCTTTTCACTGTCCCAGTGCTGCAGAATATCAGCGGCCTTGCGGCTGCCGGTTTCCTCCAGATGGCGCTCGATCAGATCTTTCAGCTGTTTTTCCCAATGCGGCACAGTCACCGGGTTTGTCACCAGAGTTTCCATATTCATCATCGGCGCCGCTTCACCCTCGGGGTCATAGAGATAGGCCATGCCGCCGGTCATTCCGGCGCCAAAGTTGGCACCGATGGAGCCCAGGATAACCGCAAGTCCGCCGGTCATATATTCACAGCCACAGGCGCCACAGCCCTCGATCACCACTTTGGCACCCGAGTTACGCACCGCAAACCGTTCGCCGGCGCGACCCGCTGCAAACAGATATCCATCGGTGGCTCCGTATAGAACCGTGTTGCCGATGATGGTGTTATCCGACGCGGTCAGCGGGCTGACCTGCGGCGGCCGTACCACGATGGTACCGCCGGACAGGCCCTTGCCAACATAGTCATTGGCATCGCCCGACACTTCCAGTTTTAGCCCCGGCACCGCAAAGGCGCCCAGCGACTGACCCGCAGAGCCCTGCAGTTTCACCGTCAGGTGATCCGCCTGGAACGCATTGCGCATGCCAAAGTTGCGCACAATATGGCTGGATGTCCGGGTCCCCACAGTCCGGTGCGTGTTCTGCACCGTGTAGGACAGCTGCATCTTTTCGCCGTCTTCCAGGAACCGGGCCGCATCGCGAACGATTTCGGCGTCCAGCGTATCGGGCACCACATTGCGGTCTTTGTCCCGGTTGTAAACGATATCAGCCGAGCCATCGACGGTGATCAACAGCGGGTTCAGGTCCAGATCGTCCAGATGCGCCGAACCGCGGCTGACCTGCGCCAGCAGATCCGCACGGCCGATCACCTCATCCATGCTGCGCGCCCCGATCGAGGCCAGCAGTTCGCGGACTTCCTGCGCATAGAAGGTGATCAGGTTCACAACCTTGTCCGCAGCATTGTCTACAAACTTGGCCCGCAGCTCTTCATCCTGGGTACAAATGCCAACTGGGCAGGTGTTGGACTGGCACTGACGCACCATGATACAGCCCATCGAGATCAGTGCCGCAGTGCCGATGCCGTATTCCTCGGCCCCCAGCATCGCCGCCATCAGAACGTCACGACCGGTGCGCAATCCCCCATCGGTCCGCAGGGTGACCCGCTCGCGCAGGTTGTTCATCGCGAGAACCTGATGGGCTTCGGTCAGACCCATTTCCCACGGCAAGCCGCAGTATTTGATCGAGGTCGCAGGCGACGCCCCTGTGCCGCCATTGTGGCCCGAGATCAGGATAATGTCGGCCTTGGCCTTGGCCACACCAGCCGCAATGGTGCCAACACCCGACGAGGCTACCAGTTTCACCGTCACCTTGCAGCGCGGGTTGATCTGCTTGAGATCATAAATCAGCTGCGCCAGATCCTCGATCGAATAGATATCGTGGTGCGGCGGCGGCGAGATCAGGGTCACCCCTTTGGTCGAGTGACGCAGACGCGCAATCAGTTCAGTGACCTTGATGCCCGGCAACTGGCCGCCCTCACCGGGCTTGGCCCCCTGCGCCACCTTGATCTCCAGCTCTTCGCACTGATTCAGGTATTCGGCAGTTACGCCAAAGCGGCCCGAGGCCACCTGTTTGATCTTGGCCGAGGGGTTATCGCCGTTTGGTTCCGGCACAAAATGCGCCGGATCTTCACCGCCCTCGCCTGAATCCGACTTGGCGCCAATACGGTTCATTGCGACGTTCAGGGATTTATGCGCCTCGGGCGACAGTGCCCCCAGCGACATGCCCGGAGTGACAAAGCGTTTGCGGATCGAGGTGATGCTTTCGACCTCTTCAATCGGCACCGCCTTACCCAGTGGTTTGACGTCCAGTAGATCCCGCAGGTGGATCGGCGGGTTGCTCTGCATCTTGGCCGAATACTGCTTCCACAGCTCAAACGAAGCCTGCTTGCAGGCCATCTGCAGCAGCTTCATCGAGCTGGCTTCCCAGGCATGGGTCTCGCCCGATTTGCGCGCCTTGTAAAACCCGCCCACCGGCAGCACGTCCAGGCCGTCAATCCAGCCCTTGGCATGAATCTCTACCGCCTTGGTTTGAATGCCGGTCACCCCGATACCAGAAATCCGGCTGGTCATGCCGGGGAAGAACTCGGCACACATCGCGCGCGACAGGCCCACCGCCTCAAAGTTCAACCCACCACGGTATGAGGAAATCACCGAGATACCCATCTTGGCCATGATTTTCAGCAGGCCCTGATCAATCGCCTCGCGATAGCGGCTGACGTTTTCGGTCAGGGTGCCATCCAGCAGCCCGCGCTCGACCCGTTCGGCCAGCGAGTCCTGCGCCAGATAGGCGTTCACCACGGTTGCACCACAGCCGATCAGTACCGCAAAGTAATGCGGGTCGATGCATTCTGCCGACCGCACGTTCAGTGAGCAGAATGTGCGCAGGCCCTTGCGTGTCAGATGCGAATGCACCGCACTGGTGGCCAGAATCATCGGCATCGCCACCCGGTCAGCATTTGAGTGCTGATCAGTCAGGACCAGATGGCCTGCGCCGGAGCGCACCGCCTCTTCTGTTTCGGCCCGAACACGCGCCAAGGCAGCGCTAAGGGCGCCGTCACCGGGGACAAAGGTACAGTCGATCTCGGCCAGCGGTGCGTTGAACTCCGCCGTCAGCTTGTCCCACTGGGCATTGCCCACAAAGGGGCTCTCCAGCACAATGATCTCGGTCTGGCTGCTGCTTTCTTCCAACACGTTCTTGAGATTGCCAAAGCGGGTTTTCAGGCTCATCACCCGGAATTCGCGCAGCGAATCAATTGGCGGGTTGGTCACCTGGCTAAAGTTCTGCCGGAAGAAATGGCTGAGTGGGCGGTACATCTTGGACAGAACCGCGCTGGGGGTGTCATCGCCCATCGAGGCCAGGGTCTCTTTGCCGTCCTCAGCCATCGGATGCAGAATCTGCTCCAGCTCCTCCATTGTGTAACCTGCGGCGCTCTGGCGCTTGTGCAGCTCGTCACCGGCGAACAGGGCCTGCTCGCTGACACCTGACAGGCTGTCTTCCAGGTTGTTGATCTTGCCGACCCATTCGCCAAACGGACGCGCGGCGGCCAGTTGGTCCTTGATCTCGGCGTCGCGGAACAGCTTGCCCTCTTTCATATCGACAGCAATCATCTGCCCCGGACCCAAGGCGCCCTTTTCGACCACCGAACCCTCATTGATTGGAACCATGCCGGCCTCAGAGCCAGCAATCAGCAGCCCGTCACCGGTGATGACATAGCGCATCGGCCGCAGCCCGTTGCGGTCCAGGCCGGCGCAGACCCAGCGACCATCCGTCATCGCCAGCGCCGCCGGGCCATCCCAGGGCTCCATCACCGAGTTGCAATAGGAATACATGTCAACCCAGGGCTGTGGCAGATCAACAGCCTGTTTTGACCAGCTTTCCGGCACCATCATGGTTTTGGCCATTGGCGCCGTCCGGCCCGCGCGCACCATCACTTCGAACACGCAATCCAGCGCCGCCGAATCCGAGGCCCCACCCGGAACGATCGGTTTGATATCCTCGGCCAGATCGCCAAAGAAGGCCGATGCCATGCGGATTTCATGGCTTTTCATCCAGTTCAGGTTGCCCTTCAGCGTGTTGATCTCGCCGTTATGCGCCAGCATCCGAAACGGCTGCGCCAGCCACCACTGCGGGAAGGTATTGGTGGAATAACGCTGGTGATAAATCGCAAAAGCCGATTCAAACCGCTCATCCATCAGGTCGGGGTAGAACACAGCAACCTGTTCAGCCAGCATCATCCCCTTGTAGATGATCGAGCGGCAGGACAGCGAGGCAATATAGAGTCCGTACACATGCGCAGCGGCAGCGGCTTTCTCAATTCGACGACGAATCACATAGAGCTCGCGCTCGAATGTTTCCTCGTCCACTCCCTTGGAATTGGAAATCAGAATCTGTTCGATCTCGGGACGGGTGGCGTTGGCCTTCTCCCCCAGACAAGTCACATCCACTGGCACATGGCGCCAACCATAGATGGAATAGCCCATGCGCAGCACTTCGGTTTCGACAATGGTCCGGCAAGTTTCCTGAGCGCCGAAATCGGTCCGCGGCAGGAACACCTGACCCACCGCCATCAACTGATCCATGCGCGGCTCATGACCTGTGCGTTCGATCTGGTCGTAGAAGAACTTGACCGGGATCTCGACGTGAATACCAGCGCCGTCACCAGTCTTGCCATCCGCATCCACCGCGCCGCGGTGCCAGATTGCCTTGAGCGCATCAATACCAGCCTCGACCACTTTGCGGCTTTTCTTGCCATCGATGGAAACCACCAGACCGACCCCACAGGAGGAATGCTCTTCCGCCTCGGAATAGAGCCCGTTTTCCGCCATATACTGGCGTTTGGTTTCTTCGGCACGCACCCATTCGGCATCATACTTGGTCATTGGTCTTCTCCTTCTTCGGGTGCAAACAGCGCGATTGTTTCCGCCGCTGTGAGCCGTTTATGGTCGCCGTGCAGACCCCTCGTGTCAGGGGCTGCAACATGTTGTTTCGATATCTGCTCAGTTGGTCGATTTTGGCTTTAGCAGCACGATGATCTGGTAGAAGTCTTCGCTTGAGATATTGGTCCCGACGATGTCCCAATCCTCGGCGATTTCCGCCAGTTTCTCCAACGACACGCTGGTGTCGCCGTAGGCGGGGATTTCGGTGGATGTGTTCAAAGCATGCGGTGCAAACGCCAGCCCCTTGGTCTGATGCGCAGCAATCATCGTCTCGGCCCGCTTGGCATATGTTGGATTGATGCTCCAATATTCCTCGGGCCGGATGGTGATGGCCAGCAGCCCATCCTGCTTGACCACAGGGCGCAGCGCCTTTAGCGCCGCATGCATCGCCTGACCAGAGGTGTGAGTGAAAACCGAAAAGGCAAACGCAAAATCAAATGTCTTGTCCGGATACGGCAGCGTTTCTGGTACGTAGTCCGACATTTCAATTGCATTGGGGATATCGCAGGACAGGCACTGGTCCAACGACGCCTCCATCGGATCGCAGCCATGCACCTTATCGGGATCCGAATAATAGGTCATCAACCGCAAAAACCGGCCATAGCCACAGCCAAAATCCAACATGGTTGCGCCAGCCAGAGAGCGGCCGGTCAGCCGGTTATAGTCATCGGCCACCGCGCGCAGGAAACTGATGCTTTGCACCATCAGTGGCAGCCCGCTTTGACCGGTCCATTTGGCCTGAACAGCCAGATCTGTCATTTTGGGCAGGCATTGTGACAGCTGCGGATAGCCCTCAAGCGGCAGGCTCCACATCAGCCGCGAAAAACCATCCAGCCCCAGCCGACGCAGAACCGACAGCACCGCAGGGATACCGCTCCCGACCATCGCCTCGGCCCTGTTCAGTATCTCCCGTTCAAACGAGAGAAATTTGATTTCTCGATCCGCGTTCTGTGGCCGGTCGGACATAAAGTCCCGAGAGGTCAACGCGGCCTTATGAGCCAGAGGCTTTTGTGCCAGAGCCTTTGGTGCCAGCGGTTTTGCTGGTTTCTCGCCGGAGAAAATACGTTTGATTGATGCCAATTCCATTAGTCACTCCTTGCGGCAGTGCCGAATATATTTTGGGTGTTTGAGGCACATTGTGTATCGCCAAAGGCGGTTGTGCCTGCGCAATTGCAGCTCCACAATTGCACAAATCCAGCGCCAACACCAATCCGCTTGCTGCTGCCTTCAAACACCCAGTTCATTCAAACCACTCGCATCAGAGTTACCACCTTAGGTAGACTGAACTTTCATTCAGCCGCCTGGATCATCGCTGCATCCATCTTTGCCAGAATCGCCTGCGCACAATCGCGGCCATCCTTGATCGCCCAGACAACCAGACTGGCACCGCGCACGATATCGCCCACCGCATAGACACCGTCCAGATCGGTCGCACCGGAGGTGAATTCGGCCTTGATGGTGCCCCAGCGGGTCACCGGCAATTGCGGCTGATTCCAAAGCGTTGGCAGGTCTTCCGGCTCAAAGCCCAACGCTTTGATCACCAAATCGGCCTCTTCAACATAATCGGAACCTTCGATCACTTCCGGCGCCTGGCGACCCGAGGCATCAGGTTGCCCCAGACGCATCTTCTGCACCATCACCCCCGAGACTTTGCCGCTGTCGTCGGTGAAGCCCTTGGGGGCGGACAGCCACTCAAAGATCACGCCTTCTTCTTCGGCGTTCTGGGTCTCACGTTGCGAACCCGGCATATTTGCCCGGTCCCGGCGATACAGACATTTAATCGAAATCGCACCCTGGCGAATCGAGGTCCGCACGCAGTCCATGGCAGTATCACCACCACCAATCACCACCACGCGCTTGCCCTTGGCATTCATCTGTCCACTGGTGAATTCGGCAACATCGTCACCAAAGCTTTTCTTGTTCGACGCGGTCAGGAAATCGATGGCTTTTTCAATGCCAGCGGCACCGCTGCCCGGCATCGCCAGGTCACGCGACTTGTAGACGCCAGTGGCAATGATCACCGCGTCGTGCTTGGCGCGCAGATCGTCAAACGAGATATCTTCGCCAATGGCGCAATTCAGTTCAAACTTGACGCCGCCCTCTGCCAGCAGATCATTGCGGCGCTGAACCACGTCTTTTTCCAGCTTGAAGCCCGGAATACCATACATCAGCAGCCCACCCGCCCGGTCCGAGCGGTCATATACGGTAACCTGTACGCCAGCCTGACGCAGCATGTCAGCCGCCGCCAGACCGCCGGGTCCAGCCCCAATGATGCCAACGCTTTCAACCCGTTCAATGGAGGGAGACGCCGGCTTGACCCAACCCCGATCCCAGGCCGTGTCGGTGATGTATTTCTCAACCGCGCCGATGGTCACGGTGCCGTGGCCAGACTGCTCGATGACACAATTGCCCTCGCACAGCCGGTCCTGCGGGCAGATCCGACCACAGATCTCGGGGAATGTATTGGTCGCCTGACTGATCTGATAGGCTTCCTCGAGCCGACCCGTCGCGGTCAGCCGCAACCAGTCGGGGATGTTGTTTTGCAAAGGGCAGTGATCCTGACAATATGGCACCCCACATTGGCTGCATCGGCTGGACTGCTCTTGCGCCTTGGCTGCTGCATATTCGGTATAGATTTCATCGAAATCTTCCCGGCGCGCATCGGCAGTGCGCTTGTCGGGCATATCGCGCTCGATTTGCACGAATTTGAGCATCGGTTGCTTGGCCACGGGTCAGACTCCCTGAATTGGCTGGCTGCGATCTAAAGATATTCAGAGCACGGCGGAATAAACGTCAGTAACGCTGACCTTAATCATCAGCACTTAATGTGTGATACCTGACGGCTGGGGAATGTACAGAGATTTTAGGTTACACATCGGACCTAAATCAAAGACTTTCATTTGAAACGCGACACTTATACAAACCGAGCGAGCGTTACGATTTCCCACCGCCCAACAGGATACCGAATTTATGCCGCTTTTTCAGCTCATTCTGGTTGCGCTCATCCAGGGTATAACCGAATTCCTGCCGATCTCCTCCTCTGGCCACCTGATTCTGCTGCCCGCCCTGACCGGCCTGCAAGATCAGGGGCAATTGATTGATGTGGCGGCTCATATTGGCACCCTGATAGCCGTTGTTGTGTTTTTCTGGAGCGACGTGCGGATTGGTTTGGGTGGCGTGCCACGACTGTTGAGCGGACGCGCCGACACCGCCGGATCACGCCTTGCGCTGGGGCTTCTGGTCGCCACAATTCCAACCATCATTCTCGGCGCCGTCCTGCATTTCACCGGCCTTAGCAGCGCGCTGCGATCGATGACAGTGATCGGCTGGACCATGCTGGGCTTTGGGCTTGTGCTCTATGTGGCCGACCAAAAGGGCCGCACCGGCAAAACAGCCTGTGACTGGGGGATGAAAGATGCGCTGATCATGGGGCTGTGGCAGATGCTGGCGCTGATCCCCGGCACCTCGAGGTCCGGGATCACCATCACAGGAGCCCGACAACTGGGCTACAACCGCACCGACAGCGCCCGCATCTCGATGCTGATGTCGATCCCCACGATCATTGCCTCGGGACTTCTTCTGGGCAGTGAAATGGCCGTCGATGCCAATGCCGCAGTGATCCGCGACGCGGCACTTGTGGCGCTGCTATCGATGCTCTCTGCGCTGGTCGCGCTGAGCCTGATGATGCGACTGCTGCGCCGCGTCAGCTTTACACCATATGTCATCTACCGGGTCATTCTTGGCGTCGTGCTGCTCAGCATCGCCTACAGCAGCTGACCCGCAGCAGTGCGGTTGGCGTAGGGTGCGTGCTGGCACGCACCGCTACTGCTTCTATCAACCGTCGTGGCGCAGATTGCGGGCTGATCCGGTGATCGCATCATATTGGCCGGACGGACGGAACTTCCAAAGATAGTCTGGCAGCACCGAACCCAGAGTCACCGGCTGCACATCCAGATCCGCAAAGCCCTTGGCACCCTCGGACACCACAGAATCACGGGCCAACCCGCGCAGCTGATCCCGGGTCAGCACTCCATTTGAGATGAGCTGAAAACTGGCCGCCTGCATCATGTCAAAGCCAAAGGCCATCATCCAGGCCGCAAACCCGGGCAGCGAGACCACCAGACGGCGACGGTGGATCACCGTCAGCATCTCATCCATCAGCGCCCGGAAGCTCTTGACCTCTGGTCCGCCCAATTCATAGACACCGCCCTCGGCCTCACCCAGCAGCCCCTTGACCGCGGCCTTGGCCACATCGTCAACAAACACCGGCTGGAACAAAGTCTTGGCGCGGGCGATTGGCAGCACCGGACCCAATCGGGTCATGCCGGCAAAGCGGTTAAAGAAATTATCTTCGGTGCCAAACACAACCGAAGGGCGCAAGATCATTGCCTTTGACATATGCTTCAACACCGCCGCCTCGCCTGCCGCCTTGCTGCGGCCATAGGCACTGGGGGCCTGTGCATCCGCCCCAATCGCCGACAGATGCACCATAGTGGCAACGCCGTGATCTGCCGCGATGCGGGCAATCCGCTCAGCGCCGTCCACATGAATCGCCTGAAAGCTGTTTTTGCCCAGCTCGTTCAGCACACCGACGCAGTTCACCACCGCATCACATCCCTGCATCACCGCAGCCACCGAAGCATCGTCGCGGATATTGCAAAAGACCGGCTCAACCTGCCCCGGAACGCCATAGGGCCTTACGTGCATGGCCTCATTCGGGCGACGCACGGCAACCCGCACCCGCCAACCATCTTTGGCCATGCGGCGCGCAATGTAGCGGCCGACAAAACCAGACCCGCCATAGATCGTGACCAGTTTGGACATCATTTGGCTCCTAACTTTAGCTGTTGCTCCGATCTACCGCTCTACGGCCCTGCAAACAAGGCGCAAAACACCGCAGATTGTCTCCAGGTAGACCCTTTTCAGCGCCCTACCCACCAGACCCCGCAATCCTTCACCTAGGATAGATGGAAAAAACATCAAAAATCCGTTTGACGCCCTCAGCGCCCTGACCTATACGGCCTCCACTACCCCGTGCCCAGATGGCGGAATGGTAGACGCGCTGGCTTCAGGTGCCAGTGACCGCAAGGTCGTGGAGGTTCGAGTCCTCTTCTGGGCACCATATATTCCTGACATCAGCGGACCAATCGAAACCCGCGATCAACCCGCCCAATTTCATCCCGTTCGACACCCAACCTAGAAGATTGCCCCTGGTCTTAAACCAATCCCCCGGCCTGCAATTACCCCAACTTGGCCAGATTATATATGCTGTTTGGTCGTTGCGCCAAGCGTTCGGACAGTAACATCTCGGTTAGAGATTTGCTGGATGACCGCAAACCGGCTTCTAGCAAAGTGCGCTCGATTACATCACGTTGGGCATGGCTGCCCCCAAATCGGATCACCTGATCCCGGATTGGAACCAACATATCAACAACTTTTGCATACTCTTTTCTGCCATAACTTTTTAGCGCATGACAGATAGGCAATCCAACATCACGCGTCACTCCATAGTTGGATTCCGCCTGATTGGATGGGGCAACAATATAAGCATTTAGTGTATCAATCATCGCATCAGCGGCTTTATCGTCTCCGCTTGCCACAAAGGCCATCATCGCATGGACATCATTGAATGAATAGAACGCCTGATCAGCCGATGGATGCCAGTGATTGGCAAGTTCGAGCCAGCGGTCGCCCACATCGACGTCTTCGAGGAACAATCTCCAAAGAGCCGAAGACCCATCCACCAACCCCAAAAGCGCCGGCTTTTTTTCACATTTCGGCAGTACAAAAGTGTCAAATAATTGAACACAACGATCCAGCTGGCCTTGTTCCAAACGATACAAAATGGTGTGAATAGCGTTGTGAGAGACGAGGAAGTTGATTTCACTCCAATCATGCAACCTGTTCTCCATGAAGTCAGCCCCTCTATCGAAACGGCCCAGCATCTCTAAAGCATGCGCAACTGCGTGGATACTCCAGACATCTTCAGGATTGCTTTCAAGTGCCGCCATGCCCACGTCTTCAGCTTTTTCAAATTCATGTGCTTCTTCAAGCCCGAAAGAATACATTCCCATTACAAAGCTGTACAAGGGGTGCTCCGGATCCCAATATGGTATGCAACTTGCAATACGGTCTCGGATATTTTTTGAATCCCCCAGATAAAAGTCGATCTGGTGCCCCATCCAAAGTGCCAGGATATCGGTCGGAAATTTCTCCAAAAGCTCATCCAGCGCTTTGCTTACTTTCCACAAATCACCACCAAGCCAAATTTTCAGAGCTTGAAAATGCAGTTTTTCACGACGGTTACACGGGCGCATGGCCATAATTTCATCAATGATTTTCAGGCGTTTCTTGGCGCCCTTGGCATAACGCCGATCAGTTGAGACCAAATCCATATGGGTTTTGAAAATATGGGCCATTACAAAATCAGGATCGATGCCTGTCGCACGATATGCAATGAATTGTCATATATACCAGTAAGTTCAGACCAATTGTTCTTCAGCACTCGACGCCGCAAAACATGGATCAGGGGATTGATGATAAACCTATCCGCAAAGCCTATGAGGCGGGGTATTTTCGCTTAGACCCCTACAAGGGCGATCACAGCAAGGCGGCAACCACCCGTGACACTCCTATTGACTTCAAGGTTGCTATCGAAGGGTTTCGACCTGAAGAATTGACCCGGCGCGAACGCCAGATCCTTGACTTCTCTGCAAACAGAGAGCCGGTTTGGGGAATTCATTGGACCGTTTTGCACCCGCAGCCAAGGTCAGATTCCCGCCCGAATTGACGGTTATGCTGTATTGTAGCGAAAGTCCGCCCCCCCCAATTATGCCATTTCTCCAGTCAACTCCTGAGGTCGGCAATCAGTAAGTTCGAAGAAACCTATCACATTGCCATCGCCAAGAAATGGCGCACGTGTATTACACTTTATAATTCAATGCGTTATGGGAAACCTGCGAGTCCTCTTCTGGCACCATATATCCCTGACATCAGCAGACCAATCGAATCCCGCGATCAACCCGCAAAGCCGCAGCCCCAATCCCTGCCACATAGGGACAGTGATAAGCGGTCGATGTTCCGCGATGTCGCCCATGATCGTTACTCCGGCCTCTGTAGGCGCCACCAGACATTCTGCCGCTGCAGGTCTCATTGATGGCGGCCTGTGGGCAAGGGCGAGAAAACCAAGCGGTTCGATCCTCAGCGTCTTCATGGCGCTGTGTATTCCCGGGCTCACCCTATGACAGCAGCTCCCGAGCCCCAAGGCCCCCTCCAATACCTGCCGGGACTGGCAGGTTTCCCGGATCTTGCTGCACATTTCTGCACTGCGCTTTTTTCGTTTGACGCCCACATCACCCTGACCTATACGGCCCCCACTACCCCGTGCCCAGATGGCGGAATGGTAGACGCGCTGGCTTCAGGTGCCAGTGACCGCAAGGTCGTGGAGGTTCGAGTCCTCTTCTGGGCACCATTAAATCCAAAATATATACTGGTCCACGACATCACCCGTGCCATCCCGCAGCAGGCGGGAGTTGGCCGATTATTGCCTCTATTGCACGCGCCCGGTATGCGCTTAATGCAGCGCAGTTGAGTTTGCAGGCCAAAGCGCCTATTTCCAGCTCAAGACGCCCAATAGCGGCAGCAACAAAGGACAATCCCAGTGGCCAATACCCTGTATCAAAATGACCTGCCCGACGGGCTTGACCTTGGCCCGATTGTTGCCATCGACTGTGAAACCATGGGGTTGAACCCGCACCGCGACCGGCTCTGTGTGATCCAGATGTCCGGCGGCGACGGCAATGCCCATATTGTTCAGGTCGCCAAGGGCCAGACCGAGGCCCCCAATCTGTGCCGGATGCTGGAAGATCCAGAGGTGCTGAAACTGTTCCACTTTGGCCGCTTCGACATCGCCGCCATGTTCAACGCCTTTGGCGCGCTGACGGCACCGGTCTATTGCACCAAGATCGCCAGCCGACTGATCCGCACCTATACCGACCGGCACGGGCTGAAAAACCTGACGCAGGAATTGATCGGCGTCGATATTTCCAAGCAGCAGCAGATGAGCGACTGGGGAGCACCTAAATTGACCAAGGCCCAGCTGGACTATGCCGCCTCGGACGTATTGCACCTGCACCAGCTGCGCAGCGAGCTGGACAAACGTCTGGCCCGCGAAGGCCGCACAGAAATGGCGCAGGCTTGTTTCGACTTCCTGCCCATGCGCGCCCAGCTGGACCTGGCCGGCTGGCCCGAAACCGATATCTTTGCCCACTCATGAGCAATTTTCAGGAAATAGCCCGCCGCGTCATCACCATCGAATCGCAGGCACTGCAGCAACTGGCCGACGGGCTGGATGACAGCTTTGACCGCGCCGTTGAGACATTGCTGAACGCCACTGGCCGAGTGATCATCTCGGGCATGGGCAAATCGGGCCATATTGCCCGCAAGATCGCCGCCACCCTGGCCTCCACCGGCACCCCGGCGCATTTTGTCCACCCGGCCGAGGCCAGCCACGGCGATCTGGGGATGATGGCACAGGGCGACGTGGTGTTGATGCTGTCCAATTCCGGCGAGACACCCGAGTTGGCCGATATGATCGCCTATACCCGCCGCTTTAGTATTCCGTTGATCGGGGTCGCCAGCCGGGCCCAATCCACCCTGCTGAAACAGTCCGATGTGGCGCTGCTGCTGCCCGCCGCCCCCGAGGCCTGCGGATCTGGTATCGTGCCGACGACCTCGACGACCATGACCCTCGCCCTTGGCGACGCGCTGGCCGTTGCCCTGATGGAGCATCGCGACTTCACCCCCGAAAATTTCCGGGATTTCCATCCCGGTGGCAAACTGGGTGCGCGCCTGTCCAAGGTACGCGACCTGATGCATGGCGGCGACGCCCTGCCAACTGTCGCGTTGAGCGCCCCGATGTCTGACACGCTGATCGAAATCAGCCAAAAAGGCTTTGGTGTGGTTGGCGTTACCGATCTGGACGGACGGCTCGCCGGGATTATCACCGACGGTGACCTGCGGCGCCACATGGACGGGTTGCTGTCCCTTACCGCGGCAGAAGTGATGACCGCCGCTCCCACCACGATCGCGCCCGGAGCCCTGGCCGAGGAAGCTGTGGCGATCATGAACCAGCGCAAGATCACCTGTCTGTTTGTGGTGGATCCCGACAGCCAGCAACCCGCCGAAGGCCTGCTGCACATTCACGACTGCCTGCGCGTCGGTCTGGGCTAGACCGCAGGGGGAGGAGCAGGACATGGACCGCTATTCACGCATGGTCACCTTTCTTAAGGTGCTGCTACCGCTGGCAGCACTGGCCCTCTTGTCCACCCTGTTTCTCATTTCGCGGAGCGTCAACACCAAGGCCACGATCCCCTTTGCCGCGCATGAAATCGAAGAACGTATGCGCGGCCAGCAGATCACCGCGCCCTATTTTTCCGGCACCACCTCACAGGGGGACGCAATCACGGTAACGGCCAGCATAGCGCGCCCCGGCGGGCCGACCTCACCTGCGGTGGCAACCGATTTGGTGGCCGTCATCAGCATGGCCGATGGTGGCCAGCTGACACTCAGCTCGGACAGCGGCGCAGTGCAGCTGGAAAATGACCTTGCAAGCTTCTCTGGCCATGTCGAAATCACTTCGGCTGCGGGGCTACTGGTGACAACCGATCTGCTAAATGCCACCCTCAGCGGTCTGTCAGCCGACAGCCCCGGCCCGGTGCAAGCCACTGGCCCCATAGGCACCCTAAACGCCGGATCCATGCAATTGCAGACAAAAACCGAAGGCGGTCCCTTGCATATGCTATTCAATAACGGGGTAAAACTGGTATACGTTCCTAGAACATCAGAAAGATAGCTTGTGTCATATTTTCGTGCCTTGATAGTCTGCCTGCCGCTGGTCCTTATTTCGGGCATCGCCTCGGCCCAGTCCGCCTCGATCGCCTTTGGCACCATCAAGGGTGATCCCTCATTGCCGGTGGAAGTCACCGCCGACACGCTAGAAGTCAACCAGATCGACGGATCAGCCCAGTTTGAGGGCAATGTTCTGGTCATCCAGGGCGTGATGCGCCTGTCTGCCGACAAAGTTCTGGTGTCCTATAAGCCCGAGCAAAAGGGCATCGAGCAGCTGGAGGCGATTGGCAACGTGATCCTGGTCAACGGCCCGGACGCCGCCGAAGCCGAGCACGCCGAATATTCCATCGACAGTGGCACCGTCGTGATGACCGGCAATGTCTTGCTCAGCCAAGGCAACAGCACCCTCACCTCCACTCGGATGGTGGTGAACCTGAGTGATGGGACGGCCCAGATGTCTGGCCGTGTCAAAACCATCCTCAACCCCGACGGCGGCAATTGAATGGCCAAGCCTAAACTGACTGTCACCGCGGGATCCTCCGGTCTCCGCATCGAAAAGCTGCGCAAATCTTACCGCAAGAAAGTGGTGATCCGTGACGTCAGCATGACGCTGGACCGGGGCGAGGTCACTGCGCTGCTCGGCCCAAACGGATCGGGAAAAACCACCACGTTCTACGCCATCGCCGGTCTGGTGTTCCCCGAGGCGGGCAAAGTCACCATCGACGGACAGAACGTCACCACCCTGCCAATGTACCGCCGCGCCCGGTTGGGGATCGGCTATCTGCCGCAGGAAATGTCGATTTTTCGCGGCCTTTCGGTCGAAGACAACATCTCAGCAGTGCTCGACATCGCCGTGCCCCATGCCCACATGCGCCGCGAGCGGCTCGAAGAACTGCTGTCGGATTTCTCCATCGAGCACCTGCGCCGCGCACCGGCGCTGGCGCTGTCCGGTGGCGAGCGGCGCCGGGTTGAAATCGCCCGGTGTCTGGCCGCTGACCCCAAATACCTGTTGCTCGACGAACCCTTTGCCGGCGTTGATCCGATTTCGGTTGGCGATATCCGCCACCTGGTCTCCGATCTTAAAAAACGCGGCATCGGGGTGTTGATCACCGACCACAACGTGCGCGAAACACTGGAAATTGTCGATCGCGCCTATATCCTGCACGATGGCCAGGTGCTGATGTCCGGCACCCCGGAGGAAGTGGTCGAAAACGAAAACGTGCGCCGGGTTTACCTGGGCGACAATTTCCGCATCTCCTGATTGATAATGGGCCCTCTTTGATCGGCCAGAACACGCCGAAGCCGATTATGTGCCCCGGGGGTAATGTCAGGTTTTCCATTGACTCTTCCGCCATCTTGGCATCGAATTGACCTATGGCAAAAGTCCCGTTTGACGCATCTCCGGTTCAGACCTTGGAAACAAGGCCCGGTCGGATGCAACCATCGGTTTTGCCTATTCCCCGCGTCCTGAGCTAGTTTTGCCTGTCGGACCCGGTCCGATTGGAGCTTTGGATGTCAATTCGTGAAGGAGATCACATGCGTTACCAAATCAGCGGAAAACAGATCGACATTGGCACGGCCCTGCAGACTCATGTGCAGACCGTACTCGGCGCGGCAGTGGCAAAATACGCCCAGCGCCCGACCGACGCCAATGTGGTCTTTTCCCGTTCGGCGCATGAATATGTGTGCGAAGCAACTGTGCATCTGTCGACCGGGCTCACCGCCCAGGCCAAGGCGCACGAAACTGAGATCTATGCTGCGTTTGATAGCTGCTGCGAAAAAATGGAGAAGCAACTTCGCCGCTACAAACGCCGTCTCAAGGATCATCACCGTGATCGCAGCGAGCCGGTTGAACTTTCAGCCGCCAACTCCTATATCCTCGCTTCAGAGGACGCTCATACAGACGAGGAGCCTTCTTCGCTGCAACCAATCATTGTGGCCGAGATGGAAACTAAAATCCCCTCTTTGTCGGTTGGAGAAGCGGTGATGCAGATGGAGCTGGCAGGCGCTCCAGTGCTGATTTTCCGCCCAGAAGGACAGAATGGACTCAATGTGGTCTATCGACGGGACGATGGAAATATCGGCTGGATCGATCCATAAACTTAGATAACCCTAGGTGCCCTTCGGGGCACCCAAGCGGAGCACAGGGCAATGCAACTTTCCAACATCCTCAAGCCAGAGGCCGTGCGTGTTATCGGCTCGGTCTCCAGCAAAAAACGACTGTTTCAGGAAATTGCTGACGTCGCAAACTCGGCCTATGCCCTACAGGCGCCCTCAACAGTCGAGGCCTTGCTGGATCGCGAGAGCCTCGGCCCCACTGGGGTTGGCCACGGGGTTGCCCTGCCTCACGCCCGGATCAGCGGTGTCCAAGATGTCGTCGGCGTTTTTGTCATCCTGGAAAAACCGCTCGACTTTGGCTCGGTTGACCGGCAGCCTGTGGACATTGCCTTTTCACTGTTTGCCCCCGAGGACGCCGGCGTCGAACACCTCAAGGCGCTGGCGCTGGTCTCGCGCACCCTGCGCGAGCAGAGCTTCTGCACCAAGCTGCGCGCCAACCCGGATGCCGCAACACTCTACACAATCCTCACTGAAAACCAGTCGGTCCAGGCCGCTTGACGCGACGCCCAGGATCCGCATTTCATCTGGCTAAAAATATCCCGGGGGGCGAGCAGGCATCTTGAAAACCATCTGGGGGATGGTTTTGTCTGCGAGCGGGCGGAGCCCAAGGGGGCTGGCCCCCAACTTAAACTCTGGCCCCACCTTAAACTCTGGCCCCAACTTAAACTAACGTCTTTAGATGCCGGTTACCGCCAGGGGCCAAATCCAAACATCACATAATCGCGCTGATAGATCTTGGCGATTTTATCCTCCAAAGCAGCGTCGTAAATTTCATCCAAAGCATAGGGTTGGTCTGCCGCAGCCAAGGCCAGTTCAGTCGGCTGCATGCGGCCTATACGGCGGGCCAAATGGGGTAGCTCCTCACCCATCTCATCCTCACGCAGCACCAGGTCCGGTGAGCCCAGCTCGACAAATCCCGACAGCACCTGTGACTGGCTGGCCCAGGCGGCATCCACCCGAATGGCGGTCTGCCCAGCCAGGTTTGCCCGCAGGAAATCCAGAAAACACTCAAAGGCAGCCCGGTGATCCGCCTTACTATAATTCTGGTTCGGACCCTCCTTGGGAATCGGCAGCTTGAATCGCTTGCGCAGCGTTTCACGGATCTTGCTGAATTTTCCCGGACCCGCAGGTAAAATGTTCTCGCAAAACACAGCATGCGCCCGCGCTACCGGGTGGCGCAACACGGTAAAGCTCCGATAGCCGGGATTGCCGCGGCGCCACAATCGTAACTGC